>NZ_JAQMIL010000015.1:0-145366 GCF_029990105.1 Bradyrhizobium sp. Arg237L | reverse complement strand
CTACCCCCGTGCTTTTTGTTGCACGGGACCCACGGGTGCAACCAGCACCCGGCTTTCCCTGCGCCCTCTGTATTCGAGGAGGGTGGAAAGCTACGCAAAGCTCGGGCGTAACGCGCCGCGAGAACGCGGACTTATATCCACGGTTTGAATCCGACGTAGGATGGGTAGAGCGCAGCGAAACCCATCGCGATGAAACGAGCGGCGCGAATGATGGGTTCGGCGCATCCCTCACTCCGGCAGATTGTTCACCTTCTTCACCCAGGCACGGACGTCGGCGAGGACGTCGGGCAGCACGGCCTTGACGTCCTGCACAGTCATGCCGGCCTTGATGCGGGGATCGTAGAGCAGGTTGAGGATATACTGGTCGTAGACGTCGAAATAGCCCATCGAAACGTTGTCGTTGAACATGGTCCAGGGCACGCTGGAGGTGTCGTTGATCGGGCCGAGCGACTGCAGCAGTTCCTCATAGGCGCAATCGAAGAAGACGAAGTCGCCGTTGTCGACCGTGAGGATCACGTCCGAATGCTCGATCTCGAAATTGTCGTTCTTGCGAAAGCCGCTCAGGCATTGCGGGTCGAGCGAGGAGCGGATCTCTTTCGCCCGCTCGCTGCCATAGAAGGTCGTGATGGTGCGATAGAGATCGCGGTCGCGTACCAGCTTCACCCTCACATTGGCGATCTCGCTGCTCTCGGTCATGGCGATGTCGAGATGCTGGACCTTGGCGGCGATGTCGCCGACGATCTTTCCGAGCTGCGCCTTGCGGTCGGCGCGGGTGCCATCGGCGAACACCCTGATCGGGGAGTCATATTTGCGGATGCGGTCGACGCGGCCGGCGAGGTGGTACTCGGCGCCGAACGCCGTCTTCATGAAGCCTTCGATGATCTCGCTATCGGTGAAGGCTTTCTTCTCGTTGCGCTGACGCGCGGCGATCGATGGGTTCTCGCCCGGCCATGCCGGCGGCGCAACGAGGCCGGGCATGATCGCGGCCGGGGCGATTGCAAGGACGAGGACAGCCAGGATACGGCGAAGCGTGCACATCGCTATAACGCTGCCGCAATCATCGTGCGCGCGCAAGATAGGATGGGACGCGCCTGCGCATGGCAGCGCCGGTTCCCGTGCCGTGCTAGTTCTTGACGACGACAGTGGTGCCAACGGAAACGCGGCTATAGAGATCCACCACATCCTCGTTGGTCATGCGGAAGCAGCCCGACGATACCGCCTGTCCGATCGTCTCCGGCTCGTTGGAGCCGTGGATGCGGTAGAGCGTCGAGCCGAGATACATCGCGCGGGCGCCAAGCGGATTTTCGACGCCGCCGGCCATGTGGCGCGGCAGGTCGGGGCGGCGCCGCAGCATCTGCGCCGGCGGCGTCCAGCTCGGCCATTCCTTCTTGGCGGTGATGCGATGGGTTCCGCTCCAGCGGAAGCCGTCGCGGCCGACCCCGATGCCATAGCGCAGCGCCTGGCCGTCATTGAGGACGAGATAGAGCCGTCGCTCGGCGGTGTTGATGATGATGGTGCCCGGCGCATAATGGCTCGGGTACATCACGGTCGCGCGTTGGATCGGGCTCGCGCCGGTGCCGAAGAAGTTCGGGCCTCCGCCCATGATGTCGCGGGTGTCGAAGAATTGGGCCTGCGCCTGGCCGGCGCCTCCCAGCATCAAGAGCGCCGCCGCCAGCAAAACCCTGCCCCGTGTCATTGCCTTCCTCGCGTTATTTCCAACCTCACGAAAGTGAGGCCATAAGTTGTTCGAATGCGCAACCCACGCCGCCGTGAGCAACGGATTTTCGGACACCGCGGTTAAAAAAGGCAACACATCGGAAACGATGGCAGCAATGTCCCGCTAAACCTTTGACGAAACGGGCGAACAATGGTTGATCTGAGCCTGGGACGCCAGGCTTGAGACACTCGACTTGGGCCAACACAACATCGCGGGAATGCGGGAGCGAGACATGAATGGTGCGGAAAGTCTGGTGCGGACATTGGTCGCGGGCGGCGTCGACGTCTGCTTCACCAACCCCGGCACCTCGGAGATGCATTTCGTCGCCGCGCTGGATAGGGTCGAGGGCATGCGCTGCGTGCTCGGCCTGTTCGAGGGCGTGGTGACGGGGGCGGCCGACGGTTATTTCCGTATCAAGGAAACACCCGCTTCGACGCTGCTGCATCTGGGCCCCGGTCTCGCCAACGGCCTTGCCAACCTGCACAACGCCAAGAAGGCGAATTCCGGCATCGTCAACATCGTCGGCCAGCACGCGACCTATCACATCGCCTATAACGCGCCGCTGACCTCCGACATCGAGGGCCTGGCGCGGCCGATGTCGGCCTGGGTCAGGACCTCGCCGGATGCCAAGTCGGTCGCCGCCGATGGCGCTGCCGCGATTGCCGCTGCCAAGAGCACGCCGCCGCAGATCGCGACCCTGATCCTGCCGGCCGACACCGCCTGGAACGAGGCCGACGGCATCGCGCAGGTCCCGGCGGAAACCCAGCGGCCGAACTATTCCGCCCAGGCGGTGGAAGCGGCGGCCAAGGTCCTGCGCGAAGGTGGCGCGCAGAACCTGTTGCTGCTGACGGGAAGCGCGCTGACCGAGCATGGGCTGGCGCTGACGCAGCAGATCGCCGGCAAGACCGGCTGCAAGGTGATGGGCCAGACCTACAATCCGAAGATGGCCCGCGGCAGAGGCCGCTTCCTGATCGACCGCATTCCTTACGTGATCGAGCAGGCGCTGCCGATCCTCAAGGACTTCAAGAACATCGTGCTGGTCGAGGCCAACGACCCCGTCGCCTTCTTCGCCTACCCGAACAAGCCGAGCTTGTTGAAGCCGGAGGGTTGCGAGGTGCATCGCATGACCTCGGGCGGCGAGAATTCGGTGGCGGCGCTGGAGGCGCTCGCCGGCGCACTCGGGGCCAAGCCGCAGGACGTCAAGCCGCAGAAGCTCGTCGAGCTTGCGAAGCCGACCGGTGCGCTGACGTTTGCCTCGATCGCGCAGGCGATCGCGTGCGCAATTCCGGAGAACGCAATCGTGGTCGATGAATCCATCACCACCGGCCGCGGCTTCTTCCCGCCGACGGCGGCCGCAGCGCCCCATGACTGGCTGCAGAACATGGGCGGCTCGATCGGCTTCTCGCCGCCGGTTGCGACCGGCGCTGCCGTAGCCGCTCCCGATCGCAAGGTGATCTGCATGGTCGGCGACGGCTCTTCGATGTACACGATCCAGGCGCTGTGGACGCAGGCGCGCGAGAACCTCAACGTCGTCACCATCGTGTTCGCCAATCGCATCTATCAGATCCTGCGCGGCGAGTTCGATGGCGTCGGCGCCGGCGAGCCGGGCAAGCGGGCGCAGGACATGCTGAAGATCGACCGGCCGACCATCGACTTCGTCTCGCTCGCCAAGGGCATGGGCGTGCCGGGCCGCGCGGTCGCGACTGCTGAGGAGTTCAACAAGGCGCTCGCGGAGGCGATCGCCGAGCCGGGACCGAGGCTGATCGAGGTGCAGATGTAAGGGGGGCTTGGGCCTACGCCGCGATATCCGGGAAGCAGAATTCGCAGATCAGCCCCTCCGGCTCCCACTGCCGGGTGATGGTGCCGCTCAACGTGCGAACCACGCCGTCGACGGCGCCGACGCCAAATCCGGTCCGGGTGGGCGCGGCCACCTTGGGACCGCCGCTCTCCTGCCAGCGCAGGGAAAGGTTGGCGTTATCGGTCCGCCAACTGACGGCGATCTTTCCCGAGGGGCTAGAGAGCGAGCCATATTTGGCGGCGTTGGTGGCGAGCTCATGCACGGAGACCGCGATCGCCTGCGCCACCGTGGCCGTCAGCCTCAAATCGCCGCCGTCGATCGCGACCCGCCTCGAGTCGTGTACCGCATAGGGCTTGAGCTCCTGTTCGATGATCGCGCGGATGTTGGCGCCGGTCCAGCGTGAGACCGAGAACAGCCGCTGCACATTGGCGAGCACGCTGAGGCGCCCCTGGAAGGCCGCCTGGAACTCCTGCGCGGTATCGGCCTTGGTCAGGCGCAGGATCGCCTGGATCACCGCGAGCAGATTGTTGGCGCGATGATCGACCTCCCAGGCGAGCCGCATCATGCGCTCCTCGGCCTGCTTGCGCATGGTGGTATCGACCAGCATGTTGACGGCGCCGATCAGCCGGCCGTCAGCGTCGCGCAAGGGTGTGGGATACGGCATGAAGCAGATGCGCGAGCCGTCGGGCCGCTCGGCGATTGCTTCCATGTTGCGGACCGGGCGGTTCTCACGAAGCGCGACCGCCATCGGACACTCCCCATACGGAAGCGGCGTGCCGTCCGGGCGGAACAGCTTCCAGCTCACGCACCACATGTCGCCGATGGCAGGCACATGTCCGGCAAACTCGATGCAGGCCTCGTTGAAGAAGGTGATGCGGCCTTCCGCATCCGTCGTGTAGATCGCGGCGGGCAGCGCCTGAAGCACATCGCGAAACTGCTGCTCGTCAGTGTCGGCGCTGATGGCGGTGTGATGCGCCAGGATCTTTTCGATCTCTGCTTCTTCTTCCGAATCGTCAAAGAGGTTCAGCATCACACGTCCATGCCCGGAGGTCTTCAGCCGGTAATTCGACACCAAGGGAAATGTTCCTCCCGGTGCGTGCAGTGGCCTGCAAATTCAGTGGAAATCCGGACGGAAGGACGGTGAGCACAGCGACGAGGGCACATCAAAAAAGGCCGCCCCGAAGGACGGCCTTGATCCCCATGAATCCTGTCTTACTGATGCATCGTGTCTTCGCCGGATTTCTTCGACGACTTCTTGGCCACCTTCTTCGAGCTCTTCTTCGGCGCCATTTTCGACGCATCATCCTTGCTCGCATTGTCGCTCTGTGCCGCTTGGCCAGTCGCGCCGCCGGCCTTGTCGGTGGTCTGTGCTGAAGCGGCCGACGAAATGAACGCCAGTGCGGTGGCGGCGATAATCAGTCTACGCATTGGATGGTTCTCCCAAGTTGGCCCCCGGTCTTCAACGGAACCGCGATGCGTCCGGTTCCGTTGCCGCGATCAGCAGTCCGTGAGCGGCGCGTGAACTCGACGCTGGAAGGCGCGAGGCTGGAACCCGCGGTGCCTGCCGGACGTTCTGGCTCCGGCAGCCGGCAAGTCGATCACTCTTCTCGGTACCTCGCTGGAAGTGACGGCCGGCCGCAACGTCTTCCAGTCCGATCCGGGGACGCTGGTCAATGGTCCGTTTTCCAGCGTCGGCCCGCTGGTCGCGGGGGATCTGCGTCCCGGTGCCGATATTGTCCTGCAGGCCGGCGTTGGATCGAGCGGTCCGGACTACGCTGCTCTTGCAGCGCGCTATCTCGATCCGGCCAACCTCGCGCAGCCCGGTGTCCCTCTGGCCGATCAACCCGGCAAGGTCGCGAAGATCTACGAAGCCGAATTGAGCACATGGCTCAAGGGTCGGTTCGGCTTCCAGGGCACGGTCGAGCAGGCGATCGCTTTTTTCGATGCGCTTCCGGTCGAACAACGCGCGATCTTCCTGCGCCAGGTCCACTTCGCCGAGCTGCGCGAAGGCGGCCGCGAATACAACGATCCGAACAGCATGCGCTTCAACTCCTATCTGCGCGGCCGCGAGGCGATCGCCATGCTGTTCCCCGAGACGGACGCCAATGGCAATCCGACCGAGCGCAAGGGGGACATCACCATCTTCGGAGGGTCGAGTATCCGCACCAACTTCGGCGGCAACATCCAGATGCTCGCGCCGAACGGGCAGATCATCGTCGGCGTGGAAGGCACGGTGCCGCCGTCAAGTGCGGGTATCATCACGCAGGGTGAGGGCGACATTCAGATGTATTCCAAGGGCAGCGTGCTGCTCGGCCTGTCGCGCATCATGACCACCTTCGGCGGAGATATCTTGATCTGGTCGGCGGAAGGCGACATCAACGCCGGCCGCGGCGCAAAGAGCACGATCGTCTACACGCCGGCAAGGCGCGTCTATGACGATTATGGCGGCGTGACCCTGTCGCCGAATGTGCCGTCCTCAGGTGCGGGCATCGCGACCCTCAACCCGATCCCGGGCATTCCTGCGGGCAATGTCGATCTGATCGCACCGCTCGGCACGATCGATGCGGGCGAGGCGGGCATCCGCTCCTCGGGTAACGTCAACCTCGCGGCGCTGCAGATCCTCAGCGCCGCCAATATCCAGGCGCAGGGCAATACGACCGGTGTGCCCACAATCCACGCCCCGAACATCGGCGGTCTCACCGAGGCGTCGAACACCGCCGGCGCCGCCCAACAGGTGGCGAAACCGGCCCAGACCGGAACCGCAGAACAGCCCTCGATCATCATCGTCGAATTCCTCGGCTTCGGCGGCGGTGATGGTGTTGCGCCGAATAGCAATGACGACGAGCGTTCGCGCAAAATGCAGGGGCGGCAGACATACAACACAAACGGAGCGGTGCAGGTCTTGGGTCACGGTGACTTGACCGATCAGGAGAAAGAGGTCCTGAATGATGAGGAGAAGCGGAAACTTTAGCGCCCACGGCGGCTGGCGCGATGGGCTGCTTGCGGCTACTTGGCTGGGTTCGTCATCGACATGGCTACCGGCCGTCCTTCGGGGTGGACACCTGAGCGATCGTCTCGTCGCTCAGGGGATGCAAATATGGTTCATTGCAGGGAGCAGTGGATTAAAACGGTTTTCAAACGGCTCTGACGAACCGGGATGTTTGGGTTCGACGAATTGCGAACGTCTATGCCGGCGCGCCACCATGCAGCTTTCCCCCATTCCGCTGCTAGACCAGCGGCACATCGCGTAGACTATCGCTTCTTCGGCTTGTCTACGCCGTTGGTGCTCTGCAACAGCAATCGTATGCGTACATCAGTTTCCTTGAAATTGTCTTCAGCCGCACGGGCGGCGGCCTTGGCGTCACGTCGTTCGATCGCCTCGATCAACCCGTCATGGAAATGCAGCATGCTCTTGAGCTGACCCTGTCCGAGGATCAGCGTGACGTTATTGGCAAAGGAGTCCTGCACGCTGAAAAAGGTTTCCAGGAAAAAACGATTATGCGCGGCCTTCACGATCGCGGCGTGGAAGAGGAAATCGAGCCGCGCAAACTCATCAGCACTGTCGCGCTTCACCGCGAGTTCGCAATCGCGCCACGCCGCCTTGATGTTTGCCAACTGTTCGGCGGTTCGGCGCTCTGCCGCCAGACGTGCTGAGGGAATCTCGATCGCGCGACGAAACTCATAGAGCTGCACCAAGGCTTCCGGGCTTTGTGGGTATTTAATCCTAGGCGGGGTCATCCGCTGTTCGATGACAAAGGTGCCCAGCCCACTGCGGGATTCGACAAGGCCGAGATGCTCAAGCACACGCAGCGCTTCGCGTACCGTGGAGCGGCCAACTCCCAGTTGCCGGCTAAGTTCCTGCTCGGAAGGAAGCTTGCTCCCGACGCTCCAGGCCTCGGTCAGCATCGTGCGTATCGCGGCGATGACTTCATCTACCAGCGACACTTTTGTCACGCGGGGAAGTGCTTTTTGAGTTTTCAAGTCCATCGCCCGCTACCTGCCCTCTGGTGCTCAATAAGACCTCTACAAAAGCGGACCGATCCTCGCAAGATAATCCGGCTACCTGATATCAGGTGACCTACTTGTCAGACAGCCTGATATGTGGTTTGGTTCCTGCCCATGACAGATCCAAGTCCGGCTCGAGAGCCATTCAGAAAAGATGAGGTTTGAAATGGCGAAAGAACTTTTCCAGGGAGTCCTTGCCTTTCCTGTCACTCCTTTCGACGAGTCAGGCGAACGTATCGATTTGCGCTCATACGAGCGGTTGCTGAACCACGTGATCGAGGGAGGCGTGCATGCCGTAATTCCTCTCGGCAGCACCGGTGAATTTGCCTATCTCAGCACTCCTGAACGCCAGCAACTCGCCGAGGCGACCGTGTCGATCACGAAAGGCCGCATCCCTGCGGTGATCGGAATCTCCGCTATCACCACGAAAGAGACGATCGGCCTGGCCGAGCATGCCGAGGCCAGTGGGGCTGACGGCGTGATGATCAGCATCCCAACGTACTATGCTTTGGGGGCCGACGAGGTCGTCGCACACGTGGAGAAGGTCGCTCGGTCCGTCAAGCTGCCGGTAATGCTGTATAACAACCCGTTCACGTCGCAGGTTGATCTGACCGGCGATACGATCGCTCGCATGGTCCACATCGAAAACCTTGTCGCGATCAAGGAAGCGACCATGGACGTGAACCGTATTTCGCTGCTGAAGTCCAGGTTCGGCAATCGCTTCGAGGTGCTTGGCGGCGGCTTTGATCCATATGCTTTTCCCGCCTTCTGCCTGGGTGTGCGCGGATGGACAACCGGCATGGCAAACATAGTGCCATCCCGCTGCGTAGCACTTCATCGCACAGTGGTCGTCGAATCGAACCTGGTCGAAGGCAGGAAGCAGCATGAGAAGCTGTTACCGTTGGCCAATCTCCTTGTCGAACTCGGCCTATCGAAGGCCGTCAAGGCCGCGCTCCACGTGCTGGGACTGAGTGTCGGACCGGCCAGAAATCCCCTAGGACGACTGTCGGTTGAAAACGAGAAGCGGCTGGCGGCGGTCCTTGTCGACCTCGGCGTTCTCTAGACGGTCCTCCATCGACGCTGTGGTCAAGGCGTCTGGCTGGAGAAAAGGGCTCGCCTTGCTCCACAGGTATCAAGGCAACATTGGCGGGTCGTTTCGTTGGCGCTCACGTTGGGCGGCTGCTTGCTGAGCCGCTGGAACGGCGCATTGAGTACCCAGGCCACACTTCGTCGACACTCGGCTGGAACGTCCAACCTTTTCAGCCCTGAGCCTTGATCAGCGCAGGCGTAGAGCATTGACGCAGTGGCGAGCTGATCCCGAGGCGTTCAGGAGAAACTCCAGTTCAGAGCATTGATTGAGGAGCACTAAGGACGTCACAAAAAGAAGCAGCTTAAAGGAGTCAGCGCATTTCCACAAATGGCGATCCGGCTTCCTTTGGGAGCGAGCATCCGACTTCGAAGCGTCAACAAAGCCAAGACCACAGTGCGGGCTTTTGATGGATGCGCCAAAACCAAAATCCAATGGGAGGATTGATATGTCGACAGTTACGATTGAAAGTGAGGTTGTGGACGGCGCCGACGCAACGAAGGCGCTTGCGTCGAGCTTAGCGGGGACTATCGTCGAATGGTATGAGTTTTTCGTCTATGGAATCGCGGCCGCTCTGGTTTTTGGACGGCTCTTCTTTCCTTCTTTTGATCCGCTTGTCGGCACGTTGCTGTCGCTGTCCACTTTCGCGGTTGCTTTTATTGCGCGCCCCATTGGGGCGGCCGTATTTGGTCATCTCGGGGATCGGATCGGGCGCAAGTCCTCCTTGATCATCACCTTGTCTTTGATGGGTGGCGCGACATTCCTGATCGGGCTCCTGCCGACTTATGATGCAATCGGGATCTGGGCACCGGTAACGCTCGTCGTTGTCCGCATTGTTCAAGGCTTTTCCTTGGGCGGAGAGTACAGCGGGGCCGTGCTGATCAGTGTGGAGCACGCCGGCCCCGGGCGACGCGGCCTGTTTGGGAGTATCGTCAACACGGGATCGGCATTCGGCCTCATTCTTGCGAATCTGGCCTTCTTGGCCCTGAGCGCTCTGGATGAGTCTCAGTTCCTGTCCTGGGGTTGGCGAATTCCATTTGTTCTGAGCGCAATTCTGGTTGTGGTTGGAATGGTGATCCGCGCGCGTGTCTCCGAGAGCCCTGACTTCGAAGAAGTTAAGAGCAGGGCGCACCTCGTGAAGACGCCCCTCCTGGAGACGTTTAAGGATTACAAGGGGCGGCTAATCCTTCTCGCATTGGCATACGTCGGTGCCGGTACGTTCTTTTATACGGCTTCTGTCTTTTCCCTCTCCTATGCCCAACATCTGGGCGTCCCGCGTGGAGAAATGCTCATCCTGGTGATGGGTGCCTTCCTTTTCCTTGCAGTAGCCATGGTGTTCTTCGGCTGGCTTTCTGACAGGATCAATCGCAAGATGATCTTCGTCGCAGGCGCAGCCGTCATGACCGTGGCGCCATTCATTTGGTTCTCGCTCCTGGAGACCAGGAGCTTCAGCCTGATGCTGCTCGGCTTCATCATCATGTTCGTTCCGTTTGCCGCAAACTACGGCGTGATGCCCACATTCTATACCGAGGTATTTCCGCTCAAGGTTCGCTATACCGGGATGGCCATCGGATACACCTTGGGCACGATCTTCGGCAGTGCGACGGCGCCTCTGATGGGGACCTACTTGTTGGGCGCAACGGGGAACTGGTACGCGATCGCGGCCTTCATGGGTGGGGCCTCCCTGATATCTGCGGTCGCGGGCACTCTCCTCTACGTCGTGCCAGAGGATCCCGATGCGGCAAATACTCTCAGCCGAGTGGGGCAGGAGCGCTAGTCGTATGGCGTCGTTGGTTCGAACACCGTGTCGGGGAAACGTGGGTCCGGATCCGCATGATGCGGCCCACGTCCATCGCGGCAACTGATCGTCCGCACCCTTCGAGCATCAGCGCCGGAAGGAGATCATTCCCGCGCCTGTAGCCGGCACGATGGGAAAGATTTTCCGGCCGGCCTGAGCGCTCTCCCATGATGTCGCTTGCGGCGGGAAGGCGTTTAACCTCCTTCGGAAGTCGATGAATCGAGTCGAAACTGGGACTGCTTCACTGGCGCGTGCCGACGGGCAGTTATTGCGTCTTGTGTTCCTCGAGCTTTATGACTCCGGTACCCAATGGCATGGGTACGGTCGCCGAGACTAACATGACCATTGAGGTGCCCCTCACCGGAGCCAGGCGAACTTCGATACCCTGGTTGGCGACCATGAATTTTGTCATCGACGAATTTGGGTCGTGACCCGCGAGAGGGACGAACCGCGCGGAGCATACGGCCGCGGGACCGGAATAGCCTCGGGTCTTGAGTTGCTCCGTCCTGAGGTAAGAGAGGGTTATATCCGCCCGGAAAACACCGTTGAACACGCGCAAGGTTCGGTTGCAGGAGGAGGGGCCCACTCCATCGTCACCGGGCGGAACAGTCAGTATGAGTGCGCTAACGGGATCGACCACATTTTGCTTGTATTCTTCCTTCAAAGGAACCAGTGCCGCGCTATCTTCGATCGGTGGATCAATCTCGGTGGTTTGCGCGTTGCCGCCCTTGAGCGACACCCGTATGCTTTGCGCTCTGCCGGTCCCGACTTGGCTGGTCGTGAAGTGCGAGGGAAGAAGGGCTCCTTCGCGGACAAGCCCATTCGCCTTCATGTTGATCTTATACGACATAGCGACTCTCGCGGCGCCCGTTAGCTGGGCATCAAGGTCAGCTTGGTAGGATGACGCGCCAATGTCGTTCGCCGTCTTAACCTCGCCGACCCGAACCCCCAGATAAGCCAGCGAATACCGCGCATAGACCGTCGCAGCCATGGCCGATTGAGGGATTGGCCCTGATACCGCAACGGCCATAAGCGCCGCGATCGTTCGCCTGGCTGGTTTCCCTGCCCAATCGATCATTGTTCGACCTCTTTCTGCGAGCGCGCCAGCGCCGCGTAGTAACTTGGTTCCTTGCCTCGGCCTTGCATTCAAAGTTCGTTCCGGTCGAAGGAGGCTGCCATCCGGATTCAACTTTGTCCGATCTGAGGCGCAAATAGCGCTAAGCCGGGCGCCACCAAGTTCCGAGAGTGGAGGTGTTGTGAATTCGCCTCGGCACGGCGGCAAGTTGGTGACCCGCGTCGCTCTCACAGCCGCGGGGGTCGACTGATCCACGATGGGCTCGAAGCAATCGCATGGCATTCCCCCGGAACAATAGACGGAATGATCGATCTATTATCGAGGACGAATTTTAGCGTCAAGAGAATTAGACCGGTCGCTCTATTTAAGGGGGCTGAGTCCAACTCGAAAGAGACTAAAGATATTGTGTACGCGCCAAATGGCCGCATAAAAGCTCAACCTCTGGGCTTGTTGTTGCACTGAGTGCGATATACATTTTGCACTTGGTGCAATTATTTAGCCGCTCCGCCGCGGGCCGGGGCGGAGGCAAGGAGCGCGGTGATGAAGCTCAACGTCAATGGAAACGACCGGAACTTCGACGGCGATGTCCGCATGCCGTTGCTCTGGGCCATCCGCGATCATCTCGGGTTGACCGGGACGAAGTACGGTTGCGGCGTCGCCCAATGCGGAGCCTGTACGGTTCATGCGGACGGGCAGGCTCTGCGTTCGTGCTCGATTTCCGTAGCCGACGCGCAAGGCATGAGGATCAGGACGATCGAGGGATTGGGTGCAGACCATCGCCTGCTTGCCGCTTGGGTCAAGCACGACGTTCCGCAATGCGGCTACTGCCAGTCCGGCCAGATCATGCAAGCCGCCGCGCTGCTTGAAGCGATCCCTAAGCCCACCGACGCCGACATCGATGGTGCCATGAGTGGAAACATCTGCCGATGTGGGACCTATCAGCGCATCAGAGCGGCGATCAAGGATGCGGCAGGAGTCGCGTGATGTCCGAACGTAAATCCGAAGAACGGTCGTCGCGATCGCCCGTGCTCACCCGCCGGCGTCTGGTCTTGGGCGGCAGCCTGCTGGGCGGGGCGCTAGTGGTCGGTTACACGGCAAGAAACATAGGAGCCGTCGCGTCTGGCGCGCTGAGCATCGGCGCGCAAAGCCCGGATCCAAGCGCGTTCGGGCCGTTCATCAAGATCGACGAAGCGGGCTGGGTTACCGTCGTCAACAAGCATCAGGAGATGGGGCAGGGCACCCACGCGGGGCTCGCGGCAATCGTCGCGGAAGAGCTTGACGCGGATTGGGAAAAAGTCAGGCTCGAGTCGTCCCCCGCAAATGCCGCCATCTACAAGAACACGGTGATGGGAATCCAGGCTACCGCGGGCTCGAGCGCCATCGCAGGCTCGTGGGACCAGCTTCGCCACGCCGGTGCCGCCGCGCGCGCGATGTTCGTGCAGGCTGCTGCCGGAAAGTGGGGCGTACCCGTCGCCTCGATCAACGTACGAAGCGGCGTCGTGCATCACGGCGGTTCGGACCGTCGGGAAACTTTCGTTGAGTTGCTCGCTGACGCGGCGAAGGTCACGCCGCCGGCGAATCCGACGCTCAAGGATCCCAAGGACTACAAATTGATCGGAACGGATCTTGTGCGCCGCAAGGATAGCCTATCCAAGAGCAACGGTACTGCGCGTTACACGCAGGATGTCCAGCTTCCGCGTATGCTCACGGCAATGGTCGCCCACCCTCCCCGTTTCGGAGGCAAGCTCGCCAGCTTCGACGCCGGCGCGGCCCGAAGAATACCCGGCGTGGTGGACGTGTTCGAGATCGCGAGTGGCGTGGCGGTGGTTGCGGAAGACACCTGGTCCGCGCGCCGCGGGCGCGACGCGCTCAAGATCACCTGGGACGACGCAAAGGCCGAGACGCGTTCGTCGGACGAACTGCGGGCTCTCTACCACGATATCGCCAACGGCAAAACCGATGTGACGGGCGCGGCGTTCCAGACCGTCGGCAATGTCGAGCGGGCCTTCGATGGAGAACTTTTCGAAACGTCGTTCGACTTCCCGTATCTCGCACATGCTCCAATGGAGCCGATGAACTGCGTCGCCCGGGTCGACGGACACAAGGTGAAGCTGACATTCGCGTCGCAGGTGCAGACCATGGACCAGATCAATGCCGCGCTGACGGCGATCTCGCTGCCCGGCATGGTCGAGATCGAAACGCTGCCGGCGGGCGGATCGTTTGGACGTCGGGGCATCATGACGTCCGACTACGTTGTCGAATGCGTCAACATTGCCCGTCACGTGGGCGGCGGCAGGCCGGTCAAGCTCGTCTGGACGCGAGAAGACGACATGACCGCAGGATACTACCGGCCGATGGTTCACCACAGGATTTCCATCAAGTGCGGCGACGCCGGCCTTCCGGCTGCCTGGCGCCATCACACCGTGGCGCAGGCGCTGATTCCGTTCGGTGCCAACGAACTCGCTGTCGAGGGCATCAAGAATTCGCCGTACCTCGCGGTCGCGGCCGTGGTCGATGGCAAGGTTTTCACGCCGAAGCTCGCCGTGCCTCCGGCATTCTGGCGCTCGGTCGGCAACTCTCACACGGCCATGGTCATCGAACATACAGTCGACCAGCTCGCGCGTCGGGCCAAGCGCGATCCGGCCGAGTACCGCCGCGCAATCTACGCAAAGGCAGGCGATGTCCGTCGGCTCGCCGTATTGGAGCTCGTCTGCAAGAAGGCAGGTTGGGCCGGTCCGATCGAAGCCGGGTGGGCACGCGGGCTCGCCGTTCACGAATGCTTCGGTACCGTCGTCGCCCAGGTGGCTGAAGTATCCATGCGCGGAGGAATCCCGAAAGTGCGCCGCGTGGTCTGCGCGGTTGATTGCGGCGTCGCCGTAGCTCCGAACCAGATTGCCGCGCAGATGGAGGGTGGGGTCTGCTTCGGACTGAGCGCCGCGCTCTACGGCCGCATAACGCTTGATCGCGGCGTTCCGCAGGAAACGAACTTCGACGGTTACAGGGTTCTTCGCATGGACGAGGCCCCCTCCGTCGAAACCTACATCGTGCCTTCGCGGGAGAACCCGACGGGTGCAGGCGAACCCGGTGTGCCGTTGATCGCTCCCGCCGTGGCCAACGCGATTCTGAGCCTCACCGGAAGGGCGACGACCAGTCTTCCGTTCGTCGCGTGATCTTTGGCGCGAAATCGTCCATCAGCAATACCTTTGAACCGAACGTCTGCCTCGAACCGCTTCGTCGAGAGCCACACATCTCGCACGATTTCCTCTCATTTATCGAAGGAGAGTTGCCATGAAGTTCGACCGTCGGAGTCTCATTCGTTGCCTTGCGGCGGCTGTCCTCAATCTTCAGTCGATCGCAGTTGCGCACGGGGAATCGTCAGCGACCCGCGGGGACCATCAGTCGGTTTCCCTCGAATCGGAGGGCGACATCCGCGGGGTCCTGGTGACGATGGTGCGCTCGTGACGGCCGGTCGTCTTCAGCGGGGCCACCTCCGGGGTACGTTGCGGACCGGCTTGGTGGCCGCTGCGGACCACATCGAAGCACAGACGAACCTCGGCCCGATGAAGACAGCTTCGATCGACTTGGCGCTTACCCTGCTGGATGCCGATAGCGTCTCCGGCAAGTTGGATGATCTAAAGAATAGATTTCCCATTGTCGTGACCCTCCTCGAGAGGCACGGGGCACCCTTGCCGACGTTGCGTCAGTTCGGATCGATGTGCCGTAGGGCAGAGAACTACGAACTAGCCATGGAGGCGTTCGTCGCGGCCCTTTCCCTGGCGCCGACCGACGTCCGGCTGTGGCGCGACCTTTCGAGCATCTACGAATGCCTCTCCCGCGACGAGCTGGCCGAGACCTGCCTGCGCAAAGCGTTGGAGCTGGAGATCGTCCACGCCGACACCTGGCTCCGACTGGCGATTCTCACCGGCAGGAGAGGCGATGCCGAAGAGTCGGAAAAAGCTTTCCTCTCTGCGCTCGCTCTCGATCCGAGCCTTGCGGAAGCCAGCTTCGGCTTGGGCGCGCTCTATCTGAAGGTTGGTCGCTACGAAGACGCGGCCGAGCACTTCCGCAACGGAATCGAGCACGGGGACGCGAGCGGATACGTCGGCCTGGGGCGTGCCACCTACATGCTCGCGGAATTTACGAAATGCGCCGAAGCCTTCGAGAAGGCGGCGGCATTCGGTCCGCTCGACGCGGACGACTTCCGACAATACGCCCGGGCGCGGAGCTATGCCGCGTTCTCGTCGGCGATGCCGAGCAAGCCGTGACCGCCTGTACGACCTTGGCAGGCGTCGTCGTGGAACGAATCGAGGATACTAACACTGCGAGCCACCGCGAACCCGGATGCAACGGCCGCCCAAATCGCCGGGGCTGCCGAGCGCTCAAAAGCCTCGCCGGCGTCTTGAGATACTGATTGCGTCCGCTGCAAAGCAGCGCTGTGAACTCCAGTGGATTGACGTTCGGCGAGAAGGCGAATTTGCCCGGACTCCCGCACTCGCTTCGCAAGGCCGTACATACAGACTCTGCTATTGTCCGCGGCTTGCTCTTCGCATCCTGACGGCCTATCCCAGCAGCGAAGACCGGCCGTTGTCTGAAGAAGGAAACCATGCGCTCTTGACCTTACTGGACAGAGAATCGCACTATGCGCAAGAATCCATTATTGCACTCGATGAAGGTCACCAAGGGCTGAAATTCATGCGAAAATAGGTCATGAAGAACACATCTCCGAAGGAAGAGGGGGTTCGCGAACGCAAAAGGCGCGAAACCCTGCAACGCATAGCCGAAACGGGTCTGCAACTGTTTGTGAAGCACGGCTACGACGCGACCACTCTCGAGACAATCGCGGAAGCTTCGGGAATTTCGCGAAGGACCTTCTTCTACTACTTCAAGTCCAAGGAGGAGATTGTGCTCGCTTGGCAGCGGGGACTGGCGGAGGCGCTCAGGAGCGTGGTTTTGGAACAGTCCACCAAGCAGCCCCCGCTTGAAGCAGTGAAGAATGCTCTATTGAAACTCACGGCGCGTTATCACTCCGACAAGAGCATCATGATCGACAAGCTGATGCGCTCGAACGAAGCATTGGCGGCCCGGACCCACGCCAAATATGTCGAGAGCGAGCAGGCCGTATTCGAGGCGCTCTGCATTATGTGGCCGGAACCGAAGCGACGGAAGGCGTTGCGCGCGGTTGCCATGATGTCGATCGGCGCGATGCGTCTGGCGCTCGACGCGTGGGGCGCCGAGGAGGGAAAACGCCCTCTCTCGGCCTATCTCCGCGATTCGTTCGCGAACTTGAAGGCCGAGCTCTAAGCTTCCGCGCTGAGAGGTCGGCTCTTCCGATGATGCTATTCCGAGCCCGAGGCGGGAATGCCGCCAGGTACCGGGATCTTTCGTCGTCCGGCGCCGCTGTCAGGATTTCGAGCCCGACGCCGCCGACGCCCTTCTGAAAACGACAGTTCTGCCGAGAAGCGAAACTCCCACGTAGCCGCGCAGCCGGAGTTCGCCTTCGGCGACTTCCGCGTCGCAGTTGTAACTTTGTCCCGAACGGCCGTCATACAGCGTACCTCCGGTATACTTCCCGTCCTTCCGCGTAAGTCCCTTGATCAACACAATTCCCTTCAGAGATCTCGACCGTAGCGACGGATCGGGATTGTGGGCGTCGAGCTTGAACGTCTTGCCGTCGGCCTCGACGACTTTGTCGCCCCAGAGCAGGCGCGCATTGTATTCTGGGCCGGCATTGAACATGTCGATTTTGAGGCTGTCGGTTTCCCATATGCCGACGATATCATCGGGCTTCTTGCTTTGGGCCAAGGCACCGGTGGTGCCTGCGATGAGCATGGAGACGATTCCGGCTGCGGCTAACGCTTTCCAACGCGGCATTGCAGATCCTTTCGAAAAACTCGCACTGAGTGTAGTTAACGTATTACACTAAGTGTAATTATTCAAGCGCCACCAGGGGTGAGCAGTTGCGTGGCCGCTCTCTGAATATTAAATAGATCGAATGATCGATCTAATATAAGCGACGAATGGACGAATCGGGTGCTGGGTTGCTCGCTGTGTTGAGAAGGCCCCGAAGGCCGGTGCGGCGGTGGTCGCGTCGTTGACGCAGCGAACGCAATGAGCCTTCGGGCGTCGAGATCCAAAGGAATCGATATGGCAAAGTGGACTACGGCCGACATGCCATCGCTGCACGGCCGATCCGTCGTCGTAACCGGCACGGGAGGGCTCGGCTTCGAAGACGCTCTGGCGCTTGCTCGCGCCGGTGCGGAGGTCATCGTGGCCGGGCGCAACCCTGCCAAGGGTGCGGAGGCATTGGCCCGCATCCGCGAGGCAGTGCCGCAGGCGAATGCTGGCTTCGAGGAGCTGGACCTTGCGAATCTGACTTCGATCGCCGCCTTTAGCGAGCGGCTGCGCGGCACGCGCGCCAGCCTCGACGTGCTCATCAACAACGCCGGGGTGATGGTCCCGCCGGTTCGGCGCGTGACCTCGGACGGGTTCGAGCTTCAATTCGGGACCAACTATCTCGGCCACTTCGCGCTCACGGCCGGACTGATGCCGTTGCTTCGCAAGGGCCGCGACCCGCGCGTGGTGACGATATCCAGTGTCGCGGCGCGCAATGGCAAGATCGACTTCGACAACCTCCAGGGGGAGCGCGATTACAAGCCGATGGCGATCTACAGCCAGTCGAAGCTGGCCGACTTGATGTTCGCGCTTGAGCTTCAGCGCCGCAGTGATCGCGGCCGCTGGGGTGTCGCCAGCCTCGCGGCCCATCCCGGCGTCTCGCGCACCGATTTGCTGCCCAATGGTGCCGGGCGAAGCAGCATCTTCGGTCTTACGCGGCGGCTTTTCTGGTTTATGTTCCAGCCGGCTGCGCAAGGCGCGCTGCCGACCCTCTTCGCCGCCACCTCGCCCGACGCGCGTCCCGGCACGTACTATGGGCCCGACAAGATGAACGAGATGCGTGGACACCCGGCGGAGGCGAAGCTGCCGCCCCAGGCCAAGGACGCCGAAGTCGCCTTCCGCCTGTGGGAAGTCTCCGAACGGCTCTGCCGCGTCCAGTTCGGGTGGGCCGCGCCATGAGCAAAATGCGTTCCCGCCTCGCTCTAGGCGGCGCGATCCTGACGGCTGGGCTCGCCGGCTGCGGCGAGCGACTTGTCGGCGTCAGTCCGTCATTGTCACCGGTGCAGCGTGACGAGGTGCAACGCCAAGCGATCCGGCCGCCGGTCGAGCGTGACGCGGACTTCGAGACGGTCGCTGTCGATCCGTTCGATGAAGCGGTGTCCCGACGATCGTGAGCGAACTCGCAACCTTCGTGCCGCACCCCGCAAGTCCAATAGGTCACTGATCGGTGTTCGCCGAATCAGCCTTTGCTGGAATGGGGGGCAAGACCTTTTTTGCGGGTACGTCGTGGCGTACCAGTCTCGGCCCGATCATGGACGCGAGCGGGAAGGTGGTGTTGATTTCGTTGCCTTTTGCGTCGGTGAACGGAGAAGTCCCGTCAATATCGACTTGAATGTGTCTTGAACCTTTTTAACGTCGGATCGCGACGCGCGAAGGGTCATCGCTTTCGCTGCGTCAACAAGGCCGATTACCGCCGTCGCCCCAGCCTCCGGATCCAATTTGGGATCGATTTCGCCTCGCCTTTGTCCGTGACGTAGGACTTCCGCCATCACGCCACGCCTGCTTAGGTCGTATGTCCGCAATATCTTCGCCATTTCGGGGTTGCGCGCACTCTCGGCGAAGACTTCGAACATAAGCGCGAGTTTGGCCGGCTGGCTCCCTTTCGCCTGCATGTCCATTTCGGAAAGAATCGCATTGATTACCGAGCGATCTCCGCCAACTGCTGCTCTAAAGCGTTCCGCTGCCGTCTGAAGGTATGCCTCTGACAGTGCTCCGATGATCGCTTCCTTGCTCTCGAAATAATGATAGAGGTGCCCAGGGCTGATCTTTGCTTCGGAGCATATTTGGGCCGTGGAGGCTCCCTTGAGTCCGCTCCGCAAAAAGCAGCGCATCGCCGCCGTCAAAATTTCCTGACGCTTATTTTCGTGCTTCACAGGGTCGAGTTTCCGCATAAGTGCCCTATAAGCCGAAGTAATCGCTGTTACAAACGAATTAGAGCGATCAGAACTATTGGAAGATCGAGCTGCTGCCCGGTTTGATGGACATCAGGATTGGGTGTTCATGAAGCCGGAGGTGGGCGATGAAGAGACGGAAGTTCAGTCGCGAGTTCAAGGTCGAAGCGGTCAAGCTGCTCAGGGAACGCGGGGTGTCGGTGGCGCAAGCCAGCCGCGACCTGGACGTTCACACGAATCAGCGAGGAGCAGTAGGGTTAACTGTCGTCTCGCATGCGTTCACGAATTTCCGCACGAGCGCCCGGCAACTTATGCTTCCTGACTCGCGGTCGATGCGGGTGATGACCAATTCGAAATATTGCGACCTCTGCGCGAGTCCCTATCATGTCGCAAACGCCGATTAGCCACCAGCGCGCCGGCGAGAGCGGTCCAGCCGGTCTGATGTGAGGCGCCAAGGCCCTCGCCGGTATCGCCATGAAAATACTCGTAGAAGAGCAATAAATCGCACCAAGTCCCGCCGCGCCGGAAGCGGGGATTCAATCCGAGCGCTGGTCGCTGGCCCTCTGCGTTCCGGAGGAACAGTCTGAGTAGTCGGCGCTCGAGTTCTTCGGCCACTTGCTCGAGGCTTGCCTGCCTGCCTGATCCTGTCGGCAGTTCAACGGTGAAGTCTTCCCCAAAGTTGGTATGCAGATGTCGTAGCGACTCGATTGCGAGAAAATTGAGCGGAAACCAGATCGGTCCGCGCCAGTTCGAATTGCCGCCGAACAGTCCGGTCCGAGATTCGCCCGGCTCATAGTCGAGACGAGCGACATGTCCGTCCATGTTGACGATGAGCGGATGTTCGCGGTGGTAACGCGACAGCGATCGCAGCCCGTAAGACGACAGAAACTCCGACTCATCGAGCATACGCGCGAGAATCCGCTTCATGCGCGACTTGCCCACCAGCGAGATCAGCCGAGGGCGTTCATTGGTCGGCGGCATGTGCAGGAATTCTGCAAGGTGCGGCTTGTTCTCGATGTACCAGCGCGTGCGCTGGCGAAACATCGGCAGTCGTTCCCACAGCGCCGCATCGAGCTCTACGGCCGCAAAGATTGGCAACAGTCCCACCATGGAACGCGCGCGCACCGTGAAAGTCGAGCCGTCGCGCTTGCGAAGCCGATCGTAGAAAAAGCCGTCTTGGTCGTCCCAGAGCCTGCTCATGGCGGCAGCGATGAGAGCGAAATGCTCGAAGAACTTTACCGCGACGTCCTCGTAGCTAGGCTGATGGTTGGCAAGCAGGAGTGCCATCTCCAGCATGTTGAGACAGAACTTGGCCATCCAGGCGGTGCCATCCGACTGCTCCAGTACATCGCCTTCGGGGAGCATCTGCGAGCGGTCGAACGGGCCGATGTTGTCGAGTCCTAGGAAGCCGCCCTCGAACACGTTGTCGCCACATGCGTCTTCTCGATTTACCCACCAGGTGAAGTTGATCAAGAGCTTTTGAAAAGCGCGAGCCAGAAAATCGAAATCGGTGCCGCCATCGATCCGGAACACCGCAAGCGTGGCCCACGCTTGAACTGGCGGATTCACGTCTCCGAAATTCCATTCATACGCCGGCAACTGGCCGTTCGGGTGCATGTACCATTCGCGCGCCAGCAGCAGCAGTTGATGCTTCGCTGCTGAGGGGTCGATGTGCGCCAGCACCACGCAATGGAAGGCGAGATCCCATGAGGCATACCATGGATATTCCCATTTGTCGGGCATGGCGATGATGTCGTGGTTGTTCAGATGGCGCCAGTCCGCGTTGCGACCGAACGTGCGTGCCTCGGGCGGACGTATGATGTCGCCGGCGAGCCAGCGCGCGACGTCGTAATGGTAGAACTGCTGGCTCCACAGCATTCCAGCGAACGCCTGCCGCATAACTGCGGCCTCATCCTCGCTCGCGCTATCAGGGGTCAGCGCTTTATAGTACTCGTCAGCTTCGCGGCTCCGGTCGGCATGGATCCGCTCGAAGTCTGCCCCGAGGTCCGCGGTCTGGCCCAGCCCATCACGTGCCAGGCGAAGCCTGAGCTCGACCGTTTCGCCGGCAGCGACGTTGAGGCGATACCAGCAGGCCATTTTTGTGCCCTGCCTCGCAGGATTTACTGTCGCGGCACCGTGGACGACGTGGTCGTTGATGCCGTCCTTTGGATAGGGCGTCTGCTCAGCAGTGACGCCATACAGGTACTTGGCATTGGTTTCGTTTTCACAGAACAGCAGCAGCGGCGGCCTTCCGGCCGGATCCGCCCCGGCAGTGAAGCGCCAGCGGCCCAGCAGTTCTTCTTCAGCGATCGCGCCGACGTTGCCGGTTTCAGCGGTCGCCCGGATGGTCGGCCGTGCGACACCTGCCTCCCATGACCAGCGGTTGCGGAACCACAGTGTCGGAAGCACGTGAAGCTCAGCCGGATCGGGTCCCGCGTTACGAACGCTGATGCGTATGCATACATCATGAGGTGATGCTTTGGCGTAATCCGCCGTGATCTGCCAGTAACGATCCCCTTCGAAAGCACCGGTATCCACGAGTTCAAATTCAGGCTCGTCCTTGTTGCGCCTTGCGTTCTCCTGCCGAAGCAACGCGTAGGGAAACTCCGCGTGCGGATAGTGGTAACGCCAACGAAGCCACGAGCTGGTCGGTGTTGCGTCGATGTACCACCAGTACTCTTTGGCATCTTCGCCGTGATTTCCCTCTGGACCACTGAGACCGAAGATACGTTCCTTGAGGAGGGGGTCACGTCCATTCCAAAAGGCTAGAGCAAAACACAGGCGCTGCGCTCGATCGCAAAGGCCGGCGAGACCGTCTTCGTTCCACCGATAGGCGCGCGAGCGCGCGTGTTCGTATGGGAAGTATTGCCAGGCTTGTCCATCCGCACTGTAGTCTTCACGCACCGTACCCCAAGCCCGCTCGCTGATGTAAGGCCCGATCGCTTTCCAGTCACCGGGAGTATCGGGCGACGAGTCGGCAAGCCTTGCATGCTCAGCCGAACGGAGTGGAACGGTGTGCCCGACATCGTCCATGCTATGCGGCTTTCGAGGGCTGCAACAGCTCCTTGACCGTCGCGATGACATGATCGACGGTGAACCCGAACTCCTGCTGCAAGGCCTTCAGTGGAGCGGAAGCGCCAAAAGTGTGCATGCCAACGACTCGGCCAGTCTGCCCGACGTACCGCTCCCAGCCGAACGTTGACGCCTGCTCGATTGCAACGCGGGCCGTGACCTCCGGCGGCAAAACGGCGTCGCGGTATTCCTGCGTCTCGCGTTCGAAGACATCCCAGGAAGGCATCGAGACCACGCGTGAGCGGATGCCATCCAAGCTAAGTCTCTCATGAGCGTCGGCCGCCAAACTCAACTCACTGCCGGTGGCAATCAGGATTATGTCTGGCTTGCCGTCAGGAGCGTCGGCAAGCACGTAGGCGCCTCGCGACGCCCCGGATGCCGATGCATATTTGCTGCGATCGAGGGTCGGTAACGGTTGACGAGACAGCGCCAACAAGGCTGGCCGATGACGAAGCTGCATGACGTAGCGATAGGCCTCCACCGCTTCGTTGGCATCACCCGGCCGGAACAGCGTCAGACCCGGCATTGCCCGCATTGAGGCGAGATGCTCGATCGGTTGATGCGTTGGGCCGTCTTCGCCATCGCCCATGGCATCATGGGTAAAAACAATGACCACCGGTAGCTCCATCAGCGCGGCCAGTCGTATCGCGGGCCGGGCGTAGTCGCTGAAAATCAGGAAGGTCGCGCCGAACGGCCGCAGTTTCGATAGTGCCAGACCGTTCAGGATTGCAGCCATCGCGTGTTCGCGGATGCCGAAATGCAAATTCTTGCCGCCCGGTGTGGCGGCCTGAACATCGCCTGCGCCTTCAAAGGTTAGCAGCGTCTTGGTCGATGGACCTAGATCGGCCGAACCGCCAATCAACCAGGGAACGTTCTGCGCTAGAACGTTCAGGACCTTTCCCGACGCCTCACGACCCGCGAGGCCCTTCGAATCGGCCGGGAATGACGGCAGGTTACGGTCCCAGCCTGCCGGAAGCTTGCGCTGTTGCATCTGGTCGATCTCGGTCGCCAGCGCGGCATACTTCGAGCGGTAATCAGCGAACAGACCTTGCCATTTGCGGTGCGCCTCGGCGCCTCGCACGCCGACGCCGGAGGCGAAGTGTTCGATAACGCCGTCAGGCACCAGGAAATTCGAGTCTTCGGGCCACCCATAGGCGCGCTTGGTGAGCTTGACTTCTTCAACACCGAGCGGCTCGCCATGCGCCGCGGCCGTATCGTGGCGGTGTGGCGAGCCGTATCCAATATGGCTGTCGAGTATCACCAGCGTCGGTCGGCCGCTCGTGTCGCGAAACGTTGCCAAGGCCTGTTCAATGCCCGCAATGTCGTTGGCGTCACCGACATGAAGGATATTCCAGCCATAACCGGTGAAACGGACGGCTACATCTTCGGTGAATGCCAGCCGCGTGCTGCCTTCTATCGTGATGTGGTTGTTGTCGTAGATCCAGCACAGATTGTCGAGGCCAAGGTGGCCGGCGAGCGACGCCGCTTCAGAGCCAACACCCTCCATCAGGCATCCGTCTCCGCACACGGCATAGATGTCGTAATCGAAGATAGCAAAATCCGGCTTGTTGTACCGCACAGCGAGCCAGCGCTGCGCGATTGCCATGCCGACGCTGGTCGCAATGCCTTGTCCGAGCGGGCCGCTGGTCGTCTCCACGCCGGATACCAGGTGGTATTCGGGATGCCCTGGCGCGTGACTCCCAATCTGGCGAAAGCGCCGGATATCGTCGAGGGTGACAGCAGGCCTGCCCAACGTTTCGTACTCGGCATTCACGGCCTGCGTGCCCGTAAGATAAAGCACCGACCACAGCAGCATCGACGCGTGGCCGTTCGACAGCACGAAGCGGTCGCGGCCGGGCCAGATCGGATCTTGCGGATCGAAGCGCATGACTCGGTTCCAGAGCGTATAGACAAGGGGCGCAAGCGCCATCGGCGTGCCGGGATGGCCGGAGTTGGCGGCCTGGACCGCGTCGATCGACAGTGTGCGGATGGTGTTGATCGCGAGCTGGTCGAGTTCGGCGTCGGTCATGGCTGATTTCCTCCCGCAGGCGTCGATTACAGGCCGCTTGTGCGCGGCCACCGGTGTGCGTGCTTCGTCAGCGATAGGCTGCCGCCCATCGAGCAACAGAAGCGGGATCGAGGAGCACTTCGATCTACATTCCTCACTCTCTGCGTTACGCTACCGTTGGGTTGTGCCAGCCGCCCGGTGGCGTGACATTCTTGTCCGCTTCATGAGGCCCCCAGCTTCCGGCTTGGTATTCGTGGACGGGGGTCACCTTCTTCAAGACCGGATCGACGATCCGCCATGCTTCTTCGACATAGTCCTGTCGTGCAAACAGCGTCCGGTCGCCGTTCATGGCGTCGCCGAGCACGCGTTCATATGCATCCATCTCTTCTGGGCCAGGGCGGCGGCTCGCCAACAATTCAACCGGCTCGCCGACCTCTCGATCACCCTCATCCATCACCATCGTGCCAAGAGCAATGGCCATGTCGGGATTGATGCGAAACCGCAAATAATTCGGTATCGCGGCGCAATGGGGAAAGATCGGCGGAGCCTCACGAAGGCGTACGATCACCTCCGTGCAAGTCACCGGAAGCGATTTTCCGGCACGGATGTAAAATGGCACTCCCTGCCAGCGCCAGGAGTCGATCTCCAGTCGCAGCGCGGCGAACGTCTCCACCTGCGAGTCCGGAGCAACGCCCGGCTCCTGCCGGTAGCCGTGAAACTGTCCGCGCACCAACTCCTTCTCAGCGATCGGTGGAATCGATCTCAGGACCTTGACCTTCTCGTCACGCAGCGATTCGCTGTCCGATCGGGCTGGCGGTTCCATCGCCAGATTGGCCAACACCTGAAACAGATGATTCTGGATCACGTCGCGAATTGTGCCGGTTTGATCGTAGAACGCACCACGACCCTGCACGCCGAAATTCTCCGCCATTGTGATCTGCACGCTGCTCACGAACTTGCGGTCCCAGAATGACTCCAGGAACGCGTTTGCGAAGCGAAAGAAGACCATGTTGTGAACAGGTCGTTTTCCGAGATAGTGGTCTATGCGGAAGATATGATCTTCGTCGAACCTGGCGAGCAGAATCTTGTTGAGGTTGCGTGCCGAGGCGAGATCATGCCCGAATGGCTTCTCCACAATGACACGCGCGCCGTTGGTGCAATCGGCAGTGTCGAGCCGCTCCACTACGGTTGCAAACAATGCCGGTGGGATCGCCAAATAATGTGCCGGCCGCTGCGCCGAGCCGAGCTGCCTGCGAAGGGCGTCGAACGTGGTCGGATCGGCATAGTCGCCATCTACGTAACGTAAAAGACCGGCTAGCTTGTCAAACGCAGCGGGGTCGAGGCCGCCGTGCTTTTCGAGGCTATCTCGTACTCGGGCCTTGAGCTGGTCGAGTGTCCAGCCGGCCTTTGCGACGCCGATGACGGGCACATCGAGGTGGCCCCGTTTCAGCATCGCTTGCAGCGACGGAAAGATCTTCTTGTAGGCGAGATCGCCGGTTGCGCCGAAAAACACCAATGCGTCGGATCTAGGTTCGCTCATGGCTATCTCGGTCTCTCATTGGCCGCCTTTTCCAAGTGTCCACCGAACTCGTAGCGCATCGCCGAAAGCAGCTTGTTCTGGAAGTCAGCCTCGCCGCGAGAACTGAAGCGCTCGTAAAGCGCCGTCGTCAGCACCGGGGCGGGGACTGCTTCGTCGATCGCTGCTGCGATGGTCCAGCGTCCTTCGCCGGAGTCAGATACGCGCCCTGCGAATTTGGAGAGCGCCGGATCTTCCAGCAACGCTGTTGCTGTCAAATCGAGAAGCCACGAGGCAATCACGCTGCCGCGCCGCCACACTTCTGTGATTTCGGGCAGCTTCAGGTCATATTGGTAGTGCTCGGGAACGCGAAGCGGTGTTGTTTCGGCATCCGTCGCGTGCGTCTGCTTACCAATGTTTGCCGCACGCAGGATACCGAGGCCCTCAGCATACGCCGCCATCAGCCCGTACTCGATACCGTTGTGGACCATCTTGACAAAATGACCGGCGCCGCTCTGCCCGCAGTGGAGATAGCCGTGCTCGGAGGTGCCGGCGGGAGCGCGCTCTCGTCCTGGCGTGCGCGGGATATCGCCGACACCGGGGGCGAGGGTCTTGAAGATGGGATCCAGCCGCTGCACTGCCTCGTCAGGACCGCCGATCATCATGCAGTAGCCGCGCTCGAGACCCCACACGCCGCCGCTGGTGCCGACGTCTACATAATTGATGCCGCTCCGCGCCAACTCCTTGGAACGCCTGATGTCATCGATGTAGTAGGAGTTGCCGCCGTCAATCAGAATGTCGCCGGCTTCGAGCAGCGGCAGCAGATCACCGATCGATCTATCCACGACTGCTGCCGGAACCATCAACCAGATCGCGCGCGGCTTTTCGAGCTTCTTTACGAAATCCGCCAGCGAAGAGCTGCCGGTCGCCTTGTCCTTCACCAGCTCCGCCACCGCATCAGGTGACATGTCGAAGACGACACATTGGTGGCCATGTCGGAGAAGTCTTCGCACCATATTGGCGCCCATTCGGCCAAGGCCGATCATTCCGAGCTGCATGGGTGGCTCCTCTGAAGGATGTTGCTGCTACGACGTGGTTTGCTCTCCGGTGCCCAGATTTCTCGGCGCCTCGAGATCGGTATTTATGGGTGCTCCTACCTGAACGTACGGTATCGTCTAATCAGGGCGTTGGTTGAACTGTCGTGGCCGAGCTTCGGTTCAATCTCGCTGGTGAGTTCCGGGATGATGCGCTGGGCCAAAACCTTGCCAAGCTCAACGCCCCACTGATCGAATGAATCGATGTTCCAGATCGTCCCCTGCGTGAAGACGCTGTGTTCGTAAAGTGCAACCAGCTTACCGAGTGCGGCGGGTGTCAGCCGTTCCAGCAGAATCGTGTTGGAGGGCCGGTTTCCTTCGAACACGCGATGTGGAACGAGCCAGTCGGGCGAACCCTCCGCCTTAACTTCGTCGGCCGTCTTGCCGAATGCGAGCGCTTCGCCCTGCGCAAAGACGTTCGCGATCAACATGTCATGTTGCTCCCCAACTTGGTTGAGTGTCTTCTGAAAGGCGATGAAGTCGCAGGGAATGAGGCGAGTGCCCTGATGGATGAGCTGATAGAACGAGTGCTGGCCGTTGGTTCCAGGCTCGCCCCAATAAATCGGACCGGTGTCATGCGCGACAGGATTGCCCTCGAGCGTGACGTGCTTTCCATTGCTCTCCATCGTCAATTGCTGGAGATAGGCCGGAAATCGTTTCAGGTATTGCTCGTACGGCAACACGGCAACCGTCTGCGCGCCGAAGAAATTATTGTACCAAATGGCAAGCAGCCCCATCAGCACGGGCAGGTTGCGCTCGAACGGCGCGGTGCGAAAATGCTCATCCATCTCATGGAAGCCGCCAAGCATAGCGCGAAAGTTGTCCGGGCCGATGGCAAGCATCGTCGAGAGTCCGATCGCTGAGTCCATGGAGTACCGTCCGCCGACCCAGTCCCAGAAGCCAAACATGTTAGCGGTGTCGATGCCGAAATTTGTCACTTCCTTTGCGTTGGTCGACACCGCGACGAAATGCTTCGCGACCGACTTCTCGTCACCCCCAAGTGCCGTGAGCGACCAATTGCGCGCGCTCCGGGCATTGGTCATGGTCTCTAGCGTTGTGAAGGTCTTGGAAGAGATAATGAACAGGGTCTCCGCCGGATCGAGATCGCGGGTCGCCTCCGCGAAATCGGTTCCGTCCACGTTGGAGACGAACCGGAACGTCATCGCGCGGTCGCTGTAGTGTTTGAGCGCCTCATAGGCCATCACGGGCCCGAGATCGGAGCCGCCGATGCCGATGTTGACGATGTTACAGACCGGCTTGCCGGTGTGGCCGTGCCACGCGCCGCGGCGTAGGCGATTGGAGAAGTCGGTCATGCGGTCGAGTACCGTATGGACCTGGGGTACAACGTCCTCGCCATCAACCAGGATCGATTGCCCTTTCGGCGCGCGCAGCGCTACGTGCAGAACGGCCCGCTTCTCGGAAGTATTGATCTTCTCGCCGCTGAACATCGCATCGATCCGCGCCCGCAGTCCCGACTGTTCGGCCAGTTGCAGCAGCAGATTCAGCGTTTCATCGGTTATGCGGTTCTTGGAGTAGTCGAGGTAGAGTCCTGCTGCCTCGCTCGTCAAACGGTCACCGCGTTTGGGGTCTTGAGCAAAAAGCTCGCGCAGATGTAAGCGGCCGACCTTCTGAAAATGTGCCGACAGAGCGTTCCAGGCGGGAAGTACAGTGACTGATTTCGTGGCTGTTGGCATTCATCGCTCCTGCTAACGCATCATGGCGGCTTGCGCAGCTTGCTTGCGCGAGCGAGCACTCTTCTCCGCCAGCGGGCCTTCCCACATCCGGAATCCGCCCTTGAACGCGTTCGCGTTATCCCCGTGCCGGCACGATGGCGGCAGTTGTTTCAGCTTCTTGGCGTTGCCGCCGCCCAGCACGACGTCATCGGGTTGGAGTGCCGCAACCAGGCATTCAACAACATCCTCGACGCGCTTTCGCCATGCCTTCTTCCCAAATTCTTCCAGCGCGCGAGCGCCAACATAATCCTCGTAGGTACGCTTCTTGTAGGGCAAATGGCCAAGCTCCATTGGCTGGACAATGCCGTCCACGATCATCGTCGAGCCAAGCCCCGTCCCGAGCCCTAGAAACAACATTTTGCCGCCCCGGTAGCTGCCGAGCGCCTGCATCGCGGCATCGTTGATGACTTTCGTCGGCAGTTTGAATGCTGCAGTGAAGTTGAAACCAATCCAGCCTTTTCCGAGGTTGTGAGGTTCGGTCACAGGCCGGTCATGCACTACGGGGCCCGGATAACCAATCGACACCACGTCATATTCCCAACCATCGGCCAGTTTCTTGACGCTCGATACCATCTGCCGTGCCGTCAGGGTCGGCCCGGAGTCAATTTCTCGTTTCTCTTTTTCGCCGGAGGCAAGGATCTTGACGTGGGTGCCGCCAACGTCGACGACCAGTATATTCATCGGGAGGACCTTAGTCTCGATTGCAACCTAGCTTGCCTTCTTGAGCACCTCGGTTTTGGCAGAGATAACCTCCAGCAGTTCGTTCCAGGATTTGACAAACGACTTGGCGCCCTCGTCCTGCAACGTTGCTGCTAACGCATCGACATCGATGCCGGCCTTTGCAAATTGCGACAGCACCTCTTCGGAGTCGCCGCCATCGGCCGCCAACATCTCTCCAACGTCTCCGTGGTCGGCGAGGGCCTTCACCGTGCTTTCCGGCATGGTGTTGACCGTGAGCGGCGCGGCCAGCGCCTTGATGTACAGGACGTCGGATGCCGCGGGATCCTTGGTTCCCGTGCTCGCCCATAGCAGGCGCTGTGGCCGCCCACCCTCGTTGTAAATACGCCGCGAGCGTGCTGAGCCGACCAACTCGCAGGCTGTCTTGTATGTTCGTTTCGCGATTGCGATACCGAGCTTGTTGTGTAAAGGCGCGGGAACCTTGTTGGCGACGGCGGCATCCCAGCGACTGACGAAGACGGATGCAACGGAGCCAACATTTGGATTCAGACCGGCTGCAATGCGCCGCTCGATGCCCCGCAGATATGCCTCGGCCGCGGCCCGGTAGTGCTCTCGGCTGAACAACAGGGTCACATTCACGGGCACGCCGGCGAAAATTGCCTCTTCGATGGCGGGCAGCCCTTCCCTGGTGCCGGGTATCTTGATGAAGAGGTTGGGGCGCTTCGCTTGTGCGTGCAACTCCCTGGCGGCTGCGATTGTGCTCGCCGTATCATGTGCAAGGAGTGGCGAGACCTCGAGCGAGACCCATCCGTCTACACCATTGGTGCGGTCCCAAATCGGGCGGAACAGGTCCGCTGCCTGCGCCAGGTCTTCGATTGCTAGTTCGAAGAACAGCGTCTCACCCGACTTTCCCTCGTTCAGCTTGCTGCGGATCGCAGAATCATAATGAGAGCTGTTCTTGATCGCGTGATCGAAGATTGTCGGGTTCGATGTGAGCCCCGACAGCGACAAGTCGGCAATGTAGCGCTTCAAAGTGCCGCTCGTTAGCAGGTCGCGCGTGATGTTGTCGAGCCAAACGCTCTGTCCGAGCTCGTGGAGCTTTTGCGTTGCCTTCATCGCTTCACCTCCGCACAGCTTCGAGTTGAGGGATTGCCGCAAGCAGGCGACCCAGATCACAGTCGAGCAGGTCTCCGATCCGGTCCACCGTCACGTCGGGTGTGAAGGAGGCGAGCGCCTTCGCATCATGCGCATATTGTCCCTGTCGAGGGAAAATAGTGGTGACGCGACTGCCCCAAGCTTCCTTGACCGCGGCGAGGATTCGCGGCTTGTCGTCCACCAGGACGTAGTGCAGTGCCGGATAGCGGGACGCGACATCGTCGAGCGCGAGTTCCTTATGGATGTAGATCAACACATGCGCGTTGACTGCCTCTGAAAGGCCGGAGCGCTCAACCTTACGCGGTTGAAAAACAACGTCGCCATCAGTGAGAAGGACGGTTGGGCCCCACTGACGCAGTCGTTCGAGCACATCAAGCGATCCCGGATACAGACGATTGGCGAACGGGTAATCGACCAGGAACGAAGACATGGACAACAGATGCATGTCCTGCGGGTGTTCGACACGGTATCGCTGCAGTGCACCGAGATAGTCTCGATACCCCAGTTCGACAAACAGGTCGTCGAGAATTGCCCAGTATCGGTCGCGACAGGCGGCACCGTACTGGCGCTCGAGGTGGGCCTTGATGTCAGCCTGGATGTGGTCGTTGTCGAGAAGCGTATTGTCGACATCGACCAGAAAGACGACCTGATTCATCGGTCTTACCTTTACGCAACTCTCTGCAATATGCTCAGCGTGCGCGCCTAACACGCACGGGGCATATTCAAGAGTATGTTACTCCGACTGGCGCTTCTAAACCTCAGTGTGCGAAGGCTGGTGCGAACCGACCTTCGACGTGCCGGGTGTCATTCCACAGCCGGATCGCTGGTTCTGACTGATCGTGTTCGTACCCAAGTATGCTCAGGCTTGCAGTGTCGAGCGTGAAGAACCGTCCGGCCCCCGCATCGAGGCCTAACCAGCGTGCGGTCAAAACTCGGAGAAAATGTCCGCTCGAAAACAATAACACGTTCCCTGGGACGTTGCGAACGCGCTCCACAATGCGATCGGCCCGGGCGCCGACTTGGTTCGGTGTTTCTCCTCCCGGACAGCCGTCGCGAAACAATTGCCAGCCAGGACGCTCTTCATGGATCTCCTTTGTGCGACGCCCCTCGTATTGGCCGTAGTTCCATTCCAGCAGATCGCGGTCGGGTTCCGCTTCGACGCCGAAGCCAGCCAACTCAGACGTCCGGACCGCTCGCTTCAGGGGGCTCGTGAACACTTTCGCGAAAGTGAAACCCAGCAACCGCGAGCCCAAACTCTGCGCATTGAGCTCGCCGCGCTCGGTGAGAGGCAAATCTGTGAGGCCGGTATGCTGGCCTGAGAGGCTCCACGCGGTCTCGCCATGCCTTGCAAGGCAAACGATCGGAAGGACGGCGCTCATGGTCTCGCCCCTTCAGCTTGGTCCTTCCGGCGCGTGCGGCGGAAAGAACTGAACTCGGAACACTTCGTACTAGGGCATCTCCGTATCAAGGCCCGTGCGCGCGCCCGCCCACTGGTAGCGCGACTTCTTCGGAGAAGCAACGACCAGCCCTCTAGCGTTATGATAGTTCGCCACTCGAAGGGATGTGCGTCTGAAACGCTGACCTATTCGCTACAGGCATTTGCGACTGCGGCGCCGGAGTCCTTTGAGCCAGCGCGTGTGCGGAAATAAGATCCCCACCGGGCCCCGAGGGGAGAGCAAGGTATCGTTCGTTCTTGTCGGAAACCTAAATCCAGCTGGCAGATGAGACCGAAACGCGTAATCCTTCTGCCTTAGCAATGCTTCTAGAGAAGCTTGCAGCCTCATCTGGTCGTTGTTGATGCCATTGTTGCGATCGCGGGCACCAAGTGGTCGAATTCGGGAGCATCCCATGCCATTTAAGGTTCAGGTTGGCCCGCATCAAATCTCGATCCATCAGGGGCAAACAGTGCTGGTCAGCGAACCAGACGCACAAATCAACTGGCCAACTGAAAAGGGACTTTATTTCCTTGATACAAGGGTAATCAGCAGCTGGGCCGTCTACGCAAATGGTGAACCCTGGGATCTTCTCAATGGAGGTTCCATCACCCATTACGCGTCCCGAATTTATCTTACGAACCCCGGGATTCCCTCCGCCGACGGCTTGATCCCGCCGCGCACGCTCGGTTTCGTGATCAGCCGATACATCAATGGCGGGATGCACGAGGATCTCGACATTACAAATCACGGCACGAAGCGGGTACGCTTCCAGCTCGAGATCGCGATACGGTCGGACTTCGCAGACATTTTCGAGGTAAAATCGGGCGATATTGTGCGCCGCGGGCGGATCACCACGACATGGTCGTCGGCGAACCAGGAACTTCGCACATGCTATCGCAACAGCGATTTCGTCCGCGCAGTAACCGTTGCTCCTGTACATCGCCAGAGCGAAATCGAGTACGCCAATGGCCGATTGAGCTTCGAAATCAGCCTCGAGGCGGGCGAAGCCTGGCATTGCTGCTTGCTCTATGCGTTGGAGGACGGCGACCGACACTTCGCTGCACCGGACGCGTGTGTGCACAACCATGAACGAACCCGCCACGCCGAGGCGCTCTCGGACTGGCTGCAATCGGTACTGAAGATCCGCTGCAGTAACGAGGAGTTCTACCGCCTTTATCGCCAGGCGCTGGAGGACATGGCGGCGCTTCGGTTCCCGATCGCCGGCACCGATCACATGGTGTTCCTGCCTGCCGCCGGCTTGCCGTGGTTTGTGGCTCCGTTCGGCCGGGACAGCTTGATCGTGTCGCTACAGAACATGCTGATCTATCCAGATTTCGCCCGTGGAACGCTCGACATCCTGGGCTCGCTCCAGGCGAAGGAACGGGACGATTATCGTGACGCGGAGCCGGGAAAGATCCTGCATGAAATCCGCTACGGAGAACTCGCTCATTTCAAACTGATCCCGCACACACCATATTACGGCACGGCCGATGCGACGCCGCTCTATCTCATCACGCTACATGCGGCCTGGCGGGCAACGGGCGACAGGGCGCTGTTGGATCAGCATCTTGAGACCGCGGAGGGATGCCTGTCCTGGATAGACAACCACGGTGATAGCGACGACGATGGATTCCAGGAATATCAGACCCGCTCTCCGGTCGGCTACGAGAATATGGGCTGGAAGGATTCCGGAGACAGTGTGGTTTATCCTGACGGATCGCTTGTCAAGGGACCGAAGGCGCTCTGCGAGTTGCAGGGCTATGTCTATGACGCCTGGCTGCGCATGGCGGAAGTGTTCGATGAACTCGGCAAGACACGCCGTGCCGCGGATCTGCGAAGGAAAGCCGCAGCACTCTTCAAACGGTTCAACGAGACCTTCTGGGATGAGGAGTTGGGTTTCTACGCCCTGGCGCTGGATGGTGAAAAGAACAAGGTCCTTACGGTTGCCTCTAATGCCGGCCATTGCTTGTGGTCAGGCATCGTTCCGCAGGAACGCGCCGGAAAGGTCGTGCAACGTCTCATGGCATTGGACATGTGGAGCGGTTGGGGCATCCGCACGCTGTCGGCCTCGAACCCAGCGTTCAACCCATACAATTACCAAACCGGGTCGGTCTGGCCCCACGACAATGCCGTCATCGCTCTCGGCTTCAAACGATATGGATTCCACGGAGAGGCCGCAAGGATCGCACGCGATATCAGCGATGCCGGAAGCCACTTCCTGTCCAATCAGTTGCCGGAGCTCTATACGACGATCGAGCGTGATCGAAGGAGCTTTCCCGTTCAATATCTTGGCGCCAACATCCCACAGGCCTGGGCAGCGGGGTCGGTCTTCGCATTTCTGCAGGCGATACTTGGGTTCGCGCCGGACGCTCCGAAGGGAAAGCTGTACGTTGATCCATCTCTGCCGCAATGGTTGCCCGATCTGACCGTACTCGATCTGCGTCTCGGTACAGGGCTATTCGACATCCGTTTCTGGCGCGATGGCGATGAGACGCGCTTTGACGTCCTGCGAGGCGCTCCAGGAGCCGTCCAAAGGAGGCCCTTCGGTGCACGGCTGGAGTTTCCACATTCAGCGTAGAACGCTTAAGCTATCGAAAGTGCAGACCAGTTGATCTCGATGCAAACGATGTTTTTCGGACCTCTTAGCGGATTCTGAATTTCAGAAATTTTACTGGCGAGCGGCCGCGGGCGAGGGTTGCAAGCAAAAAAGTTGAATATCCGGTGTGTCTTTTCGCCGCCTCAGGGCATTGACGATACGCCCATCGTGGGGCTCGATCAGCGTCGAGCGAGCGGAGGAGACGAGATCATGGGCTACAAGCCGATCGAGTCCTACGGCGTCATTGGCGACCTGCACACCGTTGCCCTGGTTGGCATCGACGGCTCCATCGACTGGTGCTGCCTGCCGCACTTTGACTCGCCGAGCGTCTTCGCGGCGATCCTCGACGACCAGAAAGGGGGCTCATTCCGCATCGCCAGTCTCTACGAGGCGCAGCACAAACAGATGTACATGCCTGACAGCAACGTTCTGGTGACGCGCTTTCTTAGCGACCAGGGCGTCGGTGAGGTCGTGGACTTCATGCCGGTCCAAGGCGCGCGCGAGATCAGAAAGATCCATCAGATCGTCCGGGTCGTGCGGGCGGTGCGCGGGTCGGTCCGCTTCCGCCTCGACTGCCGGCCGGCTTTCGACTTCGCCCGCCGGCCCCACCAGGTCGTCCTGGAGGGCCGGGGAGCGATCTTCGAGGCGCAAGGCATGAAAGTCTCGCTAGTCAGCCGCTTCCCGCTTGGTCGGCAGGGCGACGGCGTCGCTGCCGAGTTCGTCCTCAACCCCGGCGAGACGACCACGTTCATCCTCCGCCAGGTGGAGGAGAACGGCCACGACAGCGTTCATGACGGGGTCCTGCTCGAGGCGCGGCTGGTCGGCACGGAGGCCCTGACGCAGACCCTGGCCTTTTGGCGGCAGTGGCTGAGGAAGTGCAACTATTCAGGTCGCTGGCGCGAGATGGTCCACCGCTCGGCGCTGGTGTTGAAGCTGCTGACGTTCGCGCCGACCGGCGCGATCGTGGCGGCGCCGACCTGCGGGCTGCCGGAAGAGATCGGCGGGGTGCGCAACTGGGACTATCGCTACACTTGGGTGCGCGACGCCGCTTTCACCAATTACGCCTTCCTGCGCCTGGGGCTGACGTCGGAGGCAGAGCAGTTCATGGCCTGGTTGGAGCAACGGGCCGTCGAGGGCACCCGGGGCGACCCGTTGCAGACTATGTATCGCATCGACGGCGGGCGCGAGTTGCCCGAGGAGGTCCTCGGCCACCTCGATGGCTACCGCGGCTCGCGTCCGGTGCGAGTCGGCAACGCCGCTGCCGACCAGTTGCAGCTCGACATCTATGGCGAGTTGATGGACGCCGTCTACCTGTACGACAAGTACGGGACGCCGATCGCCTATGATTCCTGGTGCCATTTGCGCAAGATGCTGGACTGGGTGACGAACAACTGGGAGCGAGCCGACGATGGCATCTGGGAGGTGCGCGGTGGACAGCAGCAGTTCGTCTACTCCAAAGTGCAGTGCTGGGTGGCGCTGGATCGGGCGATCCGCCTTGCGCAGAAGCGGAGCCTGCCGCTGGACCGCACCCGCCTGGCCGCGGAGCGGGACCGCATCTACGAGGCCATCATGACGCACGGCTGGGACACGGAGCGGCAGACTTTCGTGCAGCACTTCGCCACTGACGCGGTGGATGCGTCCAATCTGATCATGCCGCTCGTCTTCTTCCTGTCGCCGACCGACCCCCGCATGCGCGGGACGCTGGACCGGACCATGGCGGAGCTGGTCTCCGACAGCCTGGTGCACCGCTACGAGATCGGCAGAGGAGCCGGCGACGGCCTGACCGGGAGCGAGGGGACGTTCAATATGTGTACGTTCTGGCTGGTGGAAGCGCTGGCCCGGGCGGGCCGCGCCGAGGAGGCCCGCTTCATCTTCGAAAAGATGTTGACCTACGCCAACCACCTCGGTCTGTACGCCGAGGAGACAGGTCCGTGTGGCGAAGCGCTGGGCAACTTCCCGCAGGCATTCACTCACATCGGGTTGATAAGCGCCGCGTTCAACCTGGACCGCCGGCTCGGCGCGGGGCCTTGAGGGTCGGGCCATGAGCGCGCAGTTCGCTTACCTAGGGACTTCCGTTCCAGACTGGGCGAGGGAGCTTTCGAGCACCGATCCGCTCCAGCGCCGCCTCGGCGCATATGCCCTGGGCGAGATCGGCCCCGCGGCAACCGAGGCTATGTCCGACCTCGCCGCGGCCCTCCAGGACCCGGTTGCGTTCGTGCGCGTCTGGGCGGCGGCGGCCCTGGCCCGGGTGGCGCCATCGGGTGGAGAGTCGGTCACCGTCCTCATCGCGGAGTTGGGCAACGAGCTTGGCTTCGTCCGCAGCCTGGCGGCCTGGCACCTCGGTCGCCTCGGTCCGGCCTTCCCGGGGATCGAACAAGCCCTCCTCCCTCTCCGACAGCTAGCGGGCGATCAGGATCCGAGCGTGCGGGTGGAGGCCGCGCTAGCGCTGGGGATGCTCGAGGGGAAGGGCGCCCCGCCGCCGGAGCTGAGGTCTTTGTGTACTTGAGCGACAGCGAGCCCGTGGCTGATGGTCGCCAACGCAATCCTATTGAAGCCATCCTGGCTCACGTCGATGGCCATCATTGGGGAGTAGAACAAGAGCAATCGCGGAGGCGCAACGCACGATCTCCGCGGAACAGAGCCCAAAAAAAGCGAGTACGCTCACTGCACGTCGACAATCTCGACCCAGTTCGCTCCACTTCCCACTGGATAGCGACTAGGCTCGCCGAGTTTGCCCGTGCTCTGGTCGATCTTGTAGACCGAAAGGTGATCCGACTTTTCACCCGACGCGACGAGGTACTGGCCGCTCGGATCGATCCCAATGCCGCGCGGCTGCGCCTCGGTCGCGAAATTGGCGACGTAGGCGAGCCTGCCGGTTCCGGGTGCCACGGTGAACAAGGCGATCTTGCTGGTGGTACGTTCGGTCGAATACAGAAACTTGCCGTTGGGCGTGATTTGGATGTCAGCAGCCCAGACTTTCGGCTTCTCGTCCTTCGGCAGCGCTGAGCCGGGCGTCGGTGCAGCGCCGACGGGCGCCTGCGGCGTACCCCAAGCGAGGCCGGCATCCGCCGGCACCGAGCTAATGCTCTCGACGAGGGTCAACGTCCCCTTGCCGGAATCGACCGCATATTGCGTGACGTGCCCCGACAATTCGTTGAGCACATAGAGGTTCTTGTTGTCGGGCGACAACGCCATGTGGCGGGGGCCGTGACCCGGCCCCGGACTGACCGCCGCCGGGACGTTGGGCGTGAGTTTGCCGGTGTTGTTGTCGAAAGTAAATTGCAACACCTGATTGGCGCCGAGCGTGGCCGCGTACACGAATTTGTTGCTGCGATCGGGCAAGATCGAATGCGCGTTGCGGCCGGTGGGGATCACTTGAATCGCTTCGGCCTCGACCAGCCCATTCTCGTCGATCGGGCTCACGGCGAGTTTGTCGCCGCCATAAGAGGCGGTGAACAGGTAGCGCCCGGTGCGATCGGTCGAGACATAAGGCATGCTGTCGGGAAGCGGCGCCGATGCCTTCTGCGTGATCACACCGGCTGCCGGATCAATGGAGTAGGTCAATACGTGCGGCGGCTGCGAGCGTACCACGGCATAGAGGTGCTTCTTGTCCGGGCTCACTGCCATTGGCATGACCAGCTTGCCGGCCTCGGCCTTTCCGATCGGCGTGAGCGAGCCGGTGCTCGTGTCCATGGTGTAGGCATCGATGTTGCCGTCCTGCGCGTTCGACACATAGACGAATGTCTTTGCGGCACACATCAGCGTTGCTCCGATTGTAAGCAGCAGTGCTAGTGCAAGACGCGTCGCTCCACTCGTTAGCGTTTTCATTTTGACCTCTCCCTGGACCTGTCAAAGGCATGTCGCTTGGCGGCATTCAGCGAGAATGCGTCCGCGCACAACCGACGGTCGGAATCAGCCCGCTGTCGTGCACCGGACCTTGATCAATATTCTGGATCGAATTTCAAACAGCGTATTGTGGCAAGGCATTATCTCGATGGTATGCTCAAGTGGAAACGCTGCGGGTTGCCGGTTCGAGAGCGTTGATATTGTCCTTCACTCCTGCGACCGTGACCCGGACCCCGATGGGAGGAGGTCCGCTATTGGGAGGAGGTCCGCTATCCAGCGGTGGCAGGCTAATGGCCGCGCGCAGTCCCTTCTGCTGGTTGATCAATGTGATATCTCCGCCATGGTGGCGGACTGTGGTCCGCGCAATAGAAAGACCAAGACCGACGCCTCCAGTTTCGCGATTCCGCGAATTCTCCATCCGAAAGAACGGCGTAAAAACCTGCTCCTTGGCGTTGTCCGGAATACCGGGTCCATCATCCGAGACGATGATTTCGATGCTGTCTGCTCGCCTCTCTACGCTGACCCGCGCCCGCTCGCCATAACGGATGGCATTTTCGACGAGGTTGCGGCACGCGCGCCGCAGCGCGTCTGGTCGGCAGCTATAGCTGATCTTCGCCCCCTCCGAGAACGAAACATCGTAGCCGAGTTCGGCGAGATCGTCGCAAAGACTTTCCACGAGAGCGGAGAGGTCCACCGTACGTGTGGCTTCTGCGGTCGCATCCTCGCGGGCGAATGCGAGGGTTGCCTCCGTCATCGTCTGGATCTCTGTAATCGTGGAGAGCATTTTCTCCCGCACTTCCTGATCAGGCACGAATTCTGCACGCAAACGGAGTGAGGTCAGAGGTGTGCGCAGATCATGGCCGATGGCGGCCAGCATTCTGGTTCGATCGTCGACGAAACGATGCAGACGTGCCTGCATGCGATTGAATGCCTCGGCCGTGCGCCGGATATCGTCGGGGCCGGTCTCCGGCAGCGGTACGATCTCCTGACCGCGGCCAAGGGCTTCGGCCGCCACGGCCAGGCGACGCAATGGTTGCGCGATGCCGCGCGCGGCGAATACGGCAATGATCGACAACAACAACGCCGACAGGCCGAGCGTTACGGTGGATTGGGAGGTCCAGAAGCCGTCTTGCGCAGGTTTGGCAAATGCAGTGTTCAGCCATGCGCCGTCCGCCAATTGAACGGCCAAACCCATGCCGGTGCTGTCATCGAGATAGAGAAATTTCGCTGGCCGGGACAGCGGCCAAGCTCCCGGCTTGAGATCGATCCATTGCGAGGAGGTGGCGCTGCTACTGCTGGCCGAATTTCGGACGAAATCCGGTCTCGCCTCGACGGGCGCGCTGTGGCCGGGAAAGGATACGCGCGGCAACGGCTGGGCCAAACGCTCCCACGCCTCCTCTCGCCAGGCGGGGGCATCCTTCAGGCCGTTGGCCGATATCCAATATCTTGCTGAACTGGTGTTGCTGGCGTTCAGGATATCGGACTGAAGCGCTGGAGGCGTCGCCTCTAAGACCCGGGCGAGCGAGGCGCACCGGCTGAAAATCTCGCCCTTGGCGGCCTTCCGGATTGCCTGCCCATGCTCATCCCAGGAAATGAAGAACACCACTGCTTGCGACAGCATGAGGGACAGCAGCGTGAAGCAGATGAAGCGGGCCGCCAGGCTGCGCTTCCATAAGCTCATCATGGCCGTTCGACCTGTGCGACGAGGCTGTATCCACCGCCCCAGTGAGTCTTGATCAAGGCCGGCACCTTCGGATCGGCCTCGATCTTCTTCCGCAAGCGACTGACCTGATTGTCAATGCTCCGGTCGAACGGATCGGCATCTCGGCCGACCGTCAAGTCGAGGAGCTGATTGCGGCTGAGCACCAGACCGGGATGGTCGACAAAGGCGCATAGGAGCCGAAACTCCGCGGTGCTGAGCGGCACAGCAACGCCATCGTGTCCCACCAACTCGCGCCGGCTGATGTCAAAGGTCCACCGATCGAAACGTACGATCTTGGTCGCGAGCCGGCCTTTCTGCGGCGGCAGGCTTTGGACTCGGCGAAGCACCGCTTTGATACGGGCAAGGAGTTCGCGCGGATTGAATGGCTTGCACACGTAGTCATCGGCGCCGATTTCGAGGCCGACGATCCGATCGGTCTGCTCCACCATGGCAGTCAACAGGATAACGGGAAGGTCCGTGGTACTGCGGAGATGGCGGCAGAGAGACAATCCGTCCTCACCCGGCATCATGACGTCGAGAACCACCAGGTCAAAAGCACTTCGTTCGAGCAGACGGCGAAGTGCAGCGGCGCTCTCCGCAAGGCTGATGCGGTAGCCATGTTGCATCAAGTATTTGCCGACCAGATCGCGGATGTCGCGATGATCATCCACGACGGCGATGTGCGGTGCCGAGTCCATCCAGTTGCTCCGTTCCACATCATACCGAAGTCCAGCGTTCAACCCACCGGAAAAGTGTAACAGAATGTATCGGTCGCGCAGGGTTGAACCCGTTTTAAGTACAAGCAGTCGCAGAATCCGGTCCCAGTGAGCCACTTTGTCGCAAAGTCGTATGGCTTAGGGATTGATGCAGTTCCGCGAAGCCGCATTGAAAGCAAGGGGATTGAAGAGGAGCGGACAGAAGCATCAGCGAAAGACGACTCCAACTTGTCGCTAACTATGCAATGGAGCGTTCCTGAGACAGATCGCGACAATTGCCGGTAACGGTCGGCAAAGTTCTGCGACAACCAGACCCCATCGTGCGCCTGTTCAACGAAGCAGGAGCGCTGTATGTGCGATGCGATCGATGCTGTTTCTCGCAGGGTAGTTCCCGAAAGCTCGAGGGGCTCATCAGCCGAGAGCGATGAAGACTACGCCACACGGGAGGGACCGTTTTCTTGCAGATCCGCATTTCGGATAAGCTGGCTGCTCGTCTTCGTGTTGCGGAATGCGTCTACCTCGACGACGCCCCTTGATCTGACGTATGGCGCAAATAGCACAGCTATTTCACGCCTCGTGACGGAGGGCGACTGTTTGACGTCCGAGCGAGATCTCAAATTCGTATGCGGAAGTGCCCGAATTCATTTGGGCCGTTTCGATGAGGTCAAGCGAATTGAGTTGATCAAGGAAAGGTGCATGCCATGGCTTTGACCCCGATGATCGGAGAGGGTGAACTCCGGATCACAGATGAGATCCGATCGGAGTCACCGGATACGTGTTCATGGCTTGATGGCGCAATCGTCTTCGACCACCGCCGCTGGTCCTGCCGGGACGCAGAATTAACCTGGACGGCGCCCTCGCATCTGATCGTGCTGACCCATACAGGCAAGACCGCGCGAACGCGGATTTCGTGCTCCGGCGAACTCGTCTATGATGGCCGAGACAGGCCGGGCGCGCTCTCTTTCATCCCCGCAGGTGTCGAGCGCTCCGGCAGTTATTGCGAGCCGGATCTCGTCTACTCCGCCCTTTGGCTCGATCACGCTCGGTTCGGATGCGAGCGTTCGGCGGAGACGTTGCCAATATTGGTCAATCGCGCCGATGCGGTTATCGCCGCGCTGCTGACGGCGCTGCATAACGACGTTGCATTCGGCAGCAAGCCGGACACTGCTTATGTCGAGCATCTCGCCGCCATTGCGATGCATCGGATCATGGCGCTCGACGGTGGCAAACCCCGTCCAAGTACACATGGCGCGCTTGGCAAGGCGACGCTCCGCAGGATTGAGGCGTATATCGAGGAGCACCTCGGCGGGGAGATCAGGCTGAGCGATCTCGCGGCGATCGCAGACATGGAGATCGATTCCTTCGCGCGGCGCTTCAGGACGGCGACCGGAATGGCTCCCTATGCCTTTGTGATCGCGCGGCGGATTCGTCGCGCCGAGCAGCTTCTTGCGGATTCCGACCACGAACTTGCGCTGATCGCGGCCAGACTAGGCTTCTCCAGCCAGAGCCATTTCACCACGGCATTCAAACGCGAGCGAGGGATGACGCCCCGAGCCTACCGGCAACAGCTTTTTTCCTGAATCCTGCAAGAGCGTCGGAATCGTGAAAGAACGCCCGAAGCGGCGCACCTATCTTGCCTCGAGCAAGCACGGGATGCGCAAGGGAGCGAGCTCGACATGGCCGACTGCAAGGACCGACGCCCGACCGATGATGGGCCGACACGAAGGAGTGTGATTCAGGGGGCCGCGGCAGCGACGGCGCTGCTCACTGTTGGGATCGCCGACGCTGTGCCGGCGCTTGCTCAGTCTAGCAGTCTTGTCGAGGCTGCAGCCGGAACGACGAGAATCCCCGTAAGTCTGATCATCAACGCCAGCCTGACTTCAGTCGAACTCGATCCGCGCACCACGCTGCTCGATGCGCTGCGCCACCAGCTTGGTCTGACCGGGTCCAAAAAGGGCTGCGACCATGGTCAGTGCGGCGCCTGTACGGTCCTGATCAACGGCAGGCGAGTTAACTCCTGCTTGACGCTCGCGGTCATGCATCAAGGCGACGAGATCACGACGATCGAGGCACTGGCCCGGGGCGAGGCGCTGCATCCAATGCAAGCTGCGTTCATCGCGCGCGACGGCTTCCAGTGCGGCTATTGCACGCCGGGCCAGATCTGCTCGGCCGTCGGCATGCTGAACGAAGCCAGGGACGGCTGGCCGAGCCATGTCACGGACGATCTCGTTGCACAGACCACGCTGAGCGATGCCGAAATTCGCGAGCGCATGAGCGGCAATCTCTGCCGTTGCGCCGCCTATCCCAACATCGTCGCGGCCATTCGCGATGTCGCCGAGAGGACCTGAACGATGAAGCCGTTCACCTATGAGCGCGCATCCGGCCTGCGCGAGGCGGCCGCCGCGGTGGCCGCGCGTCCCGGTATCAAATTCATCGCCGGCGGCACCAATCTCATCGATCTGATGAAGCTGGAGATCGAGCAGCCGATACATCTCGTCGATATCAGCCGCCTGCCACTGCGCTTGATCGAGGAGACGCCGGAAGGCGGCCTGCGTATCGGGGCACAGGTTCCCAATAGCGAACTCGCGGCCGACATGCGGGTGAGAACCCGCTATCCATTGCTTTCGCAGGCGCTCCTTTCGGGTGCCTCCGCCCAGTTGCGCAACAAGGCCAGTACCGCCGGCAACCTGCTGCAACGTACGCGCTGCCCGTATTTCTATGAACGCGGCATGCCCTGCAACAAGCGCGACCCCGGCTCGGGCTGCAGCGCGCGCGGCGGCTTCAACCGGCTTCACGCGATCCTCGGCGCCAGCGAGGCCTGCATGGCCGTCCACCCATCCGACATGGCGGTGGCCATGACCGCGCTCGATGCGCGGATCGAGACGATACAATCCGACGGCCGCACACGGGTCTTTCCGCTTCGAGAACTGCACCGTCTGCCGGGAACGACGCCGCACATCGAGACCACGCTCGCCGCTGGCGAGATGATCACCGCTGTGATCTTGCCGCCACCGCCGCCGGGTCGGCAGCTCTACCGCAAGGTCCGCGACCGCGCGTCCTACGCTTTCGCCCTGGTCTCGGTCGCGGCAATTGTCGACGTCGCCGCCGGACGCATCCGTGGCGCGCGCATCGCAATGGGCGGCGTTGCGCCCAAGCCATGGCGCTCTGCCGAAGGCGAGCGGGCTCTTGCCGGACAGCCGGCGGGTGAAGAGACCTGCGCTGCGGCCGCCGATGCGGCCCTTTCCGGCGCGCGCGCCGAAGGCCATGCCGCCTTCAAGATCGAGCTGGCGCGGCGCACGCTGCGCCGGACGCTCGCGGAAACCGTCCAAGACGTTTGAGGCATAAGACGATGGCTCAAGATTACATCGTTCAGGCGACATCGCGCCCCGGCGCTGCCGCGCCGATCGGCCAGCCCGTGGACCGTATCGACGGAGCGCTCAAGGTTACGGGGAGGGCGCGCTACGCCTACGAGCACAGGCTCGATCGCGCGCCGGCCTTTGGCTACATCCTTGGTGCGAGCATCGCCAAGGGACGTATCGTCGAGATCGATACCGGCGATGCCGAGCGCGCGCCTGGTGTCATCCTGGTGATGACGCACAGGAACGCACCGAGCCAATCGGCCTTCGGTCCGGCTGTCACGCCAACTGTGCCGGAGGTGTTCACGCGGGCCCGCCCGGTGCTGGCGAGCGAGGGTATCCGCTATCATGATGAGCCGGTCGCGCTGGTCGTCGCCGAGACCTTCGAGGAAGCGCGAGGGGCAGCGGGGCTGATCAGGCTGCGCTATGCGAGCGAACCGGGCGCGTTCGACCCCGCAGCGCCGAATGCCGAAATCTACCGGCCCGAACGTATCAATGCCGGCTTCCCCACGGACTCGACACTTGGCGACTTTGACCGCGCTTTCGCCGAGGCGCCGGTCAAGCTCGACGCCGTTTATGCGACGCCGTTCGAGAGCCATAATCCGATGGAACCGCATGCGGCCATCGCCGAGTGGGATGGGGACCGGCTGACCGTCCATACTTCGGCGCAGACGCTGGCGAATATCCAGGCCGGCTTGGCCAATACGCTGCGCATCTCGCCGCAGAATGTCAGGGTCATCAGCCCCTTCATCGGCGGCGGCTTCGGTTCCAAGCTGATCGTTCATCCCGAGACGGTCTGCGCCGCACTGGCCGCGCGCGTTCTCGGCCGGCCGGTTAAGGTCGCTCTGACGCGACGGCAAATGTTCGCCAGTGCCGGCCATCGCGCGGCAATGAAGCAGCGGGTCCGGCTCGGCGCGAACCGCGACGGCCGCCTGACCGCGATCGAGCATGAGGTCACCTCTTCGACATCTCGTTTCGAGGAGTTCGCTGAGCAGAGCGCGGTGCCGACGCGAGCGCTCTACGCAGCAGCGAACCGGCGTACGACGCACCGCCTCGTACGTCTCGACACCAATCGTGGAGAATGGATGCGGGCACCCGGCGAAGCATCTGGCCTGCTCGCGCTTGAATGCGCAATGGACGAACTCGCCGAACAGCTCGGCCTCGATCCGATCGACTTGCGCATCCGCAACGAGCCGGAGCGCGATCCGGAGCGCAACGTGGCCTTCTCCAGCCGAAACCTGATCGCGTGCATGCGCGACGGGGCCGAGCGCTTCGGCTGGCGCGACCGCCCGGTGAAGCCGGGCAGCCGTCGGGAAGGCCGCAAGCTGATCGGCTATGGCATGGCAGCCGCGATCCGCGCCAATTATCTCGGTCCGGGCTCGGCTCGTGTCGCCATCGATGCGCGGGGGCAAGTCACGGTGCAGGCTGACATGACCGATATCGGTACCGGCACTTATACGATCCTGGCGCAGGTTGCGGCCGAGCGGCTGGGCGTGCCGCTCGCGGCCGTCAAGGTCGAGCTCGGCGACAGCAGCCTGCCACGCACCGCCGGTTCGGGTGGCTCCTGGGGCGCATCGAGTTCGAGCACGGCGGTCCACAATGCCTGCCTGATACTCCGGGAGCAGATCGCCTCGGCAGCCGCATCGCATGAGCGTTCGCCCTTGCGTGGCGCGAACATTTCGGAAGCTCGTTTCGAGGGGGGAAAACTCCACCTCGGCTCACGCTCGGAGAGCCTCGGCAATCTTCTGGCCCGGATCGCGCCGAACGGATTAGCGGCCGAGGGCTCTGCGGCCCGCGGCGAAACCTATCGCACCTATTCCCAGCATGCGTTCGGCGCGCATTTTGCCGAGGTCGCGGTCGATATCGACACGGGCGAACCACGGCTGCGGCGCATGCTTGGCGTCTTCGCCGCCGGTCGCATCCTCAATCCGAAGACGGCGCGTTCGCAAATGATCGGCGGCATGATCTGGGGCGTCGGGGCGGCGCTGATGGAACAGACCGTGCTCGATCCTCGCCACGGCCATTTCGTCAACCACGATCTCGCCGAGTACCACGTTCCCGTGCATGCCGATATTCCAAGCGTCGAAGCCATCTTCCTTCCCGAGGAGGACGACAAGGGCAATCCGCTGGGCGCCAAGGGCATCGGCGAGCTCGGCAACTGTGGGGCGGGAGCTGCAGTCGCAAACGCGATCTATAACGCTACCGCTGTGCGTGTCCGCGACTTTCCGATCACGCTCGACAAGATCTTTCCCGAACTGCCTGTCGGCTGAACTCATACCGACGTGCCCCTATTGTGCCCTAGCTCTTTTGGGGTACCCGTCAGAGAGTTAAGCCGCTAAGTCATTGAATCTATGGAATTAATGGTGGACGCACAAGGGATCGAACCTTGGACCTCTCCCGTGTGAAGGGAACGCTCTCCCGCTGAGCTATGCGTCCGGGATCTCGTCGCGGCCGGAGGCCGGAAACGGCATCCGATCGGAAATGGCCTTACGGCCGGAGCCCGCGATTTACGAAGGGCAGGGGCGGGGTGTCAAGCCAAAGCCGACCCCAAAGCGTGAAAGAGCCTTATGCCCCCTGCTGACGGGCGCGGGAAGCGTGGGATTGCAGCGCCCGGATGCGTTCGGCGAGCGTTCCGCCGCCTTCGGGCAGGCCGCTTGCGGCGGGCACGCCATTGGCGGCTTTCGGTCTCGCCTTCGGTCCCCCCTTGGCCGGCACCGCCGGCTCTGCGGCTAGCATAGCCTCGATCGGCGAATCCGGCCCTTCGAGCTGGATCGCCAGCTTTGCCACCTCGGCGGCAATGTCGTTGATGCGCTCGCGCAGCAGCGCGTTCTCCATGCGCTCGGTCGCCCAGGAGTTCTCCGCCTGCTCCTGGATCGCGTTGATGTCGCGCTGCAGCTTTGACCGCTCGTCGCGGGCGATGCGGAGCTGTTCTTCCAGAGTGGCCTTCTCGCTTTTCAGCTTCTCGAGGGCGGGCGATTTGCCGCCATTCATCGCCGCGCGCAGTTCCTTCACGGTGCGCTCGGCTGCCTCACTGGCCTGCCGGAGCTGGTTGTTCTCGAATTCCCGTTCGGCCAAGAGCTTGCCCTGGGTCGCAAGCCGCCCCTCCAGTTGGTTGACGCGGTTGCCGAGTATCTGGGCTTCGTTGACCTGGACGCTCAATTGACGGTCGAGGTCGGTGACGCGCTGGTTCAGACTCTCGGCCCGGCTCCGCGCGTCCGCGAGCTCGCGGGTCGCGGCCTCAGATGCGCTGCGTTCCTCGGCCAGGCGGGCCTGGGTGGCGGCGAAGTCTCTTTCAGCGTCGCTGACCCGGTCCTTCAATTCCTCGATCTGGGTGCGGACGGAGATCAGCTCGATCTGGCGGCTGTCCGCCGCCATCGAGCGGTCGTTCAGGTCGGCATTGATCTTGCCGAGCTCGTTCTGCTTGTTCGCCAGCGCCTGCTCGGCGGCGCGCAACTGCTCGGTCTTGGCGGCGAACTCCTCTTCGGTGGCGCGGGACTGACCCTTCATCGCCTTTTCGCGCGCCTCGAGGGCGAAGATCGCGGCGTTCTTCTCGCCGAGCTCGATCTTCATGCGGTTGATCGCGTCGGTCTTCTTGCCGAGTTCGGCCAACTGGCTCGTGGTCTTGCTCTTGAGCTGCTCGACGCTCATCTCGAGCCGCCGCGCCGACATCGCGAATTCCGCGCGCAACTGGTCCTTGTCCGCCTGGATCTCGGCCATCGACAGCGGGGTTGCGGCCTCGATACGCCGGGTCGTCAGCCGCACCGCCCGGTTATGCACCAGCGGCACGATCATCAGACCGCACAGCATCGAGACCAGAAAACCGATCGCCAGATACATGATCGGTTCGACCATGAATGGGTTACTCCCGCGATAATAAATCGTTAATCACAATGCCACGGGCGGCCGGCAAAACGCCAGCCAAATGCCTGTCCGCGGTGAGGGATTCACGTTAAGGCGTTAACGGCGGGGTCAGAACGGGTTCCAGGTCGCACGCGGGGTATATTTCAGGTAGCCGACATTGGCGCCAAGCCTGAGCCCGATGCCGGAACGGATCGGCACCAGTACGATATTGTTGGCCGTCAGCGCGGTCATGCCGAAACCGCCGACGATATAGGCCGAGCCGTCGATGCCGACGAAGCGCTGGTAGATCGCTTGCGTGGAGGGCAGGTTGTAGACCAGCGTCATGGTGCGGGCGCCATCGCCGCCCCAGTCGAAGCCGACCGAGGGCCCCTGCCAATAGACCCGCAGGTCGCCCGCGTTCTTGGTGTAGAGCGTGCCTTCCCCATAGCGCAGGCCGGCGACGAAAGCGCCGGAACCTTCTTCGCCGAGCACGTAGCCATTGGGCAGGCCCCATTGGCTGACCGCGCGTTCGATGACGGAGGCAAGCCCGCGTGAGACGTTACCGAAGAATTTGTGGCCGGCGGCAACCAGTTCGTCCGGCCCATAGGTGCTCGGACTGGGCTCACGTTGCGGCGGCGGGTATTGCGGCGGGGCCTGCTGGGCGGCAACCGGCGCAATCCAGCACATCAGCGCAGCGAGCGCTGCCGCGGCAAAGCGTGATGCGAAACTCATAAAGAACCCCTGCGATCGAAATTCTGGTCGCCGCCTTAACCTGACGCCAACAAGGTCGGCTCTAGCTTGCGCCCAGTGTCCCCTCGACTCCAATGTTATCGATATCAACTATGACGGTACAACGGCAGGAAATATACCGCCGACGCCCCGGAATAGCCTTTTTCAGCTTCGCCGTCGGCCTTTTAGCTTTGATCGGCATTGATTCGGCAGTCCGGGCCGCTACAACCGAGCGGGTGGTGGTCAATCACTATTCCGGCCTCGCCATCGAAGGATTCGACCCGGTGGCATATTTTACCGATGCCGCAGCCGTTGAGGGCTTGCCGGACTTTGAGGCTGCGCAGGCAGGCGCGGTCTGGCGCTTCCGCAATGAAGGCAACCGCGCCTCCTTTGTCGCCCATCCGGAAATCTACGGTCCGCAATTCGGAGGCTACGACCCGGTCGATCTCGGCCGTGGCGTCACCTATGCCGGCAATCCACGATTCTGGGCGGTGGCCGGGCAGCGGCTCTACCTGTTCGGCCGGGAGGACAACCGGGACGCCTTTGTCGCCGATCCCGGACGCTTCCTGAAAGACGCCACCGCCCGCTGGCCGGAGCTGGAGCAGACGCTGGCGCAGTAGCGCCCTCGACAAAACAAGTTCTAAGGCGCAACGGCGGGATCGCCCCAGGCAATGAACTCCGGCACGATAAAATCGTCCCGCAGGCCGAAATGCAGCGCCGCTCCCTGCGAATCCGTGATCTTGCCGCCGGCAGCGGTGACCACGGCATGGCCGGCCGCGACGTCCCATTCGGAGGTCGGTGCAAGGCGGGGATAGATATCGACCTTGCCTTCGGCCACTCGTCCGAACTTCACCGCGGAGCCGAGTTCGGCCCGCACCGCGCCGTCCCGCGCGGCGATAAAGGCCTCCGTGCGCGCATCGCCATGGGAGCGGCTGACCGCCACGGTCCAGGGGGTTCCGCGCGGCGGGCGAGGGCGGGTGCGAATCGGCTCGACAACCGGTGGCCCGCCATCGCGAACGATCAGCCGCTCGGCGCCGCGGCCGACAATGCCGCGCCAGATCACGCCCAGGGCCGGGGCCCCGACGACGCCAAGCAGCGGCGTCCCTTCGGTCACCAGGGCGAGGTTGACCGTGAACTCGTTGCGGCCGGCGACGAATTCCTTGGTGCCGTCGAGCGGATCGACCAGGAAGAAGCTGTCTTTGTACGGCGGCCTTGCCAGACGCGTGCGCTCCTCGGAGAGCGACGGCACGTTTGGCGCAAGCCGCGCCAAGCCCTCGGCAATGATGCGGTCGGCTGCGAGATCGGCCTCGGTCACCGGCGAGCCGTCGCTCTTGCCCTCAACCTTCATGGCGCTGCGATTGACTGCAAGGATGGCCTCGCCGGCCCGGATCACCAGCTCCGTCAACGGTTCGATCAGCGCGGCCGCGGCATTGCCGTCGATCCGGGGCGGGCATGCCTCATTCATAAGCGGTTCTCATCGGCTAGAGCATGATCCGGAAAAGTGGAAACCGGTTTTCCGAAAAGATCATGCTCAAACAGAAAGATGAGATCATGATCCGATTCGGTCCAATCGGATCATGATCTAGTGTTCCCATCTCACTTCCGCCGCAAGCTGGCAGCATGCGCTTCCCCAGTGTATCAAACCCAAAAGCATGCGTGATTCGCTCCCGTCCGCGTGTATCGCGGCATTCCAGGAACACTTCATGTCTGGCACTTCGTCTCTCGGTCCCGCTCCCGATGCCCTCGAACTGGCGGCGCTGCTATGCTCGCGGGTCTGCCACGATCTCATCAGTCCTGTCGGCGCGATCGTCAATGGCCTTGAGGTCATCGACGACAATCCGAAACCCGAGGACCGCGATTTTGCACTCGACCTGATCCGCAAGAGCGCCAAGACCGCATCTGCCCGCCTGCAGTTCTGCCGGCTTGCCTTCGGTGCCGCCGGGTCGGCCGGCGCGCAGATCGATCTCGGCGACGCCCAGGCCATGGCGAAGGGGCATATCGAGGACGGCAAGGTGACGCTGACCTGGAATCTGCCGCGGCTGCTCTTGCCCAAGAACCGCGTCAAGCTGCTCCTGAATATGCTCGTGATCGCGCAGCAGACGATTCCGCGCGGCGGCACGCTGACGATCGATCCGGTCGGCGAGGGCGAGACGATGAGCTTTCGCATCACCTCGGCCGGGCTGAACGCCCGCGTGCCGCAGAACATCGTGGATATTCTCGGCAGCACCTCCGCCGCGGTCGATGCCCATGCAGTGCAGCCCTATTACACGAGGCTGTTGGCGCAGGCCTGCGGATTGACCGTCAAGCTCGCCCTCGAGGGCGAGACCGTGGTGGTCAGCGCGTCCTGACGATTGCTGCATGATCTCCTGGCGCGCAGGCGCTCAAGAGATCATGCGCAAACAACGACGTAGAGCGCGATCGGAGGCGCGAAGCGAGTACGCCGCGCGCCGCGACGGCGGCCATAGCGTTAACCAATTGTTTGCAACTTGCCGTTGATTTCGATCTTTTCTTCTTATCTCTTTGTTGATCCCGTTCTTTTCCACATACTCAACCAAACTTAAACGCTTTGCATGGAAGCTGGTCCAAGTTCCGTAAGGCGCGTCGATGTCGCGTGCCGCTGCGTACGAAGGCCAGGTTCATGGACGATTTGATGCGAGAGTTTCTGACCGAGACCAGCGAAAGCCTGGATACGGTCGACAATCAGTTGGTGAAGTTCGAGCAAGAGCCGAACAACGCGAAGATTCTCGATAACATTTTTCGCCTGGTACACACCATCAAGGGTACCTGCGGCTTCCTGGGGCTTCCGCGACTGGAAGCGCTGGCGCATGCCGGCGAGACCTTGATGGGCAAATTCCGCGACGGCATGCCGGTCACGGCGGAAGCGGTGACGCTGATCCTGTCGAGCATCGACCGCATCAAGGAGATCCTCGCAGGACTGGAGGCAACCGAAGCCGAGCCGGAAGGATCGGACGAAGACCTCATCGTCAAGCTGCACAAGATGGCCGAGCGCAGTTTCGAATCGATGGCGGCGGAGGCCGGCGGCGAGCCTGCTGCTGAGGTAGCGGCGCCTATCGTGGCCGCGCCGCCGCTGCAGCCCGCGGCGACGGAGGGCACGCTGGTGGTTCAGACGCTCGAACGTCCACTGCGCCCCGGTGAAGTCTCGCTCGACGAGCTCGAGCGCGCGTTCCGCGAAACCGCCACCGAAGTGACGCCGCCCGCACCGGCTGCCGCGCCCGCGGCCAAGCCCGCCGCGCATGAGCCGGCCGCAGAGGTTGCCAAGGAGAAGAAGGCGCCGAGGAAGACGGCCGCCGCCGAAGGCGACATGCACGAGTCCGACAAGGTCGCCAACCAGTCGATCCGCGTCAACGTGGATACGCTGGAGCACCTGATGACCATGGTCTCCGAGCTGGTGCTGACCCGCAACCAGCTCCTGGAGATCTCCCGCCGCAACGAGGACACCGAGTTCAAGGTGCCGTTGCAGCGTCTCTCGAACGTCACCGCCGAGCTGCAGGAAGGCGTCATGAAGACGCGCATGCAGCCGATCGGCAATGCGTGGCAGAAGCTGCCGCGCATCGTGCGCGACCTCTCGGGCGAACTCGGCAAGCAGATCGAACTGGAGATGCACGGCGCCGACACCGAGCTCGACCGCCAGGTGCTCGATCTGATCAAGGATCCCCTGACGCATATGGTACGCAACTCCGCCGACCATGGTCTGGAGACCACGGCCGAGCGCGCGGCGGCCGGCAAGCCGGAGCAGGGCACCATTCGTCTCTCCGCCTATCACGAGGGCGGCCACATCATCATCTGCATCGCCGACAACGGCCGCGGCCTCAACACCGACCGGATCAAGGCGAAAGCTCTGGCCAACGGCCTCGTCACCGAGGCTGAGCTGGAGAAGATGACGGAAGCGCAGATCCACAAGTTCATCTTCGCGCCGGGCTTCTCGACCGCTGCGCAAGTCACTTCGGTTTCCGGCCGCGGCGTCGGCATGGACGTGGTGCGCACCAATATCGACCAGATCGGCGGCACCATCGACATCAAGTCGGTCGCGGGCGAGGGCTGCTCCGTCACCATCAAGATCCCGCTGACGCTCGCCATCGTGTCCGCGCTGATCGTAGAAGCAGCCGGCGACCGCTTTGCGATCCCCCAGCTCTCGGTCGTTGAACTGGTTCGCGCGCGGGCCAATTCCGAGCACCGCATCGAGCGCATCAAGGACACCGCCGTGCTGCGCCTGCGCAACAAGCTCTTGCCGCTGATGCATCTGAAGAAGCTGCTCAGGATCGATGACGGTTCGTCGAGCGATCCCGAGAACGGCTTCATCGTGGTGACGCAGGTCGGCAGCCAGACTTTCGGCATCGTGGTCGACGGCGTGTTCCACACCGAGGAAATCGTGGTCAAGCCGATGTCGACCAAGCTGCGTCACATCGACATGTTCTCCGGCAACACCATCCTCGGTGATGGCGCTGTCATCATGATCATCGACCCCAACGGCATCGCCAAGGCGCTCGGCGCTGCCGGCTCAGCCGCCCATGAGATGGCGGACGACAACGCCGCGGCCCATGTCAGCGGCGAGCAGCTCACCTCGCTCCTGGTGTTCCGTGCCGGCACCAGCCAGCCGAAGGCGGTGCCGCTCGGCCTCGTCACGCGCCTGGAGGAGATCGCCACCGACAAGATCGAGCTCTCCAACGGCCGCTACATGGTGCAGTACCGCGATCAGTTGATGCCGCTGGTGCAGATGGCTGATGTCAATGTGCAGAGCTCCGGCTCGCAGCCGATCCTGGTGTTCGCCGACGACGGCCGCTCGATGGGGCTCGTGGTGGACGAGATCATCGACATCGTGGAGGAGCGGCTGCACATCGAGGTCGCGGGCTCGCAGGATGGCATTCTCGGCTCTGCCGTGATCAAGGGCCAGGCGACCGAAGTGATCGACGTCGGCCACTTCCTGCCGATGGCCTTCTCCGACTGGTTCAGCCGCAAGGAGATGCGGCCGTCCTCCAACGCGCAATCGGTGCTTCTGGTCGACGACAGCGCGTTCTTCCGCAACATGCTGGCCCCGGTCCTGAAGGCCGCCGGCTACAAGGTGCGTACCGCGCCGAACGCACAGGAAGGGCTGGCCGCGCTGCGTTCGGGACAGGCGTTCGACGTGGTGCTGACCGACATCGAGATGCCCGAGATGAACGGCTTCGAGTTCGCCGAGAGCATCCGCTCCGATCAGCATTTGAGTAGCGTTCCGATCATCGCGCTGTCGGCGATGGTCTCGCCAGCCGCGATCGAGCGCGGGCGGCAAGCCGGCTTCCATGATTACGTGGCCAAATTCGACCGTCCCGGCCTGATCGCGGCGTTGAAGGAACAGACCGCCGAGATCAGGAAAGCGGCATAGTTGAGTCGGGCACAAGGAATTGAAACGATGACCAGCAAGACCGACACCATCGAAGGCACCATGGCCGAATACGTCACCGCCGTGATCGGCGGGCAACTGTTCGGCCTGCCGATCTCACGCGTGCAGGACGTGTTCATGCCGGAGCGGCTGACGCGTGTGCCGCTGTCCTCCAGCGAGATCGCTGGCGTGCTCAACCTGCGCGGTCGCATCGTCACCGTGGTCGATATGCGCGCGCGGCTCGGCCTGCCGAAGAACGACGATGGCAAGCCGCCGATGGCGGTCGGCGTTGATCTCCGCGGCGAATCCTATGGCCTCTTGATCGATCAGATCGGCGAGGTGCTGCGGCTGCCCGATGACAGCCGCGAAGAGAATCCGGTCAACCTCGACCCGCGGATGGCCAAGCTCGCCGGCGGCGTCCATCGCCTCGACGGCCAGCTTATGGTCGTCCTCGATGTCGACCGCGTGCTCGAACTGATGCCGGATGCGAAGGCGGCCTAGTCATCGCGCTCCAGGCGGGCACGCCTATTGAAGAACTGAAACGGAAACGTCCCTTGCGGGATGAGGAAGTAGAGGCCCAACATGAGAACCTGTCTTGTCGTCGATGACTCCAGCGTCATTCGCAAGGTCGCGCGTCGCATCCTGGAAGGCCTGGATTTCCAGATTGTCGAAGCCGAGGATGGCGAGAAGGCGCTTGAAGCCTGCAAGCGCGCCATGCCCGCCGCCGTGTTGCTCGATTGGAACATGCCGGTGATGGATGGCTACGAATTCCTGGGCAATCTGCGCCGCATGCCCGGCGGCGATCAGCCCAAGGTGGTGTTCTGCACCACCGAGAACGATGTCGCGCATATCGCCCGTGCGCTGCATGCCGGCGCCAACGAATACATCATGAAGCCGTTCGACCGGGACATCGTCACCGCGAAGTTCCAGGAGGTCGGCCTGATCTGAGTGTCGTGTTCGATCCGGCGGCTGAAAGCCATCGGCATGAGAGCATGATCCGGAGAAGGCGTGCCGTTGAGCCGTTGGTGAAGTGATGAGTGTTGCGTTGACAAATGCCCCGTCCCGGACTTCGACGCGGGAGGAACCGTTGCGGGTGATGGTGGTCGACGACTCCGTCGTCATCCGCGGCATGATCTCGCGCTGGATCGGCGCGGAATCCGACATGGAGGTGACGGCCTCTTTCCGCACCGGTCTCGACGCCGTCAATCAGCTCGAGCGCGTCAATCCCGATGTCGCCGTGCTCGACATCGAAATGCCGGAGCTCGACGGCATCTCGGCGCTGCCGAAGCTGCTCGCCAAGAAGCGCGACCTCGTCATCATCATGGCCTCGACGCTGACCCGTCGCAACGCAGAGATCAGCCTGAAGGCGCTGTCGCTCGGCGCGGCCGATTACATCCCCAAGCCGGAGAGCACGCGCGAGGCGGGCGCCGCCGAAACCTTCCGGCACGACCTGATCCAGAAGATCCGCCATCTCGGTGCCAAGGTGCGCCGGCGCGCGGCGCCCGTCGCCGCAAGCCCGGCAATAGCCCCGGTGCAGGACAAGGCGCGCGAAGCCGCGATCCGCCCGGCGACTTCGCAGCAGGCATTGGTGCGCCGCCCCTTCGGCATGCTGGCGCCGAAGGTGCTCTTGATCGGTTCGTCGACAGGTGGTCCGCAGGCGCTGATGGCGCTGGTCGCCGAGATCGGACCGGTGATCGACCGCTTTCCGGTGCTGATCACCCAGCACATGCCGCCGACCTTCACCACGATCCTGGCCGAGCATCTCGCGCGTGCTAGCCGCCGGCCGGCGCATGAGGCTGTTGACGGCGAGATCGTCAAGGCCGGCCAGATCTATCTCGCGCCGGGCGGCCGCCACATGCGCGTTGCGCGCCGCGGTGCCGAGATCGCGATCGCACTCGATGACGGGCCACCGGTGAATTTCTGCAAGCCCGCGGTTGATCCCATGTTCATGTCCGCGATCGATGTCTGGCAGGGCGGCATCATGTCGGTGATCCTGACCGGCATGGGGTCGGACGGCATGCGCGGCGGCAAGGATATCGCCGCCGCCGGCGGCAGCGTGATTGCCCAGGACGAGGCGACCAGTGTCGTGTGGGGCATGCCGGGCGCGGCGGCGAATGCGGGTATCTGCGCGGCCGTGCTGCCGCTCAAGGAGATCGGACCGAAGCTTAACCGGTTGTTTGCGGGAGATCGTTCGTGACGCCGTTGGATTATGACTATCTGCGCAAGCTCTTGAAGGAGCGGTCCGGCCTCGACCTGTCGTCCGACAAGCAATATCTGGTCGAGAGTCGGCTGGTGCCGCTCGCGCGCAAGTGGGGGTTGGCCGGCATTCCGGAACTGGTGCAGAAGATGAAGGGCGGCGGCGCCGAGGCGCTGACATCGGAAGTGGTCGAGGCGATGACCACCAACGAGACTTTCTTTTTCCGCGACAAGATTCCGTTCGATCATCTGAGGCAGGCGGTGCTGCCGGCGCTGATCCAGGCGCGCGCCGCGCGGCGTTCGCTGCGCATCTGGTGCGCGGCATCGTCGACCGGGCAGGAGCCTTACTCGATTGCGATGTGCCTGAAGGAAGTGGGCGCGGCGCTCGCGGGCTGGCGCACCGAGATCGTCGCGACCGACCTGTCGCAGGCGGTCCTGGAAAAATCCAAGGCCGGCATCTTCAGCCAGTTCGAGGTGCAGCGCGGCCTGCCTATCCAGTTCTTGGTGAAATACTTCACGCAGATCGGCGAGTTCTGGCAGCTCAATGCCGATATCCGCGCCATGGTGCAGCATCGCCAGCTCAACCTGCTGCAGGACTTTTCCCATCTCGGCATGTTCGACGTGATCTTCTGCCGCAACGTGCTGATCTATTTCGACCAGGAGACGAAGACGGACATCTTCGCGCGGCTTGCGAAAATGCTCGAGCCTGACGGCGTGCTGGCGCTGGGGGCGGCCGAATCCGTGGTTGGCATCACCAGCGTCTTTAAGCCCTATCCGGACCGCCGCGGTCTCTATTGCCTGGGCACCGCGCCGGTCGCGCGCGCCGGCGCGCCGATCGGGCTAAAGGCGGTCGCTTCCGCCGCGCGGTAACGGCGTTGCTCCCGTAGGATGGGTAGAGCGGAGCGAAACCCATCGCGACGAGAACGCGGCGCCAATAATGGGTTTCGCGCCGCTCTACCCATCCTACAACTCCATCGCCCTTGGCCGTCATTGCGAGCGTAGCGAAGCAATCCATCTCACCGCTAGCGGAGGCATGGATTGCTTCGCTTCGCTCGCAATGACGCAGGAGCCGCACTGTCAAAGGATCGCGTGCGGCAAAAAGCGCGACGTGTTGCCCGTGATCGGATTCTCGTCCTCGCGGATCGACAGTCCGCATGGGGTGTGATCGATCAGCCAGCTCCCGATCACCGGATATTGCCCCGCGAAATTCGGTAGCGGCGCCAGCGCCTGGCGAATGAAGCCTTCCGCGCCGTAGGGGCCTTCCTGCTCGACCAGCGTGGTGCCGGCGCTGACCAGCGCGACATTGGCGCCCTCGCGCGAATAGATCGGCTTGCGGACGAACGAACTGCCGAGCGCTTGCGCGTTCGGATCATCCTCGAAATAGGCCGGCAGCAGATTGGGATGGTTCGGATACATCTCCCATAGCAGTGGCAGGATGCCCTTGTTGGAAAGGATCGCCTTCCACGGCGGCTCGATCCAGCGCGTCGGAGCGCTCGCGAGCCTGGCGCCGAAGCTGTCGCGGAACATCCATTCCCAGGGATAGAGCTTGAATGCGAGCTCGATTGCGCGGTTATCCAGGTCGACAAAGCGGCCGTCCTCGGTAAGGCCGATGTCTTCGATATCGAGCAGCGTGGTCGCAAGGCCGGCCTGCGACGCGGTGTCCTCCAGATAGGCCAGCGTTGCGGCGTCCTCGGTATTGCCGGTCATGCCGGCAAGATGCAGGTGTCCGCCGGATGCCAGTTTCTTCCAGGCGTCGATCAGCCGCTCGTGGATCGAATTGTACTGGTCGGCCCGCTTCGGGATGATGTTGCGCTCGATCGCCTGCTCGAGCCAGGTCCATTGGAACACCGCCGCTTCGAAGATCGAGGTCGGCGTGTCGGCGTTGTACTCCAGGAGCTTTGCCGATCCGCGCCAGTCGAAGCTGAGATCGAGCCGGCCATAGAGGCTGCCCTCGTTGCGGCGCCAGCTTTCCGCGATCAGCGGCCAGAACGCTTCCGGGATCTTCAATCGGCGCAGATATGTTTCGTCTTCGATGGCGCGACCGACCAGTTCGAGGCACATCGCATCGATCTCGCCGGTCGGCTCCTCGATCCCGCGCTCGATCTCGTCCAGCGTGAAGGCGTAATAGGCGCGTTCGTCCCAGTAGCGTTCGCCGTCGACGCTGTGGAAACTGAATCCGGCGCGCTCGGCGGTCGCCCGCCAGTCGTCGCGCTCGGCACAAGGGATGCGGCGCATGGGATATCAGCTGCCGCCATACGATGGGTCGAAGTCACCCTCGGCATGGTCCTGGAAGCGGCGTGGCGTGCCGCCGAATCCACCGTAGACCGGGCCGCAATCGGGTTTGCCACCGGGGCGGGGCATGGCCGTGTTACCGGGGCCGCAATTGGTGCGCGGTACCAGCCCCATCGAGACGGCGCCGACCGCCGCACTTCCCATCAGAGTCAGTACGACGCGGCGCGAGCGTTTCATGACGGCAGTCCTGTCTTCCGCCGTTTGCGGTGTGACGCCAGTCTCCAACACTGACCGATGCCAAGGCAAGCAAAAGCGCGCATCTCACGGCGATGTGCGAAGCATATGCTGTTCTCAACCACCGGAGAAGCCGAAGGCGTGTGCGAACGAGCCGAAGCCGCCGCGGCTGACATGGTTCGATCCTGAATCGGATGCGCCTGAGGCCGAATGGCTCGAGGAGGAGTCGCTGCCGGAGTAGCGCGAACCGCCGCTGGAGCCGTGGCTGCTGGAGGACGAAGATCCGCGCTGCCGGCATTCGGCGTTGTTGCTCTGCAGCAGCGATGGTGCCGGGTCGTTCGGCGACCGCACGCAATCCTCGCTTGGCATCAGCGAATAGGCGGTGACGCCGACCGCCAGCGTGCCCATCAGGATCAGGACGATCTCGGCCGAACGTTTGGTCGGCGGGCGCGGCGGCACAGGGGCCGGCTTTCGCGTTCCGAACTCTTTGGACGGGTTTGTCGCCATTGGTCAGTAGATTTGGGTCAGGTGAGGTCAGTAGATCATGGAGGCGGCGTTGAGGGCGCCGGCGGCGAGCGAGGAGAGCCCGAGCCAGATCGCAGGTGCGAGCTCGCCGTCGGCGATCCGTCCCGACAGGTTCGGTACGGGGACCTTGACGATGAAATAGACGATGATCTGGACGATCAGCGCGACCACGCTCCAGATCAGGCAATCGATGACGTTGGCGGAATGCGCGATCGCGCTCACCACCGGCAGCACGAAGCCGCACAGGCTCAAGCCCAGCGCGATGGCAGCCGCCGTATTGTTCTCGCGGATGAGCTCGAATTCGTTATGCGCGGTGACGCGGGTATAGGCTAAGAGATAGGCCATGACGGCGACCAGCGCCGTGCAGAAATAGACCAGGAAAGCCGGAAGCCCGGCAAGCGATTGCAGGATCATTCAACGCGCCGTATCATTGTTTCGGCGCGGCGACGCAAAACCGAATGCTGGCCTTGCCGAGCGTGCCCCGATTCGTCCGACAACAGAATTGCACGATCCGTTGGTCGCCGGATGACAACGGCCGGTTCAATCGCATCTCGGTGGTGCCCATGGAAACAGGTCGGCAATCCCTGATGAAAGATCATCTGTTGACGCGGCGTCAGGCCATCGGTCGCTGGCTGGCCGCAACCTCGCTCGGCATTGCCGCTTCGGAGCTGTGGCAGCCCGATCCGGCACAAGCACAACTGCTGCCCGAAACGCCATCATGTGGTGCCGACAACGCGCCCACAGTTTCGCAAACCGAAGGGCCATTCTACACGCCGCGCACACCCCTGAAGCGCAACTTTCGGGCTGATGCAGCGGGCGAGGCCATCACGTTGACCGGCTTTGTCATCGACAGGCGCTGCCAACCTGTCGCGAACGCGGTCGTCGATCTCTGGCACGCCGACGCGCGCGGCGCCTACGACAATACCGGCTATAAGCTGCGCGGATACCAGGTCACGGATGCGCAGGGACGATATGTTTTCGAGACCGTCGTGCCGGGCATGTATCCCGGGCGCACACGCCACTTCCACGTCAAGATCGCGGCGCCGGGTCAGCGGGTCCTCACCACGCAGCTTTACTTCCCGGACGATGCACGTGCCAACAGCCGCGACGGCATCTTCGACCGCCGCTTGCTGATGCGCATCGACGACGCGTCCGACGGCAAGATCGGCCGCTATGATTTCGTCGTGAGCCTCGCTTGAGCCGATTGACGAAGGTCACAACCAGACGTGTGACCTCTCATGGTTCGTTCGGCTGGTGCGATCGCCGAGCCGATCCCCGAAGCGGGCGGAAGGCGAGCCAGAAAAACAGCACGACCAGCGCGAGCGCGGCGAGCGGCGCGGCCAGGGCCAGAAGTGAGATCAGCGAGGCGCTTCCGAGTTCGGTGGTTGCCACGACAGAATTTCCTAGGCCGCCAGTGAAGACGGTCGATTTTGCCCTGAGCACCGCGGTCAAACCTTGCGTGATGCCGGCAATGCCGCCGCCCGCGATAACGGCCGCCGTCCATTTCAGCATCGGCGGTACGTCGGTCATCACAGCGGCGGAAATGATCGTCCCCGCGACGACGGCAGCGGGCGTCGCCACGGTGTCGAGCAGGTTGTCCACACCGGGAATGTAGAATGCGGCGATCTCGGCTATGGCCGCGGTGCCAAGCATGATGATCGCGGCGGGTGTGCCGAGCCATGCAAAGCCCTCATTCAGGTTCGCATGTCCGGTGTAGGCGGCCACGCTCAGGATCAGCAGTGGCAGGAATAGCCGGAAGCCGGTTGCGGCGGCCAGGCCGATGCCAAGGCCGACCGACAGTGCCAGATCGAAGTTCGACATGTGTCGCAAACTCCATCAGCCCAGTTCGGTTCATCGTAGCAGAAGTTTAGATCGTTCCCGCCAGGCTCAAATATGAGGTGATTGAACCTTGGCAATCCGGATTGGTGCAAAACAGAAACCCCGCCATTTCGGCGGGGTTTTCGTCGGAGCAGCGAGATCGGGGTAATCAGGCCGGGATGCGTTCGTCGGCCTCGTGCGGCTCGCGCAGCACGTAGCCGCGGCCCCACACGGTCTCGATGAAGTTGCGGCCTTCGGAGGCGTTGGCGAGCTTCTTGCGCAGCTTGCAGATGAAGACGTCGATGATCTTCAATTCCGGCTCGTCCATGCCGCCATAGAGGTGGTTCAGGAACATTTCCTTCGTCAGCGTGGTGCCCTTGCGCAGCGAGAGCAGCTCCAGCATCTGGTATTCCTTGCCGGTCAGATGCACGCGCTGGCCGCCGACTTCCACCGTCTTGGTGTCGAGATTAACCACGAGGTCGCCGGTCTGGATGACGGACTGGGCATGGCCCTTGGAGCGGCGCACGATGGCGTGGATGCGCGCGACCAGCTCGTCCTTGTGGAAGGGCTTGGTCATGTAGTCGTCGGCGCCGACGCCGAGACCTTTGACCTTGTCCTCGATGCCGGCGAGGCCGGAGAGGATCAGAATGGGGGTTTTGATCTTGGAGACCCGGAGCTGCTTCAGCACGTCGTAGCCGGACATGTCGGGCAGGTTCAGGTCGAGAAGAATGATGTCGTAGTCATAGAGTTTGCCGAGATCAACGCCTTCTTCTCCGAGGTCCGTCGTATAGACGTTGAAACTCTCGGATTTGAGCATCAATTCGATCGACTGCGCGACGGCGCTGTCATCTTCTATCAGCAAAACGCGCATGCCAGTCCCCTTTAGTCGCCGCTCCTGGGCGTCAGGTCGGCCGCACTTGCGGCACTCACAAAACGCCTTTGCACAACTGATTCGGATCCTGACGAGACATGGTTAACAAAAACTGATTCCCGTTCGCAAGGTCCGCGGTGCAATTTTTTTCGAATCGCCCTAAGATATTGCGTGGAAGTAGCTTTTCTCATCCGTTCTCGTTCAAGCTCCACATTAAGAGGCCGGACTAACCGACTCTTGCGACTCGCCCTTCTTCTGAACAGGCAAGCGACCTCAGTCACCCAAAGACAGTGACGTAATGATTAATGATGCGGGTAAACACGAAGTTAAGCGGATGCGCAGAAATCGGCGAAACTTAAGGTTTTCGCAATGAAGGCGCTCGCGGAACAGATTGGCGACATCGACGGCGTCAATATTTATGGCCGCGTGGTCGGCGTCCGCGGGCTCATGGTGGAGATCGCAGGCCCTATCCATGCGATGTCGGTCGGCGCCCGCATCGTGATCGACGTTGGCGGCAATCGCTTCATCCCGGCGGAGGTGATCGGCTTCTCCGGCAGCAACGCGGTGGTGATGCCGTTCGGTGGTCTCGAAGGCGTCAGGCGTGGCTGCCGTGCTGTCATCGCCAATGCCGCCGGCTTCGTGCGGCCGTCGCCGGCCTGGCTCGGCCGCGTCGTTAACGCGATGGGCGAGCCGATCGACGGCAAGGGTCCGCTGTCGCAGGGCGCCTCTCCCGTACCCTTCCGCAACTCACCGCCGCCGGCGCATTCGCGCAAGCGGGTCGGCAGCCCGCTTGATCTCGGCATCCGCGCGCTCAACACGTTCCTGACCTGCTGCCGCGGCCAACGGCTCGGCATCTTCGCCGGTTCCGGCGTCGGCAAGTCGGTGCTGCTGTCGATGCTGGCGCAGAACGTCGATGCCGACATTTCGGTGATCGGGCTGATCGGCGAACGCGGCCGCGAGGTGCAGGAATTCCTCCAGGAAGACCTCGGCGAGGAGGGCCTGGCGCGCTCGGTGGTCGTGGTCGCGACCTCCGACGAGCCGGCCTTGATGCGGCGGCAGGCCGCCTATCTCACGCTCGCGATCGCGGAGTATTTTCGCGATGAGGACAAAGAGGTGCTGTGCCTGATGGATTCGGTGACGCGCTTTGCCATGGCGCAGCGCGAGATCGGCCTGTCCGCCGGCGAGCCGCCAACAGCCAAGGGCTACACGCCGACCGTGTTCACCGAACTGCCGAAGCTTCTGGAGCGGGCAGGGCCGGGGACCGGGGTCGGCGCCATCACCGCGATCTTCACGGTGCTGGTCGATGGCGACGACCACAATGAGCCGATCGCCGATGCCGTGCGCGGCATCCTCGATGGTCATATCGTGATGCAGCGCTCGATCGCCGAGCGCGGGCGCTATCCTGCGATCAACATTCTCAAATCGGTGTCCCGCACGATGCCGCGTTCGGCCGATCCGGCATTTCTCCCCGTTATCACCAGGGCGCGGCAGGTGATGGCGACATATGCCGATATGGATGAGTTGATCCGGCTTGGCGCCTACCGGGCAGGTTCCAGCCCGGAAGTGGACGAGGCAATCCGCCTGCATGAGCCTTTGGAGGCCTTCCTGCGCCAGGCCAAGGGCGAGTCGGTCAGTTTGGCCGACGGCTACCGGCAACTGGCGCAAATCCTCTCGAATTTGGAAACGGAACGCTAACTTTGTCGGGCCATCATCCGCGGCACGTCATTAACTGCGCCGGCGGGGCCCAGGGGGAGCCGGCCTTGTCCCGCGTTCAAAATCGGGACTTCTGGGGAGTATGAGTCGATGAAGTCACGTGACACGCTGATCCGCCTGAAGAAGTTTCAGGTCGACGAGAAGCGCCGCAGGGTCACCCAGATCGAAGGCATGATCGCCGATTTCCACCGCATGTCGGTGGAGCTTGAACGCGAGATTCAGGTCGAGCAGGAGCGGGCCGGGATCAACGATCCCGCTCACTTTGCCTATCCGACCTATGCCAAGGCTGCGATCCAGCGCCGCGAAAACCTCACCCGCTCCGCCGATGAACTGCGCATCCAGCTCGAAGAGGCCAAGGCGCAGCTCGGCGAAGCCTTTGAGGAACTCAAGAAGGTCGAGCTCCTGGACGAGCGCGACCAGGCCCGCGAGCGCGCTGAAGAGAGCGCCCGCGAGCAGGCCGACATGGACTCGATCGGCTTGATGCGCGCGCGCCTCGGCGTCGCCTGAATCCTGAACCTCCGCACGTTGGACGGGAACCGAACCCGGGCTGCGAAGCCCGGGTTTTTGCTATGGAAAGGTCCCGAATCCGATCGGCTGGTGGACCGCGGCCTGCCGAACTATGCTACGAAAGGATAGGATTAATTCCCGGCATCAGGCGAACAGGGATCGCGATTTGGGGAATGCTGAATGCTGACGCCGGCTGAACTGGTCTGGCTGATCGCTGCTGTTGCGAAGGGGGATGAGGCCGCTTTCGAGCGATTGTACGTGGCCACACGGGCGAAACTCTTCGGGGTCGTCCTGCGTATCTTGCGGCGACAGGATCTTGCCGAGGAGGTCATTCAGGATACTTACGTCAAGATCTGGAACAGCGCGGGACAATTCGACCCGGCGCTGGCGTCGCCGATCACCTGGATGGCATCCATTGCCCGCAACCGCGCCATCGACCTGGTCCGCAAGAAGGGCGAAATCTCGCTGGAGGAAGAGCCAGCGGCGATGGAGGTCGCGGCCGAGACGCCAGATCCGCTGGCGCGACGCGAGATGACGGAGGAGCTGCGCCGGCTGTTGGAATGCGTCGGCCGTCTGGAGCCGGACCGGCAGAAGCTCGTGCTGCTCGCCTATTACAACGGCTGGAGCCGCGAGCAGCTCGCCGTCAAGTTCGAGACGCCGGTGAACACGGTGAAGACATGGCTGCGCCGCAGCCTGCTGGAGATCAGGGAGTGTCTTGGGGTTTGAAGGCTTGGGGTTTGAAGGCCCCGATATCACGTGATGGCCCATAACGAGGACCATATCGCGCTCGCCGCCGAGTATGCGCTCGGCACGCTCGATGCGGAGGAGCGCGCGCAGGTTGAGACCATGATGGCGATGGACAAGGAGTTCACCGCCCTGGTGCAGGCCTGGGAATTCAGGCTCGGCCCGCTCAACCAGATGGTGGGCCTGGTCGAGCCGCGGCCGATCGTGTGGGAGAACATCAAAAGCGCGATCGCGCAGTCGTCCGCGCCGCAGGCGCCGATGGCACTGCCGCCGGAAGCGCCGTCCCCTCCGCCCCCGCCGATCGAGCCCAGAGTCGTCGAGGCGGCACCTATCCAGCAGGCACCGGTCGTCGATGACGGCCGGGTCGTCCGACTCACGAGCCGGCTGAGGCGCTGGCGCGGCGTGGCGTCGGCGGTGAGCGCGATCGCGGCGGCGCTCCTGGTGGTGCTGGGGCTTCAGGTCTACCGGCCCGATGCCCTGCCTGACGCCATCCGTCCGAAGCCCCGCACAGAGATCGTGGAGGTGAAGACACCGCCCGCGCCGCCATCGGGGCAATTTGTCGCCGTGCTGCAGCAGGACGGCAACTCTCCGGCCTTCATCCTGACCGTCGATGCCGCCACCAGGAACTTCACGGTGCGCCGGGTCGGGGCGACGCCGGAGCCCGGGAAGAGCTTCGAGCTGTGGCTGATCTCCGACAAGCTGCCGCAGCCGCGTTCGCTCGGCGTGATCGGCGCCGATGACTTCACCGAGCGCCCGGTGCTGTCATCCTACGATGCCGCCACGGTCGGCGATGCAACCTACGCGATCACCGTCGAGCAGGAGGGCGGATCGCCGACGGGCACGCCGACCTCGGCGCCGATCTTTTCCGGCAGGCTGATCGAGAGCGTGCCGCCGGGCGCGCCGGCGCCGAACCGCTGATTCAAATAAAAAGAAAACGCCCGTGGGGAGCGGGCGTTTTCGATAGTCAACTTGGGGGTAGTTGGGGGTCTTAATATCCACGTGGCCTTTGGGGGGCTGTAAAGAACCACGTGAATTCCGTAAATTCCTCTCCTGCTCTAGCGTACGAGCGAATTGTTCGATGAGGTGATGGCCACCGGCTTGCCGGCCTTCATCACCCGCGCGGTCTGGTACTCGTCCACGCTGTTACGCGCCATGATGCCAAGGCCGGCCACAACCACACCCGCTACGAGTGCAACGACCACAATCTTCAGGTGGGTCGTCCGATCCGCGCTGTAGATCGAGTGGTTCATGGAAGTCTCCTGCCGCCTTCCCTGTCGCTTACTTTTTGTCGGTCGCCTCTTCCGACAGGTTCAACATCCTTGCGCCCTTCCAACATAGGAATCGCGGATTCCGTTCCGTAGAGGCGATCACAAGCCCGTGAACAGACGTGATCTTACGCGATCGGAATCGGCGTTGGAGTTCATATTCTCTAGTTATTGCAATGCATTAGGTCGAAATCGCTGCACGCGGACGATAAGCCGTTGAAATTAAGCCATTTTCGACAAACCAGTTGCATGTGACGAAAATGCTGCGCCGCTAAACAACTGATTTGCGCGCCGGTCAGACGCTACCGACGGTCTTCAAGCGTGCCCGCGGATGGATCTCCGCCTGCGACAAAACGGTCGTCTGCGAGCGGAAGCGTTCAACCAGCGAGCGAACGAAGGGCCGGATCGCGGCCGAGGTCACCAGCACCGGCGCCTCACCTTCGCGCGCGGCCTGCTCGAAGGCGTTGCGGGTCGCGGTCATGAATTCCGACAGTTTCGACGGCTGCATCGCGAGGCTCCTGTCCTCGCCGGTGCCCACGATCGATTCCGCAAACGCCTGCTCCCAGCGCGCCGACAGCGCGATCAGCGGCAGATAGCCGTTGTAGGAGGTGTTCTGCGCGCAGATCTGCCGGGCCAGGCGGGCGCGGACATGCTCGACCATGGTCGCCGGATTGCGCGAGAAGGCGAGCGCGTCCGCAATGCCTTCGAGGATGGTCGAGAGGTCGCGGATCGAGACGCGCTCGGCCAGCAGCAATTGCAGCACGCGCTGGATGCCGGAGATGGTGACCTGGCTCGGCACGATGTCCTTGATCAGCTCGCCCTGCTCCTTCGGCAGCTCCTTGAGCAGCTTCTGCACCTCGCCGTAGGACAGCAAGTCCGACATGTTGTTCTTGAGCAGCTCGGTCAGGTGCGTCGACAGCACGGTCGCGGCATCGACCACGGTATAGCCCTTCAGCGAGGCCTCTTCCTTCAGCGCGGCGTCGACCCAGGTCGCAGGCAGACCAAATGTCGGCTCGACGGTGTGGATGCCGGGGATCGCGACCTGGTTGCCGCCGGGGTCCATCACCATGAACTGGTTCGGCCAGATCCGCCCCGTTCCGGCGTCGACCTCCTTGATCTTGATGACGTAGGTGTTGGCCTCGAGCTGGACGTTGTCGAGGATGCGCACTGCCGGCATCACGAAGCCCATCTCGACGGCGAGCGAGCGGCGCAGCGCCTTGATCTGCTCGGTCAGTCGGTCGGTGCCGTCGGGGCCGTTGACGAGCGGCAGCAGCGCATAGCCGAGCTCGATCTTGAGGTCGTCGATCTTGAGTGCGCTCGAGATCGGCTCCTCGGCGGCCGCCGCGGCTGCCGCAGCCGCAGCCGTAGGGGCGGCCGCAGCGGCGGCCTGGGCGACCTTGGCGGCATGCTTCTGCTTGCGCGCGGTCCAGGCCAGCGCGGCGGCGCCGGAGCCGAGCGCGAGGAACGGGATCATCGGAATGCCCGGGAGCAGCGACAGCACGATCATCACGCCGGCCGACATGCCGAGCGCCTGCGGATAGCCCGAGAGCTGTTTCATCAGCGCCTTGTCGGCGGCGCCGGAGACGCCGGCCTTCGAGACCAGGAGGCCCGCGGCGGTCGAGACGATCAGCGCCGGGACCTGCGTCACCAGGCCGTCGCCGACGGTCAGCACGGTGTAGGTGCGCGCGGCCTCGGCAAAGCCCAGGCCCTGCTGGGCGACGCCGATGATGATGCCGCCGACGACGTTGATGAACACCACGAGCAGGCCCGCGATGGCGTCACCACGGACGAATTTCGAGGCACCGTCCATGGCGCCGAAGAAGCCGCTTTCGTCCTCCAGTTCCTTGCGCCGTTCCTTGGCGACCTTCTCGTCGATCAGGCCGGCCGAAAGATCGGCATCGATCGCCATCTGCTTGCCCGGCATCGAATCGAGGTGAAAGCGTGCCGCGACTTCGGCGATGCGGCCCGAACCTTTGGTGATGACGACGAAGTTGACGATGACCAGGATCGCGAACACGATGATCCCGATCACGAAATTGCCGCCCATCACGAAATTGCCGAAGGCCTCGATGACGTGGCCGGCGGCCGCCGTGCCCTCATGCCCGCGCGACAGGATCAACCGGGTCGAGGCCAGGTTGAGCGACAGCCGCAGCATTGTCGAGATCAAGAGGATGGTCGGGAACGAGGAAAATTCCAGCGGCGCCTGGATGAACAGGGCGGTCATCAGGATCAGGACCGACAGCGTGATCGAGATCGCCAGGAACAGGTCGAGCACGATCGCGGGCAGCGGCAGGATCAGCACCACCAGGATGGTGAGGATGCCGAACGCCAGCGCGATGTCGCCGCGCTTCAGGACGTTGGTGATGTCGGCGAAGGAGAAGCCGCCGGATGCCGTGCCCTGACCCGCCGTCACGTCGACCATGGTAGCCCGATCCCCCCGCGCCTGCCGGGCGCGGCCGCCCAATGTCTGCGCGGCGGCTTGCGGGCCGCCGCTCCGAAAGTGAGGCACCGCGCTGGCGTCCACGGGGGATCCCCTCCCGTCATACGCGACCGACGACACTCGACTTCACCCGGCAATTTTTGCCCAGCGTATGGTTAGTAAAGGGTTAACGGCACTGTCCTTTCCCGGCCGGACGAAGGATGAGGCCCGGCCTATGGCCTCGCCCTTCGAGACGCCAGCTTCGCAGCCTCCTCAGGGTGAGGGGATACAGCGGAGCGCGTTGCTCTCCACCTCATTCTCGGTGTCGTCCCGTCGAAAGACGGGACCCATAACCACAGCGAGTTGTTGTGGCGCGAGCAAGCGGTTGCAGAGGTGTAGGGTGGGCAAAGGCGCACTTGCGCCGTGCCCACCATCTAGAGCGTGATGACTTTTCTTCGAATCGTCATCCCGCTCTAGCTCTTTGTTTGAGCATGATCTTTTTCGGAAAACCGGTCTCCACTTTTCCGGATCATGCTCTAGCGCTGTGCTCGCGATGGTGGGCACGCTTCCGCCTTCGCTCGTTGAGCTACGGCGGACAAGTCGCTTTGCCCACCCTACACCTGATTCAAATGTCAAACAGCTCTCCGTTGTCATCGTCCGCGAAGGCGGACGATCCAGTATTCCAGAGGCGCCTGAGCTTGATCGAGAGGCCGCGGGATACTGGATGCCCCGCCTTCGCGGGGCATGACGGTGGAGTGTGATGAGAGGATGCGAGTCCGCATTCTCGCGGCGCGTTGCGTCCGAGCTTTGCTTCACTTTCCACCCTCTCGAAATCAGAGGGCGCAGGGAAAGCCGGGTGCCGGTTGCACCCATGGGTCCCGTGCAACAAAAAGCACGGGGGTAGGACCACAGGTCAACCGAAGCATTCCGGCTTTCCCTGCGCGATGGTGTTACGGCTTACTTCGTGCTCTCCCCGGTGACCGGCTTTCTTGCCACCGTCGCTCTGTTCAACGAGCAGAACTTAGCGCCAGCGTCGGGGCGCCAGGACCACACGACTTCGCCGTCCGCTGATGTTGCGTTCGTCTGTCGCAACAGCCGCGTCCACCGCATCTCACCGCAACGTTCGTGACGATCGCGACCCGCCCCTCATCTTGGGTGAGACGCGCGGAGTTAAATCACTGATTTGCCCGACGGCGAAAGCGGAATGTTTTTTGCGAGAGGGATGGACAGACTTTTGGCTGATTTGCCCGTCGGGTTGATTTGTCGCACCAAAAGCATCCACATCGTCATTGCGAGCCACCGGGTCGGCGCGGTAGCGCCGCCCGACGACAGGCTCCGCGAAGCAATCCATAGCGCCACGTGCAGAGGCATGGATTGCTTCGCTTGGCTCGCAATGACGGGGGCTGTCACGTGCAATTGCGCATCAGCGAGTTGCATCACGAAAACCGGCGCACATGCCGAGATGCAGACAAACGGATTTGATTCGTGCCCACTAAACACTCCGCAGAAGATCAGACGCTCCGCAGAAGAAAAAGGAAACGATCGACAAGGAGCCGGCTATGCGCAGGACACCCGATCCTATTCGAGACAGCCGAGATGACAGCGCCCGACAGCGGGCTCTCTCGCTGCCGCTGGAAGAGTTCGATCCTGGAGATCCGGAGCTGTTCCGCTCCGATACCCATTGGCCCTACTTCGACCGGCTGCGCAAGGAAGATCCTGTCCACTACACCAGCGACAGCATGTTCGGCCCGTATTGGTCCATCACCAAATACGACGACATCATCGATGTCGAAACCAATCATGCGGTGTTCTCCTCGGCCTCGGCGCTTGGCGGCATCACCTTGGTCGACGTGACGCCCGACCTGCGCCGCGAGAGCTTCATCAGCATGGATCCTCCGCGCCATACCGCTCAGCGCAAGACGATAGCTCCAGTATTCACGTCAACACATCTCGAACGGTTCGCAATCGGCATCCGCGAGCGCTCAGTCGAATGCTTCGACAATCTGCCGACCAATGAGGCGTTCGACTGGGTCGACCGGGTCTCGATCGAATTGACGACGCAGATGCTGGCCGTGCTGTTTGATTTCCCCTGGGAGGATCGTCGCAAGCTGACGCGCTGGTCCGACGTCGCGACGACCATTCCGGGCCCTGGAGGCGTCGTCGCGACCGAGGACGAGCGGCAGGCTGAACTCGGAGAATGCGTGCGATATTTCAGCCGACTCTGGGAAGCGCGCGTCAATCAGCCGCCGAAGAGCGATCTGCTGTCGCTACTGGCGCACAGCCAGGGCACGCGCGACGTGAATCCGGGCAACTTCCTCGGCAATCTGCTGCTCCTGATCGTCGGCGGGAACGAGACCACCCGCAATACCTTGTCGGGCAGCATCTATGCGCTCAACCAGCATCCGGCTGAATTTAAGAAGCTCAGGAACAACCCTGCCTTGATCGATGGTCTCGTGCAGGAGGTGATCCGCTGGCAGACGCCGGTTGCGCATATGCGGCGGACGGCACTTGCCGACATCGGGTTCCGCGGCAAGCAAATCAGGAAGGGTGACAAAGTCGCCATGTGGTACGTCTCGGGCAATCGCGATGAAGATGTGATCGAGAAACCTTACGACTTCATCATCGATCGCGAGCGGCCGCACCGACATCTGTCGTTCGGCTTTGGCATTCACCGCTGCGTCGGGCTCAGACTCGCCGAGCTGCAGCTCAAGATCATCTGGGAAGAAATCCTGAAGCGCTTCGAGCGCATAGAGGTGATCGGCGAACCCAAGCGCGTGTATTCGAATTTCATCAAGGGCTACGAGACCCTGCCGGTTCGGATTGCCAGATAACGCACGCCTGGAACGCGTCTATGGTCCGAGGCGGTGAGTAGCTTTCAGGAACTCGCCAGCGCGCTCGCCGATGACGACGCAAGGGGCCATGGTATTGCCGGTCGTCACGCGCGGCAGCACTGATCCGTCGGCGATCCGCAAATGATCGAGACCGTAGACGCGCAAGTCGTGGTCGACCACCGACATCGCGTCGCGCCCCATCTTGGCAGTGCAGGTTTGGTGCGAGTGGCTGACCGTCGCGTTACGGATGAACGTTTCCAGCCCGGAATCGTCGACCGGACCCGGCAGGAGTTCTCTTTTCGTGAAAGGTCGCAAGGCCGGCGAGTTGCCGATAGCCCTGCAGAACTCGACGCAGGTTTTCAGCGCCTTTAGATCGGCGGGATCGTCGAGGCCGTTCGCATGGATCTCGACGGGGTCGTCCGGATTGGGTCCGGTGAGGCGGATGCGGCCCCGGCTGGCGGTGTGCAGCAGCGCATTTGTCAACGACCAGCTATCGGGCGGCAGCGGATCCTTGGCGACCTGCGGACTGGCATAGGGTGCCTCGACCATGAGCGTCTGCAGGTCCGGCACGTCGAGCGCGGCGTCACTGCGCCAAAGTGCGGTCGCTTCCGTCAAATTGTTGCGGCGTTCAATCGGCCCCGGTGCTTCCCAGACGCATGGCGCCATGAAGTGATCCTGGAAATTCTGGCCAACGCCGGGCAGATGCTGGACAAGAGGAATGCCGAGGCGTTTCAGTTCGGCCTCGTCGCCGATACCGGACTGCATGAGCAGCTTGGGCGTATAAATGGCGCCCAGCGACAGCACGACTTCATTGGCACCGATGCGACGCACCTTATCCTCATACGCGACCTCCACGCCGGTCACTCGCTTGCCGGCCAGGGTTAGATGAGTGACGAGCGCGCCCGTCAGGACCGTGAGGTTTGGGCGGTCCATAAAGGGATAGACATAGGAGCGGAAGATGGATTGCCGTCGGCCATCGCGGAGGCACAGGTTGGTGATGGCGGCACCACCATGCCCCTCCATCATCACGCCATTCTGGTCATCAAACGTCGGAACGCCGACGGCCGCAAAGGCCTCGAGCATGGCGGCGGCGAGAGGATGCGGATCAGGCGCCGGCTGCACGAAGACCATCCCGCCCGTCCCGCGGCGGGCCGTATCCGGTGCGCCGTGCCAGTCCTCGATGCGCCGATAGATCTGCAGCACGGATTGATAGTTCCAGCCGTCATCACCGGCTTCTGCCGCGAAGTCATCCCAATCCGCTTTGTGGCCGCGCGACCAGACCATCACGTTGATACCGGATCCACCACCGAGCACCTTGCCCATGGACATCGGGATGGCGCGGCCGTTCAACCGCGGATTTGGCATCGCGTTGAAAGACCAATCGTGTTCGCCACGGCGAAGGGCGGGCCAACGCAATGGGTCCACGATGTCGGGCACCTCGTCGCTGCCGCCGGCTTCAAGCAGGAGAACGCTGACGTCGGCATTCTCCGCCAAACGCCGTGCGACGACCGAACCTGACGACCCCGATCCGCAAATGATGAAGTCATAGTGGGACTTCAACTCAGCTCTCAGCTTCTGCTGATTGGCCTGAACACGCGCGGCGAGGTCGTTGGCCATCATCTTCCCTCTTGCACGATCGCCATCATGGGATGGCGCTTACCTAACGCTTGCCGACGAATTCTATCAGGAGTCCGAAGCGCCGCTGTTATCGATGAGTGGCATCACCGAAGTGTGTCCCGCACAGGCAAACGCACCATTAGACGTCTACTGCGCACGCATTTGCTGCCAATGACGGGGCGAAGGGCAATAGCAGCGTGACCACCATCGCCGCGATCCGTCGCGACGCGGGGCGCTCGCTGCTTTAACAAGTTGTAAACTTCTATTGATCAATTTGACGAACTTCGCCCACATAGCAAGGAGCTCCAAATGTTGCGCCGCGAGCGTAAAGAGTTGGAACAAAAGCTTGCGCAAACCCGAAGGCTGGCACAGGAACCGACCGATCTGTCTACTCTTGAACGGTTGGCGCAGCTTATCGAGGACTTGGAGTTTCAGTTGGAGGCCGGTCGCGTCGCCGCCTAGGTTCCCTGATGGGAACGCGCTCCTCCGTCCGCCGATGATGCGTTCGTCTGTCGCGTTCACCGCATTTCTCAGTCGGCTGCCGTGACGGTGTAGTCGGAGAATTGTACGTGGCTATCGGCCTTCGACCACAGGCCAACGCGGCCCGAGACGGGCTGCGCCAATGTGTGCTCGAGATAGAGCTTGCCATCGAGATAGCCCTCGACCTTTGTGCCCATGATGCGGACCTTGAGGTCGTGCCATTGGCGCGTGGCGGTCGGCGTGTTGCGCACCCATTTGACCGACGAGCGCTTGCCGTTCTCGAACTTCCAGAGCACGAGGTTGTTTTCCAGACAATTGGCGCGGACGGTCAGGTAGTTGCCGTTCGGCTTCAGGTTGAACAGGATTCCGGCACCCTGATCGATGCGGCCGGACAATCCCTGGAAGCGCACTGTGATCTCGCCATTGGTGAAGTCTTGGATGTCGGGCGCGATCACATAGGGGAAATAGGCATAGGCCTGGACCCGGTCGAGGAATTCCGCGTAGCGCTCGCCATAAAGCGCGCGCGCCTTGTCGGCGATCCCGGCAGACGATTCTCCCTCCTTCCATTGCCGGCCATCCACCGCGAGCACCTTCTTGCCGCTGTCGTTCTCGATCCGCCAGATGCCGACGACCGGTACGAGCGATTTCGGCTCAGCGCCAATGGTTTCGTCGACAAAGTCGATTTTCGTCGGCTGCCCAGCGAGTGCCGGCAGCGCAAGCGCTGCGAGAACCATCGCCGCAGCGACGGGCTTGAGGCTTCCTCCTGCGGTCATGATTGAGCTCCTTTGCAGGTGAAAAGGGATTTGGCCGGCGGGCGTCGGCTCCACCACCACGCGCCCGCGATCAACAGCGGTAGTCCGCCGACGAACCAGAACAGTGCCGCATCCGCCGTGGCGACCAGCGGATAGCCCGGATATTCATCACCGCGAGCGGGCGCGGGCGGTTGCACGCCAGCGAGGGTATACAGCAGCGGCAGGACTTCGCGCGGACTGGTCGAGCGGCTGACATCCAATCGGGCGCCGTAGGAATATTCGATTTCGCCATAAGCATCGTCGGCCGCTTGGCTGGCGGCATCGCGATGGCTGCCCGCGAGGATGATCGAGACGTTCGGCATCGCGCGATCGAGCTTCGCCAGCACGTTGCGCTGCAGATCGGCGTAGCGTGGATCCTCGGGTGCGAGATTGACCTTGATGATCAGAGGCAATCGGAGCGTGGCGAGCAGGCGCTCATCGGCAGCCGGGAAGGAGTTTCGCCGGTCCTCGGTGACATCGACCGATTGCCTGATCTGCGTCGCCAGACCGAGCGCCAGCAAGGTGGCGAGCACGCATGGGACGGAACGTATGCACTTGGTTTGTGTTGGCACGCTGGGCGGCAGCCAGACGGAGGCGAGGGCGGACAGGCCGGCGATTGCGCCGGTCACGCCGAGCACCAGCCCGGCGGAGAGCAAGCCTTGTTCGAACGGGCGCAGCGCTTGCGTCAGCGATAGTTGTGCGACAAAGGCCGCGAGGCCGGAATGGCCGGCGAGGGTGAAATCGAGCACCCATGATCCGATCGTCACCGCCAGCGCAATGATGGCTGAAGTGGCTGAGCTGTCGGCAATGGTCGCGGCGAACAGTGCAATCGCGCCCACGAGCAGGCCATAGAGCACATGGCCGAACAGGAGATTGACGGTCTCGGACGCCGCAAGATGCCCGCCCATCATCGCCCAGATCGCGAGTGCTGAAACGGTGGGGATGCTGACCAGGGTCCAGGCTGCGAGCACGGCGCCCAGCTTGGCAAGAATGAGCGTCGAGGATCGGTAGGGCAATTGGACCAACAGGCGCAGCGCGCCCGATTCCTTCTCCTTACCCAGCACGCGGATCGCCACGAATGGGAACAGCAGCGTGACCGCGACATAGAACGCGCCGAAGGTCGGCACCAGGACGCCGTCGAGCGGCGACAGGCTTGCTGCCAGTACCGGAGATTGCCGCGCCGATGCGCTCGCTTCGCCATAGAGCGAGACGGCTTGAGCGAAGCTATAGCCGATCAATGGACAGACCAAGAGCAGCATCGTCCATAGCGCCCGGCCGCAGACAATTTCGGCCAGTTCCTTTGCGAGCAACGGAGCGAGCGGCGCCTCGCGAGCGCGATATGGTTCAGGTAAGCGCAAGAAAAATCTCCTCCAGCGAACCGCTCGCCAGCGCGGTTTTCGCGCGCAATTCGTCGAGAGTGCCGATACCGCGCGTCTTTCCTCCGGCGAGCAGAAGAAAGCGGTCGCAGACACGCTCGGCATCCGCGAGCTGGTGGATGGCAAGGATGAAGGTGCGTCCCCGCGTCGCTTCCTGGCGGATCACATCGATGATGGTTCGCGTCTGCCTGATGTCGAAGCCGTCGAACGGCTCGTCCATGACCAGCACGTCGTGCGGTGTCAGCAGGCCGATCCCCAACAGCAGCCGGCGATTGTAGCCCTTGGACAGCGCATGTACGCGCTTGCCAAGGACCGGCGTCAATCCGACGGCAGTAATGGTTGCGGCCGTCTGTGCATCCGTTCGTCGGTAGACCCGCGCAAAGAAGGTCATGACGTCGATCGCGAACCGGTCCTGATAGGGGCGCATGCCGTCGGGCAGATAGAACAGCGCTTCCTTTCTCCGCGGCGGCGGCAATTCCTCTCCGCACCAGAACACGGCACCTTGCTCCGCCGCGAGCAGGCCCACAAGCGCTTCCAGCAAGGTCGTCTTCCCGGCCCCGTTCGGACCGACAATGCCAAGGATTTCCCCGGTCGCGACGGAACACGAGACATGCGCGACCGCCGCCTCCCGGCCATACCGCTTAACGAGGTCTTCCACGCGCAGGAGCTCGCGGGACGTATCGTGAGCGGTAGCGGCCGCGGAGATCATGGACCCGCTCCAATCGCGGCGGGCGCACGCATGGGCCCCGTTCTCACTTCTGCGCCACGGCTGTCTTGTCGAGCGCGGCGCGGATGCCTCGGGCGAGCTTCAGCGCGTCGTCATTGGCCCAGAAATGGATGAAGAACATCCGCGGCTGCTCGTCGAGCATGTGGCTGTGGATCGCAGTCACTTCGATGTCGCCGGCGCGCAGCGCTCGGATCAGCGGATTGACCTCGTCGCCGGTGACAAGGAAGTCGCCGGTGATGGCGGCCTTGCCGCCGCCGGTCGGCTGGAAGTTGATCCCGTTGGCGCCGCCCATCGCGGGGCTGACCGCCATGCCTGCTTCGGTCGCCGGTTCGCGGCGCGGGATCGTGAACTGATCGACGCCGCCGGTGACATTCCCCTTGGCGTGCATGATCTCGTCGAGCTTCGCAGTGTCGAGGTCGACGGTGGGGGCCGGACCGGCTGATGTCGCCGGCGGCTCGAATGGCGTCTTGCTGCCGGTCGACAGCGCCTCGTGGATCGCGCTAGCCAGCTTCGCCGGATCGCCGTGCCCGGCGACATGCATGTAGAACGTCGCCGGCGAGGCGCGCAGGATGTGGTTGTGGACCGCCGTGATGTCCAGCCCGCTGTTCAAGAGCTTCGTCATGACAGGCGTGATCTCGGATTCGAGCAGGACGAGATCGCCCATCACCATCGCCTGGCCGTCCATTGGGGCGAAGGCCACCCAGCCGCCGAGCGCGAGCGCGGGCTTGATCGCTACGCCGTCGAGGGTGACGTGCAGATCGGACCGCGGCAGGCCATAGCGATGGACTTCGCCGCTGACGGTGGCGGTCTTGCCGAGCGCTGCGTCCACCTTCTTCCAGTCGATCGCCTCTGCGTGAGCTTCGGAGATGAACGGCTCCGCAAAGATGTTCCAATCGGCGGGCTGAGCCGCAGCAAAGCTCGGCAACAGCAAGGCCGCGGCGATGGCGGCAAAGCGAGTTTTCATGGTCATGGGGATTGGCTCCTCTTGTTGCAGTTTGTGTAGTCGGGATACTTGGGCTTGCGGCCGCGGTGCGCGGCTCTACCGCCGCTCCTTGATTTGACCGCTGCTGTCGACGACGATCTGGACTTCCTTGCCATCCTTGACGGCCTTCACGACGATGCCTTCGGCGGTCGATTTCATTTCACCGACCTGCGAATAGCCGGCGGACTCGAGCTTCGCGACGAGTTCCTGTTGCGTCAGGGCATAGGCAGGCGACAGCGCGCCCGTCATCATCAGGCAAAGGGCGGCGCCGGAGATCAGTCGTCTCATGGTCCTTGCTCCAAGGTTGTGCCTCCAGCCCGTTGTTCGCTGTTATCCCTGCCGGCCTCCGCACGTGGTCAGATGATGCCGGTCAGGCGCAACAGGACGCCGGTGATGCAGGACGCCGCGAGGACGACGAGCATCCCTATATTGAAACGAAAGATCGCGGTGGCGGCCGCGATCGACAGCGCCAGCGCCGGCCAATCCACGCTGCGCAGCGCCGGCGCATCGAAGAAGAGGCCGAAGCCTTGCACCGGAAAAGTCTGCCGGAAGATCGTGTGCAGCGCGAACCAGATCGAGAGATTGAGGATGACGCCGACGACCGCGGCGGTGATCGCCGAGAGCGCGCCGGCGAGCGCCTTGTTGCCGCGCATGGTCTCGATGTAGGGACCGCCGAGGAAGATCCAGAGGAAGCAGGGCGTGAACGTGACCCAGGTCGCGAGCAATCCTCCGAGCGTGCCCGCCAGCATCGGGGACAGCCCGCCTGCCTCACGGAATGCCGCCATGAAGCCGACGAACTGGACGACCATGATCAGCGGTCCCGGCGTCGTCTCGGCCATGCCGAGGCCGTCGAGCATCTCGCGAGGCTCGACCCAATGATAGTAGTTGGCGGCCTGCTGCGCGACATAGGCCAGCACGGCATAGGCGCCGCCGAACGTCACCATCGCCATCTTGCTGAAGAAGATCGCGATTTGGCTGAAGACGTTCGACGGACCGAGGCCAATGAGCAGCGCGGCGACCGGAACGAGCCAGAGCGCGAGCCAGATGGCGCCGACGCGCAGCGCCCGGGACGCGCTGGGCCGAACGTGCTCCGGGACCATCTCGTCGAGCAGGCTGTCGATCACGGCGGCATCCTTTCCGCCGTGCTCGATTGCGGCGAATTCGGGCCTGCCGAGCCGGGCGCCGATGTAGCCGATGACGCCGGCAGCCACGACGATCAAGGGAAACGGCGCGGCGAAGAAGAAGATCGCGACGAAGGCGATCGCCGCGATTGCGATCATGACCGGGTTGCGAAGGGCGCGCTTGCCGATCCGGACCACCGCCTGGATCACGATCGCGAGGACGGCCGCCTTGAGGCCGAAGAACAGCGCCTCGACGAAGCCGACATTGCCGTAGGCGGCGTAGATGTAGCTCAGCGCCATGATGGCGATGACGCCGGGCAGGATGAACAGGCCTCCCGCCACGATCCCGCCGACGGTCCGATGCAGGAGCCAGCCGATATAGGTTGCAAGCTGCTGCGCCTCGGGTCCGGGCAGCAGCATGCAGTAGTTGAGCGCATGCAGGAAGCGCGCTTCCGAAATCCAGTTCTTCTCCTCGACGAGGATGCGATGCATCACGGCGATCTGCCCGGCCGGCCCGCCGAAGCTCAAGATCGCGACGCGCAGCCAGACCGCGAGCGCGTCAGAAAAGGCGATGCCGTGCGCCTCCTCGCGCGAAGCGGCTTTCTGGCCTGCGGCGAGCGTGGTCATGGCTTCACCTTGCTGGTCGGCCAGTTATGGGTCTCTTTGGTCGCGTCGCGGCACCAGCGATAGAAGGCATCGTAGAGAAGAAGGCCGGCGTTGAGCTGCTCGAGGTCGTCGTCGTACATGCGCGACAGGCCGAGCGAGACTGCGAGCAGGCCCGGCGCCTCCGGAGAAAGATCAAGGCGCGCGGTATCGGCCCCGCGCACCATGACGGCCAGCCGCTCCAGTGCGGGCGTTGACAGGCCGAACTCCTCCACCATCACGTCGAACGTGCAGAGTTCGCCGCGGTGGCTCCAGAACACGTTCTCGATGTCGAATGGCGTGGCGGCGAAGCGCTCGGCCACCGCGACGACTTCCGCAGGCGCGACGAACAGGAAGACCGCGGCGGGATCGACGAAACGACGGATCAGCCAGGGGCAGGCGATGCGATCGATCTTCGGCCGCGATCGCGTCACCCAGACGGTGCGCCCGCGCCCGTCACGCTGCGGAATCCTGTCGGCGGGCACGGTCGGCAGCTCCGCCTGTTTCCAGGCGAGATGGCCGCCTTCCAGGATCTCCGCCGCGATGCCGTTGTGGCGGAGCCAGGCGGCGGCGCCTTCGCTGAGTTTCTCGCCCTTGTTGCAGATGACGATGGCCGACCGTCCGGCCAGCTCTCGTGCCCAGTCGTTGGTATCGAGATGCGAGCGGCGGGTCGCGCCCGGGATCAGGCGCGGGTCCGCCGCGAAGTCGTCATCGAGGCGGACGTCGATCAGAACAGGCGCACCGGCGGTGCCGATCAGTCGCGAAAGCTTATCAGGGGAAATGGATGTGTATGAAGACATGCTGCGTCCCTCATCATTAAGGACGCGATACTTGGGCATGTCGCCTCGCGGGGAGATCGCCTAATCCCCGTAAAGCGAAATAAACTCCTTGCTGCCGGCCATGTCAATCGACGCCGCGATGCGTCGGCAATCCTGACGGATCGTTGATCGGATGGTTCCGATCGGTTCCGCGCTTCTCCCGTCAAAGCTATCTCTTGGCCGAGTTTGCGACAGGACAAGTTCGCGATGAAGAAACGGCCTGGTTGAACCGCCTTATCTCGACACTCAAACCCTCGGGTGCTAGGAACTTAGTCGGGTGGGCTGATGCGGCAGCGGTTGCAAAGATTTTTTCTGATCGCGCTGGCGGTGCAGATTCTGGCGCCGATCGCCACCTGCTGGGCCGCGGCCATCGCCATTTCCGATCCGGTCGGCTTTGCTGAAATCTGTCACAGCGATTCGAGCTCGCCGGCAGCGAGCGCCGATCGGGATACCAGTCAGCGCGCCCATGACATCGCTTGTCTGATCTGCTGCGCGGCTCAGGCAAATGCATCATTTGATGCGCCGAAGGCCATCGCATTCGCGACGCCATATCGGCAATCGGTCCGGATGGTCTGGCACGCGCGCAGACAGACCCATGTAGCCTCCCGCGCAGGCTCCAATGCGCAGGCGCGAGCACCGCCTTCCATTTCGTAAGGCGAGCCGGCGGCACCGCTTCGACAATCCATCGAAGCCTGACGCCTTTTCCTTCAACCAGCATGACCGTTCGATCGCTGTCCTCGACGGCGCGCGAAGGCATGTCCCGATTTCGTTTGCCTGTCCGGCCTGATCGCCGGGCAGGGGCGTCACCCTTATGCGCGGCGATGCTGCGCCACATCGAGTCCTATCATCATGAGCAAGCCTTCGTCCGGCCTCGGCCGATCCACTCTCTACCTATCCAGTGCCCTCATTTCATTGGCGCTGACCGCCACCATCACACTGGCGCCGCCAGCCGTAACGAGCGTCGCTGCGCAGACGGCCCATACGCTTCCCCCGGTCGACGTTGCCGCACCGCATCGACGAAATTCCGTGCATCAACGATCGAACGCGCGCCGTCCGACGAGTCCCGCGGCGGCCCATCACCCGGAGGTAGCCCCGCGCCCGCTCGACTATCCGCCGCAGCTTGCGGGCAACGCAACCGTGACGGCGCGGACCGCATTCGATCGGGGCCTGTCGACCAGCGATTCGGCTTCGCTCGTCACTGAATTGCCGGGAGGCGCAGTATGGGGCGCCGGCGGCGTATCGAGCCTGCCCGCGATCAACGGGTTCGGCGCCGACAGGATCCAGGTCGCGATCAACAGCATGTTGATCAGCCCCGCATGCCCAAACGAAATGAATCCGCCGCTGTCTTTCGTCAATCCCACCATGATCGCCAAGATGCGGGCCTATCTCGGCATCGCGCCGGTCAGCACGGGCGGCGACTACATCGGGGCGCGCATCGATGTCACCACCGCGCCTCCTGTGTTCGCGAATGACCCGTCCGGGTGGTTATCGACCGCAACCGTCTCAGGCTTCTTCCGCAGCAACGGCAACGCCTACGGCGTCGATGCCACCGCGACGCTCGCCAACCGCGACACCAGCGTCACCTACACCGGCGGCTGGGTCCGCTCCGGCAACTACAAGGCGGGCGATGGCAGCACGATCAAATCGACGCTCTATGAGACCCAGAACCACGCGCTCAGCATTTCCAAGCGCACCGTTGGCAACCTGTTCACGTTCTAGGTCGGCGGCCAGTTCATCCCCTATCAGGGCTACGTCAACCAGTACATGGACATGGTCTACAACCGCGGCCGGTACGCGAACGGCCGTTACGAAGGGGACTTCGACTGGGGCAAGCTCGAGGCCAGCGCCTTCGTCCATCAGATCCGGCACACGATGGGATTCATCGCGCCGGACAAGACCGGCAGCATGCCGATGGACACCGATGGTATCGATGGCGGATACGTCGTCAAAGCCACGTTTGCGGCGTCCAACATCGACCTGCTGCGGGTCGGCAACGAGCTGACGCTCAACCGGATCGACGATTGGTGGAATCCCGTTGCCGGCTCGATGATGATGGGACCGAACACCTTCATCAACCTCAATGGCGGCCAGCGGGACCGCGTCGGCACCTTTGCCGAATGGGAGCGGCACTGGGATCACAACTGGACCACGATCGTCGGCTTGCGCAACGACGTCGTGTGGATGAACGCCGGCGACGTCCATGGCTACAATGCGATGATGTATGGCGCGGATGCCGCCGCCTTCAACGCCCAGGACCGGGCTCGGACCGACGTTCATGTCGACGGCTCCGCCCTGGTGCGCTATGAACCCGATCAGTCCAGCCATTACGAACTCGGCTTTGCGCGCAAGACGCGCTCGCCGAACCTCTACGAACGCTATGCCTGGTCGACCAACGCCATGGCCATGCAGATGATCGGGTGGTTCGGCGACGGCAATGGCTATGTTGGCAATCTGGACCTGAAGCCGGAAAAGGCGCACACGGTCAGCTTCACCGCCGGTTGGCACGATCCGGCGCACAAGATCTGGAGCTTCAGCGTCACCCCCTATGCGAGCTACGTCCAGGACTATATCGACGTCGATCGCTGCGTGACCGGCAGTTGCCTTGCAAACAATCCGGACAACCTCACGGCCAGCAGTGGCTTCGTCTATCTGCGTTTCGCCAATCGCGACGCCACATTGTATGGCGTGAACCTCGAAGGCCGTCTCGCTTTGTGGGACAATGCGAGCTACGGCCGGGGCGAGCTGCGCGGAACGGTCGGCTATGTGCGCGGCCAGCGGCAGGACGGCATCGACCTCTACCACGTGATGCCGATCAACGCGAAGCTTGCGCTCGATCATGTCATCGGCGGCTGGACCAACGGCATCGAGCTGCAGCTCGTCGGCTCCAAGGATCAGGTCAGCCAGGCTCACAACGAACTGACGACGCCGTCCTATGCGCTCGTCAATCTCCGCACCGGCTACCAATGGCAGCACGTCCGGGTCGATCTCGGTATCGACAATCTGTTCGATCAGACCTACTACCTGCCGCTCGGCGGCGCCGATCTGGTCGACTACAAGGTGGTCTCGATGATGGGATCGTCGGCAGCCTACGGCTACAATGTCAAAGGGCCGGGGCGCTCGATCAACGGCCGGATGACGGTTAGTTTCTGAATCCTTGGCGAGGCCATCGGCGATGCGGCTTTCCGCGTCGCCGATGCGTTTCAAGGACGAACCGCCAGCGCACGTCTTGTTGACCGCCTCTCCCGATTGACGCCCCAGATTTGTGGTTCGATCCTGGTCTTGAACCCGGCAATGGGGCCGGGATGGAGGTCATGTGATGAGTCCGGCGAACGCAGTTTCTGGTCCCGTCGTAACTGCTGTTGCGCCCGCCGATATCGAGCGGGCCATTTCCGTTCTGGTGCTTGCCTTCAGCGCCGATCCGGTGACGCGTTGGGCCTATCCGGATCCGGATCAGTACCTCGCATCTTTCCCGGCGCTGGTGCGCGCATTCGGCGGCCGCGCCTTTGAGCAGGATACGGCGCGCTGTGTCGACGACTATGCAGGCGTGGCACTGTGGCTGCCGCCGGGCATCGAACCCGACGAGGCGGCGCTTGCAGCGACCATGCCGGCCGGGCGAGAGTCCGAGATGGCTGCCGTTTTCGAAGGGATGGCGGCCTATCATCCCAAGGAAGCTCATTGGTATCTGCCGCTGATCGGTGTCGATCCGGCGCATCGACGCAAGGGCCGTGGTGGGGCGCTGCTGGGGGACGCCGTTCGGCTGTTCGATCGCGATCATGTTGCGGCCTATCTCGAATCCACCAACCCGGCCAACATCCCGCTGTATCAGCGACATGGCTTCGAGGTCCTCGGCACGATCCAGGTCGGGGCATCGCCGCCGCTGTTCCCGATGCTACGCCGGGCTCGCTGAGGGAACGTCGGCTTCGGCTGAAGAATTCCGCGCAAGCTCACCGATGCTCGATCCGGCCACGTATTCTCCCTCATCCCGAGGAGGCCGCATCGCGGCCGTCTCGAGGGATGGGTTCCGGGCGAGATCGGGGCCTCATGGTTCTCAAGGCGATGCGAAGCATCGTCCGGAGACGCGCGAAGACGCGCTCCTCACCATGAGGGTCTGTCATCCGCTCTTTGCCAAATGTCACCGCCACGTCGCGCTCGGCTGTTTCCCAACAAGAACAAAGAGTAGCTGCAGCGCACCAACCAAAGATTGAATTGTCCGATGACAGACCGGGGGAAGCAGATGTAGCCTCACGAAAAATCAAATGCACGGGAGGATGGCATGCCAGACGCAATGGTTGCAGCACGTGCTTCAGAGGCGACAAACGGCACGGCGCAACAGGTCGACGTCGCAGTGGTAGGGGCCGGGTTTGCGGGCCTCTATCTCCTACATCGGTTGTCCAAGGCCGGCTTCACCACGGTGGCGTTGGAGGAGGCCGGCGACGTCGGCGGCACCTGGTACTGGAACCGCTATCCCGGCGCACGCTGCGACATTCAGACCATCGACTACAGCTACACATTCGATCCGGAGCTGGAGCGCGCGTGGCAATGGTCGGAGAAATATGCGACCCAGCCTGAAATCCTGCGCTATCTCGGCTTCGTCGCCGATCGTTACGATCTCAGGCGCCATATCCGCTTCGACACCAAAGTCACGGCGGCGACGTGGGATGAGTCGACCGAACGCTGGCTGCTCACGACGGACAATGGCGCGGCCGTCTCCTGCCGCTATTACATCATGGCCACGGGCTGTCTCTCCGCGCCCAAACCGCCGGAGATCGATGGGGTCAAGGAGTTCAAGGGCGACGTCTATTTCACCAGCCGCTGGCCGCATGAGGGCGTCAATCTCGCCGGCAAGCGCGTTGCCGTCATCGGCACGGGATCGTCGGGAATCCAGTCGATCCCGTCGATCGCGGAGCAGGCCGCACACCTCACGGTTTTCCAGCGCACGCCGAACTTCGCATTGCCCGCGCACAACGGCCCTCGGCCGGCGGATCGGCTTGCGATGCTGGAGGGCGACTGTGCCGGCTACCGCGAGCAGGCGCGCTGGTCGCTCACCGGTGTGCCCTATCCGCAGCAGACCGTCGTGAGCTGGCAATTGAGCGATGCCGAGCGGCGCGAGCGCTTCGAGCAGGCATGGGCCGCCGGCGATCTCGTCCACATCCTCACCCAGCTCTGGGCTGACCAGGGCGTCGACGTCGACGGCAATGCGCTGGTCGGCGATCTGATCCGCGAGAAGATCCGCGCAGTCGTGAAGGATCCCGACACGGCCGAGGCGCTCACTCCGCACGATCATCCGTTCGGCGCCAAGCGTCCCTGTCTCGATACCAACTATTACGCCACCTACAACCGTCCCAACGTCACGCTGGTCAACCTGAGGCAGGAGCCGATCAAGGAGATCACGGCTTCCGGCATCACGACCGACACGCGCAGCTTCGATCTCGATGTGATCGTGTTCGCCACCGGCTTCGACGCCATGACCGGCGCCATCAAGGCCGTGCATCCGATCACGGGACGTCATGGAAAATCGCTGTCCGACGTCTGGGCTCAGGGACCGCAGACCTATCTCGGGTTGACCGTCGCAGAGTTTCCCAATCTGTTCATGATCACGGGTCCGGGCAGCCCGTCGGTGCTGTCGAACATGGCGGTGTCGATCGAGCAGCACATCGACTGGGTGGTCGACCGGCTGATCGCGCTGCGGGAGGCGGGCTTCACCACCATCGAGGCCACCGAGACGGCGCAGGCCGGCTGGACGCGGCACATGGTCGACTGCTCGATGGTCACGCTGCATCGGCTCGCCAATACCTGGTACACGGGCGCAAACGTTCCGGGCAAGGCGCGCGGCGTGATGCCCTATACCGGCGGCGTCGGCCCGTATCGCAGCATCTGCAACGAGATCGTCAGCCGCGGCATGCTCGGCTTCAGGCTCACCGGCCCCAAGGTTGCAGAGCAATGCAATGACGGCGAGGTCGTACGCCTGCAACCGGATGTGCGGCTCGTGCTCGGCATGCTCGCGGATATGAACTTGCCGCCGATCGAACAGCTCGGTGCCCAGGGCGCGCGCGACTTCCTCGACGAGTTCAACAAGGGCCGTCCCGCGGGCCGGCCGATCGGCGAGATCGTCGACGGCACACTTCCCGGCAATGACAGTCCGCTGCCCTATCGTCTCTATCGGCCGGCGACGCCGGGACCGCATCCGATCGTGGTCTATTTCCATGGCGGCGGCTGGGTGCTGGGCGACGAGCAATCGGACGATCCGTTCTGCCGCGACATGTGCCGGCGAAGCGGAATGATCTTCGTCAGCGTCGGCTATCGGCATGCGCCATGGCACCGCTTCCCGACGGCGGCGGAGGACGGCTTTGCAGCGACACGCTGGATTGCCGAGCATGCCGCCGAGCTGGGCGGGACGGGACCCGTGCTGGTCGCCGGCTGGAGCGCCGGCGGCAACATCGCGGCCGTCACCTGCCAGCTCGCGCGCGATCGCGGCGGCCCTGAGATCGCGGGACAGCTCCTGCTGACCCCGGTTACCGACTGCACGTTCGATCGGCCGTCCTACGTCGACAATGCGACGGGCTACTTCGTGACGCGTTCGCTGATGTATTGGTTCTGGGACCTCTACTGCTCGCCCGGCGATCGGACCGATCCACGCGTCTCGCCGCTACGCGGCAAGCTCGAGGGTTTGCCACCAGCCTTCGTGGTGACCTGCGAGTTCGATCCGCTGCGTGACGAGGGCATGGCGTACGCCGAAGCGCTCGCTGCTGCCGGTGTGCCGGTCGAGCAGCTCAACGCCCGCGGCCATTTCCACTGTTCCTTCACCATGGTCGACGTCATCATCACCGGCGTCAGCGGGCGTGTGCGGATGGCCGAAGCCTTGCGACGGTTTGCCGGACTGGGTGACGAGAGGGTGGTGCCTATCGCTGTGGCCGCGGAGTAGGAGAACGTACAGGCTGTGAGCGAATTGTCTGTCGTCTGGCGTCATTCCGGGATGCGTGCGGAGCACGCAGGCCCGGAATCCATCGGGCTGCAGACGCAGGCGGAGAAATGGATTCCGGGTGCGCGCTTCGCGCGCCCCGGAATGACAGCGGAAAATCGCGAAATCCGTAGGATGGTTTTCGCTGCGCTCTACCCGTTCTACGCGTCATTCCCTGACGTCCGCCTTGAGGTGGCGAAGATGTCCCAACTCACCATGAAGATGGCGGCGATCAGTGGGCCGATGACGAAGCCGTTCAAACCGAAGACTTCGATGCCGCCCAGCGTGGAAATCAGCACGACGTAGTCGGGGAGCTTGGTGCCCTTGCCGACCAGGAATGGACGCAGGACATTGTCCACCAGGCCGATGACGAGCACGCCATAGGCAATCAGCCCGAGGCCCTGCCATATGGCGCCGGTTGCCAGGAAATAGATGGCAACGGGAATCCAGACCAGCCCGGCGCCGATCGCGGGCAGCAGCGACAGGAAGGCCATCAGCACGGCCCACAAGATCGGCGCGTGAACACCCAAGAACCAGAACGCCAGTCCGCCGAGCGCGCCCTGGGCCATCGCGACCAGCACGCCACCCTTGACGGTGGCGCGGACGACATCGGCGAAGCGCGTGAACAGCGCGGACTTCCGATCGGCCTCGAGAGGAACAGCCTCCCTGATCCGGTCCGCCACTGCCTTACCGTCGCGCAATAGGAAAAACAGAAGATACAGCATGATGCCCAGGCTGATCACGAAGTCGAATGTGTTCATCCCGATGCTGAGCGCCTGAGGCGCCAGAACCTGGCCGCCCTTCATGAGGCCGGACGTCAACGTTTCGCGCAGGGCCGAAAGATCGCCCAGGTTGAAGCGATCCAGCCAGCCGGTCGCCCACGCAGGCAGCGCATCGAAAACCCGCTGGACGTAGCCGGAGAAGTTGTACTCCCCGGACTGTATCTTTGCGTAGAGACCGGCAGCTTCCCGAGCCAGGGAGGTCGCGATGATCGCGAGCGGCAGCAGCACCATCGCGATGATAAGCAGGACCGTGATCGAGGCGGCGAGGGTCTCCCTTCCGCCCACCGATCTCAATATCCTCCGGTTGACCGGCGCAAAGATGACGGCCACCACGATGGCCCAGAGCACCGCGCCATAGAACGGCTGCAGGATCCAGGCGAACGCCAGGGTGACGACGAACAGCAGCAGCAGGAAACCTTGATCTTCAATCCGTCGCACAGTCCGTCCGCCTCTCTCGCTTGCAGCTTTGTATCTATCATACAACGAACGCGACGAGCGTAGCGTTGGTTGCAATCTTCTACTGTCATTCCGGGGCGCCGCGCTAGCGGCGAACCCGGAATCTCGAAATTGCGGCGCGAGATTCCGGGTTCGATGCTGCGCATCGCCCCAGAATGACGATGACTTGCGCACGGCGCCGCAGCCCGCGGCCATTCTCCCACAAGATGCCTCCGTCCCATTTGTCGGAGATGTCGCATCCTGCAAACGCCGGCATAGTCTCCTGGCGAAAAAGAAACGTGGAGGAAACATGACCGAGAGTACCGTTGAGACGATCGCGTCGGAAGTCGCGGAGGGTGAGGCGGTATCGCCCTGGAAAGTGTTCTGGGCGACCTGGTTTGGATGGATGCTCGATGGCTTCGACTCCTCCATGTACAGCTACATCCTGGTCGGCGCGCTCTCGGAATTGTTGCCGGCGAGCGGGATTGAGGCGAGCCACGCCAATATCGGCATCTATGGCGGCCTCCTGTTCTCGATCTTCATGCTCGGCTGGGCCTGTTCGATGGTTTGGGGCTGGGCGGCTGATCGTTATGGCCGCGTCCGGATCATGTGCTGGACGGTGCTGGTCTATTCGTTGTTCACGGCACTGTGCGGGCTTGCGACCGGCGTCGTCATGTTTGCTCTGTTTCGCTTCATGGCGGGCTTCGGCGTCGGCGGTGAATGGGCGGCGGGCACGCCGCTGCTGCAGGAATCCGTGCCCGAACACACAAGGGTGAGATTGGCCGGCTGGCTGCACACGGCAACGCCGACCGGGCTGTTTCTTGCGGCCGCCGTCACGCTGATCGGCGGAAGCCTGCTCGGTTGGCGCGGCATGTTCCTGCTCGGCATCCTGCCGGCGCTGTTGATCGCGTACCTGCGCAGCAACATTCCCGAGCCCGCCCGCAGCCGCGCGTCCAAGACGAAGACCTCCGTGGCGGAGCTGTTCTCGGGCGCGCAGGCGCGCACCACCTGGGCGGCCGCGCTGATGATGGCCTGCATCATCTTCGGCCTGTGGTCATCCAACTTCTGGGCGCCGACGGTTATCATTACCAAGCTCACCGCGGCGGGCGCGACGCCAGCCCATGCGCAGCAGATGGGCGCGGTGGCCGGTCTCATCACCAATGTCGGCACGCTGATCGGTTGCCTGCTGATGCCATGGATCACCGGATATCTCGCGAGCCGCCGCCGGACGGCGGTGCTGTTCTTCATGGGTTCGCTGATCTCGGTGGTGGCGAGCTACGAGATCGCCATCGCGCGTCTCGACAACTTCGCGCTGTTCCTGGTCCTGCTTCCCGTGCTCGGCTTCTTCACCAACGGTGTGTTTGGCCTGTTCACGATCTGGCTGCCGGAGATGTTTCCGACCGCGTTGCGGGGATCCGGCTCCGGCTTTGCCTTCAGCACGGGGCGTGTATTGGGCGCGGCCGGTCCGACCCTGATCGGCGCGCTCGCCGCGAAGACCGGGAGCTATCCGCTCGCGATCTCGCTGCTGTCGCTGATCTACGTGGTCGGCCTGCCCTTCATCGCGATGGCGCCCGAAACGGCGGGGAAGCCGCTGGCGAGGTGAGATCAGGCGCGCGCTCTCGTTCGCATCATTCGGCCGGCTCCGGAACGCGCGCCTTGCTCGCCGTCACCGGCGCTGCGGCGGGCGGTCGTGATTGGTCCCGATCCTCAGGAGGCAGGCCGAAGCCTTTGACGATGCCGAAGATCGCGGGGATCACGATCAGCGTCAGCAGGGTCGAGGAGACCATGCCGCCGATCATGGGGACTGCGATTCTCTGCATGATCTCGGACCCGGTGCCGGTGCTCCACATGATCGGCAGCGGGCCGGCCATGATCGCGACCACTGTCATCATCTTCGGCCGCACGCGCTCGACCGCGCCTTCCATGATGGCGTCGCGCAGGTCGCTCCGGGTCAACGCGCGACCCTCGGCGGCGCGACGCTGCCTGATCTCGGCCAGCGCCTGGTTGAGATAGATCAGCATCACGACGCCGGTCTCGGCGGCGACGCCGGCGAGCGCGATGAAGCCGACCGCGACCGCGACCGAGAGGTTGAAGCCGAGCCACCACATCAGCCAGAGGCCGCCGACCAGCGCAAACGGCAGCGACAGCATGACGATGACGGTCTCGGCGACCGAGCGGAAGTTGAGGTAGAGCAGCAGGAAGATGATCAGGAGGGTCGCCGGTACGACGATCTTCAACCGCGCCATCGCGCGTTCGAGATATTCGTACTGGCCGCTCCAGATCACATAATAGCCTGCCGGAAACTGGATGCTCGCCTGCACCGCGCGCTGCGCGTCGGCGACGTAGCCGCCGAGGTCGCGGTCGCGGATGTCGACATAGATGTAGGTCGCAAGCTGTCCGTTCTCGGTCCGGATCGAGGTCGGCCCACGCGCCGGCTGGATGGTGGCGACCTCGCCGAGTGGCACCGCGCCTCCCGCCGGCATCGGCACCAGGATGTCGCTTCCGATCGCTTTCGGATTGTCGCGGAGATCGCGGGGATAGCGCATGTTGACGGTGAAGCGCTGCCGGCCCTCGACCGTCGTCGTCACCGTCTGCCCGCCCAGCGCGGTCGCGATCGTATCCTGCACGTCCTGGACCGACATGCCGTAACGCGCCAGCGCCGTGCGGTCTGGGGTGATTTCGAGATAATAGCCGCCGATGCCGCGCTCGGCATAGGCCGACGACGTCCCCGGCACGGCTTTGAGCACCTGCTCGATCTGCCTGGCGAGACGATCGATCTCGACCAGGTCGGTGCCAACAACTTTCACGCCGATCGGCGTGCGGATGCCGGTCGAGAGCATGTCGATGCGCGCCTTGATCGGCATGGTCCAGGCGTTGGAGACACCAGGGAATTGCAACGCCTTGTCCATCTCCGCGATCAGGCTGTCGACCGTGACGCCCGCCCGCCACTGTTCCTTCGGCTTCAGGTTGACGATGGTCTCGAACATCTCGGTCGGCGCCGGGTCGGTCGCGGTCGCGGCGCGGCCAGCCTTGCCGTAGACCGATGAAACTTCGGGGAAGGAGCGGATGATGCGGTCCTGCATCTGCATCAGCTCGGCGGCTTTGGTCACGGAGATGCCGGGCAGCGTCGTCGGCATGTAGAGCAGGGTGCCTTCATTCAGGTTCGGCATGAATTCCGTCCCGAGCTGTCGCGCCGGCCAGACCGTCACAGCGAGGACGGCGAGCGCAAGCAGAACGACGAGCATCTTGGCGCGCAATACGCCCTTGATGACGGGTCGATAGATCCAGATCAGGAAGCGGTTGATCGGATTTTTGTGCTCCGGAACGATCTTGCCGCGGACGAAGATCACCATCAGCGCCGGCACCAGCGTGACCGACAGTAGCGCAGCGGCCGCCATCGCAAAGGTCTTGGTGAACGCGAGCGGGCTGAACAGCCGGCCCTCCTGGGATTCCAGCGTGAAGATCGGCATGAAGGAAACGGTGATGATCAACAGGCTGAAGAACAGCGCCGGACCCACTTCGGCGGCGGCGTCGATCAGGATCGAGACGCGCGACTGCCCGGGCCTGGCTCGCTCGAGATGCTTGTGGGCGTTCTCGATCATGACGATGGCGGCGTCCACCATGGCGCCGATCGCAATGGCGATGCCGCCGAGACTCATGATGTTGGAGCCGATGCCGAGCAGCTTCATCGCGCCGAATGCCATCAGCACGCCAACCGGCAGCATCAGGATCGCGACCAGCGCGCTGCGGACATGGAGCAGGAACACGATGCAGACAAGGGCGACGACGACGCTCTCCTCAAGCAGCGTGTGCTTCAGCGTATCGATGGCAGCGTTAATCAGGTTCGAGCGGTCGTAGACCGGCACGATCTCGACCGATTGCGGCAGGCTGGTCGCGATCTCCTTGAAACGCTTCTTGACGTTCTCGATGACGTCGAGCGCGTTGACCCCGAAGCGCTGCAGCACGATGCCGCTGGCGACCTCGCCCTCGCCATTGAGCTCGGCGATGCCGCGCCGCTCGTCAGGGCCGAGCTCGACGCGGGCGACGTCGCGCAGCAGCACCGGCGTGCCGTTATTGGTCTTGAGCACGATATTGCCGAGGTCGTTGACATCCTTGATGTAGCCCTTGCCGCGGATGACGTATTCGAATTCGGACAATTCGACGGTGCGGCCGCCGACATCGGCATTGCTGGCGCGGATCGCCTCGCGCATCCTCTGCATAGTGATGCCGCGGTCGCGCATCCGCTGCGGATCGAGGATCACGTTGTACTGCTTGACGAAGCCGCCGATTCCAGCGACCTCCGCGACGCCCTCGGCCTTGGCGAGGGCGAATTTCAGATTCCAATCCTGAATCGTGCGGGTGTCGGCGAGGTTCAGCTCCTTCGAGATCACCGCGTATTGGTAGACCCAGCCGACGCCCGTGGCGTCGGGTCCGATCGTCGGCGTCACGCCGGCCGGCAGGCGTGAGGCGGCGCCATTGAGGAATTCAAGCACGCGCGAGCGCGCCCAATAGATGTCGGTGCCGTCCTCGAAGATCACATAGACGAAGGAGACTCCGAAGAACGAGAAGCCGCGCACGACCTTCGACTTCGGCACCGTCAGCATCGCTGTCGTCAGCGGATAGGTGACCTGGTCCTCGATCACCTGCGGCGCCTGGCCCGGATATTCGGTGTAGACGATCACCTGGGTGTCGGAGAGATCGGGAATTGCATCGAGCGGCAAATGAAGGAGCGCATAGAGTCCGGCCGCCGCGGCGAAGCCGGTGCCGAACAGTACCAGCAACAGGTTGCGTGCCGACCAGGTGATAACGCGGGCGATCATGGCCGTCCTCCCATGCCGCTGGTTGACGATGTCTCCTGCGCGCTGCCCGCCCCGGAAAAGCCCTTCAGCGCCGCCTTGAGGTTGCTCTCGGCGTCGATCAGGAAATTGGCCGAGGTCACGACCAAGTCGTCTTCGCTGATGCCTTGCGTGATCTCGACATAGCCGCCGCCGCGATGGCCGAGCTTGACCTCGCGCGGCTCGAACCGGCCGCCGCCCTTGTCGATGATGACGGTCTGCCGATTGCCGGTGTCGAGCACGGAGCTGTCGGGCACGGCGAGCACGGGATCCTGGCTGCCGGCCTCGATGTCCGCATCGACATACATGTCCGGAAGCAGCGCGAGGTCGGCATTGTCAAGCTCGATCCGGAGGCGGACCGTGCGGGTCTCGCGGTTCACCTGCGGATAGATCACGCTGACCTTGCCGGCGAAGATGCGGCCCGGAAAGCTGCGGGCGCGCACGGTGACGGGCTGGCCAACCGCCACGCCGCCGACATCGCGTTCCGCCACGTCGACGACCGCCCAAACGAGCGAGGTGTCGGCGACGCGGAACAGCACGTCGCCGGGCTGTGCGCGCATGCCCTCGATCGCATTGCGCTCCAGCACGATGCCGTCGCGCGGCGCCGACCATTCGATCACGATTGGCACAGCCTTGGTCTTTTCCATCGTCGCGATGGCGGACTCCGGCACGTCGAGATTCATCAGCCGCTGCCGGGAGCCCCGGCCATAGCTTTCGATCGTCGCCGTGGTCTTCGAGGTGATGGTTGCCAGATATTCGGCGGCGGCCGAGGAGACCGCGGGGCTGTAGATCTCCATCAGCGGCTGGCCTTTTGTCACCCGGCTGCCGGTGGTCACATCGGCGACCTTCTGCACATAGCTTTCGGCGCGCATGGCGATGACCGAGACGCGGCGCTCGTCGAGCTGGATCGTGCCCGGCGCGCGCACCAATGTGCTGACGATATGCAGCATCACCGGCTCGGACTTGACGCCGGTGCGCTGGATCCGGCCCGGCGACAGCCTGATAGAGCCGTCGTCGGTCTCCTCACCCTCGTAGACGGGGATGTAGTCCATCCCCATCGAGTCCTTCTTCGGTGTCGGCGAGGTATCCGGCAGCCCCATCGGGTTGCGGTAGTATTTGATCTTGCGGGTGTTCGCAGGCGTGCCGCTCTCGGCGGCGGCCGCGTACGACACGGTGTAGCCCGCGAGCTTCGACGGAAGTCTGTCGGCGAAAATGGCGAGACCCGCCGCTGCGAAACTCGCAGCGGCGGCGCCGATCACAATGGCGCGGGTCATTTTTGGGCCGTGACGACGAGCTTGTTTTCGACCGCGCCGGTTTCGCCCTGCACCTTGGCGCCGAGCGAAAGCTGCCAGCGGCCGGCCATGCCCAGAGTGGCCTTGAACTTGTACAATCCTGGCTCGCCGCCGGGCACGGGGGTGACCTTGGTCGCCATCTCCTGCATGCCATCGGGCGCCATATCCAGCCGCGTGGCGAAGATCACTGCGTCCGGCACCGGCTTGCCGGTCTTCTTGTTGACCAGCCGAACCGCGATGATCTTGTCCGCTCCCGCCTGGACGGTCTGATCGACCAGTTGGAATTCGTAGTCCTTGATCTCGGCCCGCGCGGTGCCGATCGTGCCCAGCATGGCCATGCCGATGAGCGCTGCCGATATGGCGCGCCTGTGGTTGAACGATTTCATTTTTCCATTCCTCGATTGCTTTGGTCTGCCGCTCGCGCAGCACGTGTCATCCGCGCGGCGTCGCAAGCCACGCGGCAGCGTCCGGCGCCGTGACGCCGGTCAGGCCAAAGTTCGAGGGGGATGGTCGGGAGGTGGGCGCGCCAGCCCGTCCGCGATGATGTCGTTGAGCGGACGTAGCTGTTCGTCGAGCTGCCGGTTCACTTCCACCATGCTGGTCGATGGGCCGGCCAGCAGGACCTGCATCATGCAGATCGCAACCAGCGGACAATCCTGGCAAGCGGGACTCTTCTGCTTGTCCGGGCAGCAGGGCATGTCCGCCATATCCATATCTGCCATGTCATGATCATCCGCCATCGGCGCCATCTGGACACCGGCGGACGACAGCAAATGCTCCGCCGCGGCCGGAGTGGCGAGCGGCGCCAGGGTCAGGCTTGCCGTCACCAGCAGCGCGACCAGGAGCTTGAGCAGTTGGCGGATGTCCATAGGTCGAGTTTCGCACAAGTGGCCGGGCGCTGGAAGGGGCTCTGTTGCTCACAAATTTGGTGGGCGAGCGGGAGAACGCTGTCATTCCAGGATGCGCCGTCAGGCGCAGGCCCGGAATCCATTGGGCCACCCGCGCGGTGGTAAAATGGATTCCGGGTTCTCGCTGCGCGAGCCCCGGAATGACGGAGTGGCGGGGGCATTTCCGCATGCCCAATATTTCGCCAAAGCGCTTGACCGGGAGGCAATTCGCGACGAAGTTTGGCGCCGCCGTGCAAATTCCTTCTCAGATCAGCCCAAATCCGGACCATTTCATTCCCGATTCGCGCCGGGCATGGCTGCGGCTCGCTGTCGCCGTGGTGATCGGCTCGCTCGGCAGTGTCGGCATGTGGTCGGTGGTGGTGGCGCTGCCGGTGGTGCAGGGGGATTTCGGCGCCACGCGAGGGACCGCGTCGCTCGCCTTTACCCTCGTCATGATCGGCTTCGGCTCAGGCGGGGTCTTGACCGGCAAGATTACCGATCGCTACGGCATCGTCACCGCGATCGGGCTCGGCATCGGCATCCTCGGGCTGGGCTATATCGGTGCCGGCTACTCGCCGTCGATCTGGTCGTTCATCCTGTTTCACTTCGCGATCGGGCTGTCGTCATCGGCGACCTTCGGGCCGTTGATGGCGGAAGCCTCGCACTGGTTTGAGCGCTATCGCGGGCTCGCGGTCGCGATCGCCGCCAGCGGCAACTATGTCGGCGGCACGATCTGGCCGCCGTTGGTGAATCTCGGCATGCAGCAGTTCGGCTGGCGCACCACGCATGTCGCGATCGGCATCTTCACCGCGGTGGCGATGACGATCGCGCTGTTCGTGCTGCGGCGCCTGACAGGCGCGGCGAGCCGGCGCAGCCATCTCAACGCGCCGCCGCCGCGCGTCAATGTGCGGCTCTCCACCAACGCGCTGACGGCGATGCTCTCGCTGGCCGCGGTCGCCTGCTGCGTGGCGATGGCGATGCCGCACGTGCATATCGTCGCCTATTGCGGCGATCTCGGCTATGGCGTCGCGCGCGGCGCCGAGATGCTGTCGCTGATGCTCGGCTTCGGCATCATCAGCCGCATCGGCTCGGGCTTCCTCGCCGACCGGATCGGCGGCATCCGCACGCTCCTGCTCGGCTCGGTCGCGCAGGGCACCGCGCTGCTGTTCTACCTGTTCTTCGACAGCCTCACATCGCTCTACATCATTTCGGCGATGTTCGGCCTGTTCCAGGGCGGCATCGTGCCGAGCTACGCCATCATCATCCGCGAGGCGATGCCGGCCGCGGAGGCCGCCACCCGGGTGGGCATCGTGATCTTCGCCTCGGTGATCGGCATGTCGCTGGGCGGCTATGTCTCCGGGGTGATCTTCGATGCCACCGGCTCCTACGCCGCCGCCTTCGCCAACGGGCTCGCCTGGAACGCGCTCAACGTCACGATCATGCTGACGCTGCTGATCCGCTCGCGGCAGCGGCTGGCGATGGCGTAAGCCTGACGTCTTTCCGGATTTGATCGAGCGCAAAGCGCTGCCGCCGCGATCCGCTAGCTTTTCTCCATCAACCACGGAGAAGAGCCATGACACTCGATACTATCCTGGTCGTCATCGGCGTGACGGCGATGTTCCTGACCATCGCTGCGGCCATCGCCTGGGGCGACAAGCAGACCCGCAATCTGTGAAGCCGTGCGGCAGCTTGCCGCGTTCAGAATGTCGGCGGGGTACAGGCGCTGATCACCTCGCAGGGCTTGCCGCCGACGCAGCGGAAGCGATGCGGGCGGCGGCTTTCGAAATAATAGGCGTCGCCGGGATTGAGGATGCGGCGCTCGTCATCGACGCTGACCTCGAGCTTGCCCGAGACCACAATGCCGCCTTCCTCGCCGTCATGCACCAGCGGCACGCGGCCGGTATCGCTGCCGGGCTCATAGCGCTCTTTCAGGATCTGCAGGCTCCGGCCGAACAGATTGTCGCCGACCTGGCGGTAGGAGATCGGCTTCTTGCCGATCTCGGTCAGCTCGTCGGAGCGATAGAACACCTTGCGGCGGCGCTCCGGCTCGAGCGCGAAGAATTCCGCCAGCCCCATCGGAATGCCATCGAGGATGCGCTTCAGCGCCCCTACGGAGGGGTTCATCTGGTTGGACTCGATCAGCGAGATCGTCGAATTGGTGACGCCGGACCGCTTGGCGAGTTCGCGCTGCGACAGCTTCTGCTGCGCGCGAATGAATCGCAGCCGGCCACCGATATCGACGCTCATGGGAGAAGTCCTGTTGCAGGTGTTGCGGATCGCGCAAATATGCCGCGTTCGCCCCAATGAGATCAATGGGTTGCAGCAGGGCAGAAAAGGACTTGTTGCGCGTTTCAGAGCGTGTTCGGTTCGCGGTGTCAGCAGTGGAGCGACGCCGTGACCGTTCATCAGATTACGAACACCATCAAGCTCGATTCGTTCTGGATGCCGTTCACGGCCAACCGGCAGTTCAAGGAGACGCCGCGGCTGTTCGCCTCCGCCGAGGGCATGTATTACACCAGCGTCGACGGGCGGAAGGTGATCGACAGCTCGGCCGGGCTCTGGTGCGTCAATGCCGGCCACGGCCGCAAGCGGATCGCCGCAGCGGTCGAGCGGCAATTGATGACGCTGGACTTCGCGCCGTCGTTCCAGATGGGCCATCCGATCGCGTTCGATTTCGCCGAGCGCCTGGCGGCGATCGCGCCGAAGGGGTTGGATCGCGTTTTCTTCACCAATTCCGGCTCGGAGTCGGTCGATACCGCGCTGAAGATCGCGCTCGCCTATCACCGCGCCGCCGGCCAGCCGACCCGCACGCGCCTGATCGGCCGCGAGCGCGGCTATCACGGCGTCGGCTTCGGCGGCATGTCGGTCGGCGGTATGGTGGCCAACCGCCGCGCGTTTGCGACCCATCTGCCCGGCGTCGACCATATCCGCCATACCCATGATCTCGCCCGCAACGCGTTTGCCAAGGATCAGCCGCTTCATGGCGCTGAACTTGCCGACGACGTCGAGCGGCTGGTGGCGCTGCATGGCGCCGAGACCATCGCTGCCGTGATCGTCGAGCCGGTGCCGGGCTCGACTGCGGTGCTGCCGCCGCCGCAAGGCTATCTGCAGCGGCTGCGCGAATTGTGCGACAAGCACGGCATCCTCCTGATCTTCGACGAAGTTATCACCGGCTTCGGCCGGCTCGGCACGCCGTTCGCGTCGCAGTTCTTCGGCGTGACGCCCGATCTGATGACGACCGCAAAGGGCATCACCAACGGCACCGTTCCCTGCGGCGCGGTGTTCGCCAGCCGCAAGATCTACGACGGATTGATGACCGGGCCGGAAAGCCAGATCGAGCTGTTCCACGGCTACACCTATTCCGCGCATCCGGTGGCCTGTGCCGCCGGCCTTGCGACGCTCGACATCTACAAGGACGAAGGCTTGCTGACGCGCGGCGCTTCGCTCGCCGAGTACTGGCGCGATGCGCTGCATCAGCTCAAGGGCCTTCCGAACGTGATCGATATCCGCAACATTGGCCTGATGGGCGCTGTCGAAGTCGCTCCGCGCGACGGCGCGGTCGGCGCGCGCGGCTACGACCTGATGGTCGATTGTTTCAATCATGGCCTCTATTTGCGCCAGAGCGGCGACTCCGTTGCGATGTCGCCGCCTTTGATTGTCGAGCGCAGCCATATCGACGACATGGTGTCGATCCTCGGCGACGCCATCAAGCGAGTGGCCTGACCCTTGCTCCAGCCGTTGTGGAGATTATTTGCAGCGGCAAGTAATGCCGCGGCGGGAGCCTGAAAAGCGTGAAAGTCATCATTCTCGGCAGCGGCGTCATCGGCGTCACGTCAGCCTATTATCTCGCGCGCGCCGGCCATGAGGTGACGGTTGTTGACCGGCAGCCGAAGCCTGCGCTGGAAACCTCCTTTGCCAATGCCGGCGAAGTCTCGCCCGGCTACTCTTCGCCCTGGGCCGGCCCTGGTGTGCCGATCAAGGCCATCAAGTGGCTGTTGATGAAGCACGGTCCGCTGGTGGTCCGGCCGAAGCCCGATCCCGCGATGTGGATCTGGCTGTTGAAGATGCTGCGCAACTGCACCGCGGAGCGCTATGCGGTCAACAAGAGCCGGATGATCCCGATCGCGGAATATAGCCGCGACTGCCTGCGCGCGCTGCGCGGCGAAATCGGCATCCGCTATGACGAGCGCTCCCGCGGCACGTTGCAATTGTTCCGCTACGCCTCCCAGCTCGACCACACCGCCGACGACATCGCTGTCCTCAAGCAATATGGCGTTCCGTTCGAAGTGCTCGATCGCGAGGGCTGTATTGCCGCGGAGCCGGCGCTCGCTGCCGTGAAGGACAAGATCGCCGGCGGGCTGTGGCTGCCGGAGGACGAGACCGGCGATTGCCACATGTTCACGCAGGCGCTCGCGCTCGAAGCGAAAAAGCTCGGCGTGCGCTTCGAATTCAACGTTGCCATCGATGGCTTGATCGCGGATGCCTCGCGCGTCACCGGCGTTGCGACCAGCAAGGGCGTGCTGCAGGCCGACGCCTACGTCGTCGCGCTCGGAAGCTGGTCGCCGCGGCTGCTCAGGCCGCTCGGCATTTCGCTGCCGGTCTATCCGGTGAAGGGCTATTCGATCACGGTGCCGATCGTGGATGCCAGCGGTGCGCCGGAATCGACGGTCATGGACGAGAGCTACAAGGTCGCGATCACCCGGCTCGGCGACCGCATCCGCGTCGGCGGCACCGCGGAGATTTCAGGCTATTCCGACAAGCTCTATGCCGCGCGTCGCGCGACGCTCGATCATTCGGTGACGGATCTGTTTCCGCGCGGTGGCGATCTTGCGAAGGCGACGTTCTGGAGCGGCTTGCGCCCGATGACGCCGGACGGACCGCCGGTGATCGGCGCGACAAGGTATAACAATCTCCATCTCAACAGCGGTCACGGCACGCTCGGCTGGACCATGGCCTGCGGCTCGGGCAGGGTGCTTGCGGACCTCTTGTCCGGACGCAAGCCGGAGATCGATGTCGGCGAGTTGTCGATCGCGCGGTACGATCATAGATTCGGCTGAGTTGCTGCCGTCATTGCGAGGAGCGAAGCGACGAAGCAATCCATAGCGCCGCTTGTGGAGACGTGGATTGCTTCGCTTCGCTCGCAATGACGGTGTGCGCGGTCAGCGCTTGCGCTTCGCAGCCTTCTTCACCGGCTTTGGCGCCGCCGTCTCGCGCGCCCGTTGCACCCGCAGCCCGTCAATGAACACATCCAACAGCCGCAGCACGGTCGATTGCCAGCCTGCCTGGTCGTGCATGTAGCACAGGCCGATCAGGGCGCGCAGGACGTCCTCGGCGCTGATGTCGGCGCGGATCTCGCCGGCGGCGACGGCGCGCGCAAGCAGCGCGGCGATCGCCTTGGTCAGTCGGTCGAGCGAGTAGGCGTGGAGCTCGGGGGAGCCGTGGGCGACCAGCGCCAGCGCGGCCGCCATGCCCTTCTTGGTGGCGACGAACTGGACGTTGGCGTGCAGCCAATGCCGCAGCGCTTCGACCGGGTCCGCCTCATCGTTCAACTGCTCCGCGAGATCGCCGAGCTGATCCACCTCGCGCCGATACACCGCTTCATACAATGCCTCGCGAGTCGGAAAGTGACGGTAGAGCGTTCCGATGCCGACGCCGGCGTGCCGCGCCACAGCCTCCAGGCTGGCCTCGGGGCCGCCGGCGCTGAACACGGCTTTCGCCGCTTCCAGCACGCGCTCCCGGTTGCGCACGGCATCCGCGCGTGGCTTGCGAACTAATCCTGCGAACTGACTGGCCATCAGATTTGTGATCACCCCTCCCTTGTAAAACGGAGGACGCCTCCGTATATGCGATGAGTACCCGGCCTGCAAAGGTCCGCCGATCGACACATTGGCGGCCGCCGGCGGCGCATTACCACTGTAACAATTTCACCATAGCACTGATCGGAGCCCTGCATGAATTTCTCCATCAGCCTCACCGTGAATGGTGTGCGGCGGGAGATCGAGCTCGACGACCCCCGCGTCACCCTGCTCGATCTCTTGCGCGAGCGTCTTGATCTGACCGGCACCAAGAAGGGGTGTGACCGCGGCCAATGCGGCGCCTGCACCGTCCTGGTCGACGGGCGGCGCATCAATTCCTGCCTCGCCTTGGCGGTGAGCCAGGACGGCGCCGACATCCTCACCATCGAAGGTGTCGCGCATGGCGACCAGCTCCATCCGGTGCAGGCCGCTTTCATCGCCCATGACGCCTTCCAATGCGGCTTCTGCACCCCCGGCCAGGTCATGAGCGGCATCGGACTGATCACCGAAGGTCAGGCCGGCGATGAGCCCGAGCGCGTGCGCGAAGGCATGAGCGGCAATCTCTGCCGCTGCGGCGCCTATGCCGGGATCACGGAAGCCGTACTTGAAGCGCAAAAGACGATCGAGAACTCCGAGCAGAGGCGCTCCGCATGATGAATTTCGATTACGTCAGGCCCTCAACGGTCGCCGAGGCGGTCGCGGCCGCATCCGAGAAGGGCGCAACCTATCTGGCTTCGGGCACCAATCTGCTCGACCTCATGAAGGGCGGCGTCTGCCATCCGAGCCGGCTGGTCGATGTCACGCGCCTGCCGGGGCTCGACCGCGTCGAATATCTTGCCGACGGCGGCGTCCGGATCGGCACGCTGGTCCGCAACGCCGATCTCGCGCACGACGCGGAGTTCGCGCGGGCCTTCCCGTCCGTGGCCGAGGCGCTGCTGTCGGGGGCGTCCGCGCAGCTTCGCAACGCGGCGACTGTCGGCGGCAACGTGCTGCAGCGGACGCGATGTGCCTATTTCTACGACGCCCCCAGCGCCTGCAACAAGCGCTGGCCCGGCGCCGGCTGCGATGCGCGCCACGGCGAGAACCGGCTGCATGCCGTGCTCGGCTGGAGCGAAGCCTGCATCGCCACGCATCCTTCCGACTTCTGCGTGCCGCTGGTTGCGCTCGATGCGGTCGTGGAGATCGAGGGCAAGGGCGGGCGGCGCGAGGTGGCGCTCGAGGCGCTGCACCGCCTGCCCGGCGATACGCCGCAGCGGGAAACTTTGCTCGAGCGCGGTGATCTGATCGTCGCGCTGCGGCTTCCGCCCGAGGCGCGTGGCTTTGCCGCGTATACACGCTATATCAAGGTTCGCGAGCGCACCTCGTATGCATTCGCGGTCGTGTCCGCCGCCGCAAGCCTGCGGATTGAGCAAGGTCTGATCCGTGAAGCGCGGCTCGCGCTCGGCGGCGTCGCGGCAAAACCCTGGCGCGCGCGGGCGGCGGACCAGAGTCTTGCCGGCGTCGCGCCCGATGCGGCCGGCTTCCGCGAGGCGGCGCGCATCGCGCTCGCCGATGCAAAGCCGTCCGGCGACAACGCGTTCAAGATCGAACTCGCAGAGCGTATCGTGGTGCGGGCGCTGACGCTCGCCACCGCGGGCACACCGGCGCGCATTCCCGCGCTTCCCGGCTCTCCCTTCTCATCAGGAGTGCGCCATGTCGCTTGAGCTCACCCGCGATCCCGCCCATCTCAGGCACGGCTCGAACATCGGCCAGCCGCTGACCCGCCGCGACGGCGTCTTGAAGGTCAAGGGCCAAGCCCGCTATGCCGCCGATAATCACCCGGCGGGAATGCTCTATGCCGTGATCGCCGTCTCCACCATCGCGCGCGGCCGTGTGACCTCCCTCGATGTCGATGCTGCCAAGCGCTATCCCGGCGTCGTCGACGTGATGACGCCCTCGCACAAGCCGCCGCTTGCCGAAGACCCGGACGGCAAGCCCAATCCTTTCGCGTTCAAGATGGAGCTCCTGCAGAACGACGAGGTGCGCTATGCAAACCAGGCGATCGCGGTCGTGATCGCTGAGACGCTGGAAGCCGCGACTGAAGGTGCCGCACTGCTGTCGCCGCAATATCACGTCGAGCCCGCGCGGGTCGGCCTCGATGGCGCCGAGAGCTATTTGCCGCCGGTGGTCGGTATCGGCAATCCGGCCGAGGTCCGGCATGGCGATGTCGACGCCGCGCTCGCCGGCGCGTCGAACCGCATCGAGGCGACGTATGAAACGTCCGCGCAGTACCACAATGCGATGGAGCCGCACGCGATGGTCGCGGCCTGGGACGGCGACAAGCTTTCGATCGATACGCCGAGCCAGGGCATGGCGATGGCACAGATGCGGCTCGGTGGACTGCTCGGCATTCCGCCTGTTAATATCCATATCCGCAGCCCGTTCCTCGGCGGTGGTTTCGGCTCCAAGGGCCTGGTGTCAGGGCCGCAAGTGCTGGGCATCATGGCGGCGAAGCTGGTGGGACGTCGGGTCAAGCTCGTGCTGCGCCGTGACCAGATGTATGGCCCGGTCGGCCATCGTCCGCCGACCCGGCAGACGCTGCGCATCGGCGCCGACGGCGAAGGCCGGCTGACGGCGATCGATCATCACGCGAAGGTCACGACCAGCACCTTCGATGATTTCTACGAGCCGGCCGCCGACGCCTCGCACACGCTCTATGCAAGCCCCGCGATCAAGACCTCGCATGAAGCGGTGCGCGTCGATACCGGCACGCCGCTGTTCATGCGCGCGCCGGGCGAGGCGACCGGCTCGATCGCGCTGGAGAGCGCCATCGACGAGATCGCCGTGGCGTGTGGAATGGACCCGCTCGATTTTCGGCTGAAGAACTACGCCGAGGTTGAGCCGATCTCCGGCAAGCCGTTCTCCTCGAAGGCGCTGCGGCAGTGCTATGCCAAGGGCGCCGAACGTTTCGGCTGGGCAGGGCGTCCGCTCGCGCCACGGCAGATGCGCGATGATGATGGCTTCCTGGTCGGCTGGGGCATGGGCACGGCGACCTTTCCGGCGCTGATGTTCCAGGCGCAGGCGCGCGCGGTGATCCGCAGCGACGGCTCCGGCATCATGGAGAGCGGCGCGCATGACATGGGGCAGGGCGCGTGGACCGCGCTCGCCCAGATCGCGGCCGATGGACTCGGGCTCGGCATCGATCAGGTCGAGTTCAGGTCGGGCACGTCGGATTTGCCGGACGCCGGCATCGCCGGCGGCTCGGCTCATACCGCAACTGCCGGTGCTGCGATCCACAACGCCGGCGCGGCCGTGATCGCAAAGCTTGCCGATCTCGCGACCAACGACCAGCGTTCACCGCTGTTCGGCGCCGGTAATGCCGGGGTGATCGCGCGGGAAGGGCGGCTGTTCCGCCGCGACGATGAAGCGCGTAGCGAGAGCTATGCGGACATCCTCACGCGCGCCGGCGTCGCCGAGATCGAGGCCAGCGGCGGCGGTGCGGCCGATCCGGCGGCGCAGTCGAGCTACGCCATGCACGCCCATGGCGCTGTTTTCGCGGAGGTGAAGGTCGATCCCGAACTCGGCCAGATCCGCGTCACGCGTCTGGTCGGCGCCTTTGCCGCCGGCCGCATCATCAATCCGCGCCTGGTCCAGAGCCAGCTCTTTGGCGGCATGATCTGGGGCGTATCGTTCGCGCTGCACGAGGAAGCCGTCATGGACCACCGCTCCGGCCGGATCCTGAACGCGAATCTCGCCGAGTACCACATCCCTGTGAACGCCGATGTGCCGTCGCTCGATGTGCTGACCGTCGACGAGCACGATCCGCATGTGAACGCGCTCGGCATCAAGGGCGTCGGTGAGATCGGCGTCACCGGAAGCGCCGGTGCCGTCGCCAATGCGGTCTGGCACGCCACCGGCGTTCGCGTCCGCCGCTTCCCGATCCGGATCGATGATCTCCTGACCCGGCTCTCGAGCTGAGCCGCGTCACCGTCCCTGGAACATCGCAGGCCGCCGCTCGATGAAGGACTGAATGCCTTCGCGGGCGTCGGCGCTGTTCAGGACGCATTCGCGGATCGATGGGATAAAGGCGATCGCGGCGGCCTCGCCGCCCTCGATATATTTCGCGGCTGCTTCCTTGGTTGCCTGGATGCCGAGCGGCGCGTTGCGCGCGATCATCGCGGCAAGCTCCATCGCGCGGGCGATCTGCTGGCCCGCCGGCACCACCTCCTGCACCAGGCCGATCTCGTAGGCGCGCTGCGCCGTGAATTCGTCGCACAGGAACAGGTGATACATCGCATTGCCCCACCCGGTGCGCGACAGGAAGCGGAAATGCGCGCCGCCGAGGGGAGCGATCCCGCGCTTTGCTTCCATCTGGCAGAACCGGCTGTCATCGGCGGCAACGACGATGTCGCCCGCCAGCATCAGCTCGATGCCGATCGTGAACACGATGCCCTGCACGGCTGTGACGATCGGCTTCCTGCAGCGCTTGGAAAGACCGAACGCGTCGACATTGCCTTCCTTGAGATTGCGCTTCTCGGCGGTGGGGCCGAAGAATTTCGGCATGTCGAGGCCGGCCGTGAAATCCTTGCCCTCGGCGCAGATGACGCCGACCCAATAGGCGTCGTTGTTGTGCAGCTCGGTCAGCGCGTCGGAGAGCTGCTCCATCATCGCCGGCGAGAAGGCGTTCTTTTTGGCCGGGTTGTCGATGACGATCTTGAAGATGTGGTCGTGTGCTTCAGTCCGAATGCTGCCTGGCGTGGTCATATTCCCTCCCTTTCGTTGTCAGGATTCGTCATCGCGCCACTCTCGTCCGGTTGGTTGCTATGACACCTGACATAGCCGCATATCGGGCTGGCTATGTCAAGTGTCATAGTCTAGTCTGGTTTGCCGAAATCCGAGGGACGCCGATGACGTCAGGTACGAGAGCAAAGATGGTGGCGGGGGCGGCCGACCTCCTGAGCCGGCGCGGCGTCAACGCCACCAGCATGCGCGAGGTGGTGCGCCATACCGGCACGCCGCGCGGCTCGGTCAGCCATCATTTTCCGCGCGGCAAGCAGCAGTTGATCGAAGACGCGATCGTCTTTGCCGGCGCACAGGTGAGCAAGCCGCTGGACCATCTGACGCGCGAGCGCGGCGCGATCGATGGCCTGCGCGCCTTCATCGCACTGTGGCGGCAAACGCTTGAGCGGAGCAAATTTCAGGCCGGCTGTCCGGTGCTGGCCGTGGCGGTCGAGCAATATGTCTCTGATGCGATGGACAATGCGGGAGCGCCGGACGAAGCCGCGCAACGTCACTTGCTCGATCTCGCCGACGGTGTGTTCGCGGATTGGCAGCGGATCATGATCGCCGCGTTACGCCGCGACGGCGTGCCGCCGGCCCGCGCGCGGCGGCTGGCCGCGCTGGTCGTCGCTTCCGTCGAGGGAACGCTCGCGATGTGCCGCGCGGCGCGCAACGCGCAGCCACTCGACGATGTCAGGCAGGAACTTGAAGCGGTGCTGTCGGCGGCGATATCGGGCTGAGCTGAGCAGCCTGTGCGTCAGAACTTCGGTTCTGATTGGATCAGAACCGAAGTTCCGATTTCTCGTTTTGACGCGTTTCTTCACGCGAACCGGTGTCCGCTTCGCTCGAAAACGCTCTACCCTTCCGCCATCGCTTCGCTCCAGGCGTGGAACGGCTCGGTGGCGCCGCTGTTGGTGGCGCCGTCGCGCAGCACCACGCTGGGGCAGGCGAATTTCAGCGGCATCGTCTGCATGCGCGCTTCCTCATAGTCGAACCGTGCGCGCAGCGCCTCGCGCGCTACTGGCGGCAGCCGCACGTCGCCGATCACGATCGCGCCTTCGCTGGCGTCGATCCTGGGCTGGTGGATGGCTGCATCGAGGTCCATGCCGTAGTCCATCACGAAGGAGAGAAGCTGCGTCACCGCCGGCAGGATGCGCCGGCCGCCGGAGGCGCCGACGGCGAGGCGCCGGCCATCGGCGGCCTGCGCCACGACCGGCGTGTAGTTGGTCAGGCAGCGCTTGCCGGGCGCCAGCGAGTTCGGCGTGCCCGGCGTCGGATCGAACCACATGATGCCGTTGTTCATGGTGATGCCGGTTTGCGGCGTCACGAATTTCGAGCCGAAGGTCGACAGCAGCGTTTGCGTCACCGCCGCCATGTTGCCGTCGCGGTCCACGACGGAGAAATGCGTGGTGCAGGCAGGCGCGACCGCTTCCGCACCGAGCGAGCGGCGGCCGTCGGCATCGCCCATGCCCTGCAGGCGTTCGCGATAGGCGGTCTGCAGCGCCTGCGCGTAAGCCGTGTAGGCGGCGGCATCCGGGGAGGGCGAGGGCTGCACGCTCTGCTGCAGCAGGCGCAGCGTATGCGCGAGTGTCGGCCCGGCGGTCAGTTCGGGCGCCGCATAGACGTAGCCGCCGCGATAGGAGATGCGCAGCGGCTCGCGAACGTGAGCGCGGAACGCGGCCAGATCCTCGACAGATAGCGCGCCGCCGCTCTCGCTGATATCGGCGGCGATGCTGCGCGCCAGGCCACCCTCATAGAAGTCGCGCGGTCCTTCGGCGGCAAGCTGCGCCATGGTTGCCTTCAGCCGGTCCTGCGGCAGCCGCACCACCGACTTGATGCCCCATTGCGCATTCGGCGGCAGGCCATCCTGCAGATAGGCAGCGGCGCTGGCCGGATAGCGGCGGAGATCGGCGGCCGAGCTTGCGATCATCAGCGTGGTCCACCAGTCGACCAACAGGCCTTCCGCGGCGAGATCGACGCTTGGCTTGAGCAAGTCCTTCCACGGCAATTTGGCATGGCGGCGATGCGCCTCCTCCATGCCCGCCACCACACCGGGCACCGCGATCGAGCCGGGGCCATGCAGGTTGCGGTCGTCCTTCACTCGCGCCCAGGGAAAGAGGTCGGAGGCGGTGCCGTCGCCGGTCAGCGGATAATCCTCGATGCGAAGGCTGTTCGGCGCCCGCATGCCGTAGTCGATCACCTCATAGCGGTTTTCGCGGGCGCGGTAGAGCACCATCGCGCCGCCGCCGCCGATCCCGCTCATCCAGGGCTCCACCACGCCGAGCGCAAAGGTGGTCGCGACCACGGCATCGACGCAATCGCCACCCGCCGCCAGCACGGCCGCGCCGACCTCGGCGGCTCTTCGCGACTGCGAAGCGACGATGCCGCCCTTGGAGGTGACGGCTGGTTTGCGGATCTGCTGGGCGTTGGAGAACTGGTCGGACATTGCGCTGTTCGGGCCTTCTCGGAGGGAACGGATCGAGGTGGCCTAGCATGCCGGGCACCGCAGGTTAAGGCAACCAGCCGCCAGATCGGAGGTTCACGCCGAATCCGCATAGGTGGTAAAGTGTCTATTCCTTCTCGCTTCAATCGGTCCGCATCGAGGAGATCGGGTCGCTGCATGGAAAACTGTCTTCCAGCGCGACGTCGAGCCAATAGTCGAGGCGTTGCTCGATCCGTTGGCGCTGCTTCCGGAAGAAGTTCTTCTTGGGTTCAGTGCCCACCGAGCCGACGGCGTTCGTGATGGTCATGATCGTTCTCCATGCTTGATCGTTGATGCTCGGCCTTCGTCATTCCGACCATTTCGAGTTCAGGATGACGTCGCAGAAATTGATCCGGTGGTAGGTCGGGTCGCGCAGCGCCAGCACGTCCGCCTTGACGTTGCCGAAGGTCGTCCCCGGCTTCTTGATCGTCCCGGCAGCAAACGCATCGATGATGCCGTTCTTGAAGTCGTGGCCGCGCGGATGGTGGGCGCAGACCTCATGGCGCTGTGCGGCGGTGAAGGAGTCGAATTCCAGCCCCAGCACATCCATCTCGACGCCGGCCGTCACCAGCGCGACCACCGGCCGCTTGTGCTTCGGGATATCAGGCGTGGTGTGCAGCGCGATCGCGTCCCAGACGTCCTCGACATCGCGCTCATTGATGCGATGGGCGCGGAGGAATTTTGCGGCGGCATTGGCGCCGTCGACCTCGAAGCGCTCGTTGGTGCTGGCATAGGGCGCCTGCAAGCCCATGTCGTGGAACATCGCGCCGACATAAAGCAGCTCATGGTTGACCTTCAGCCCGGCGCGCTGCCCGGCCAGCGCGCCGAACAGGAAGACGCGGTTGGAATGGTGGTAGAGCAGTTCCGATTCGGTGTCGCGAACCAGTTCGTCGACTTCTCGCGCAAGCTTGCTGTCGGGAATGGTGATACCGGCAATGATCTTCGTCATGACCTGATCTCCTTATGGTCTTGGTGGATTGCTCGCCGACTAACTGATGCTTTGCGTGGGCACGAACAACGATGCCGATCCCTGCGAAACCGTCAAAACACCACGCTTTTCTGCCGATGGCGTTCGTGCAAGAAGCACCTGGCTGAAATGCATGGCCGGCTGGCAGGATTCCATGCATAGTCGTCGCGCGCATCCACGCGCGGGAACTGGATTGTTGGTCGATGAAGGCGGTCGCGCTGGCGATCTTTCCGGGAGTGCAGGCGCTCGATGTCGCAGGTCCGCTCGACGTTTTTATCGAGACGAATGGTTTCGTGGGAACGGATCGCGGCTACCGCCTCACGCTGATCGGCGCCGAACGGCAGCCGTACCGGGCGTCAAACGGGATGTCGATCACGCCGGAGATGACATTTGCCGATGCGGAGCAGGCGTTCGATCTCGCGCTGGTCGCCGGCGGACCGGAGCTTCCGACCACGCCGCCGGATCCGCGGCTTGTCGACTGGCTCGGCAAGATCGCCTCGCGCTCCCCACAATATGGCTCGATATGCACCGGTGCGTTTGCGCTCGGCCACGCCGGCCTGATCGACGGCAAGACGGTGACGACACATTGGCAGAATGCGCCCAGTCTCGCCCGGCAGTTCCCGAAGGCGAAGGTCGAGTTTGACCGCATCTATCTGCGTGACGGGCCGCTGCTGACCTCGGCGGGCGTCACTGCGGGAATCGACCTCGCGCTCGCGATCGTACAGGATGATCATGGGCCGGAAGTCGCTCTCGCGGTCGCCAAGCGGCTCGTCGTCGTGGCGCAGCGGCAGGGCGGGCAGTCCCAGTTCAGTCCCTATCTCGTGCCGCCGGCCCAGAAGGATTCGCCGATCGCGCGCGTGCACGCCCATGTGATGGCGCATTTGCGCGAGGCGAACGGTGTCGATGTACTGGCGCAGGTCGCCGGAATGAGCGTGCGCAGTTTTGCCCGCGCGTTCAAGCGCGAGACCAATGTGACGCCGGCCGAATTCGTCGAAAGCGCGCGCATCGATGCCGCGCGCAACCGCCTCGAAGGTTCCGACCTCCCGCTGAAAGTGGTCGCGCATGAAAGCGGCTTCAGCAGCGCCGAGCATATGCGCGTCGTATTCGTCAAGCGCCTCGGGATCACGCCGAGCCAGTTCCGCGCGAGTTTTCGCAAAGTCTGACGCGGCCCCGTTCCGCGCGCGTTCGCAACCAATGCGGAAGATTGTCCCGAAATCCGTGCGAATCCGAAAGAGTCCGCAGGCTCTGGAAAGATACGCTTCCCGATGCACGGTATCGCAACCGTCAAGGACGGCCCGGAAACGCTGGTGCCGTCGACCAAGAAACAAGGATGGCACGAATGCTCAAGTCCACGCGCCCCGAATTGCAAAGCCCGACCGATCTGAAAGCCGACGCGACGCGCGATATCTCGGCAGCGCTCAGCGCCCTGCTGGCCGACGTGTTTGCACTCTATCTCAAAACCAAGAACTTCCATTGGCACATGTCGGGCCGCCACTTCCGTGACTACCACCTTCTGCTCGACGAGCAATCCGACCAGATCTTCGCGATGACCGACCCGATCGCGGAACGCGCGCGCAAGATCGGCGGCACCACGATCCGCTCGATCGGTCAGGTCTCGCGCCAGCAGCGCATCCTCGACAACGATGCCGACTACGTCGATCCGCAGGACATGCTGGCTGAACTGGGCAGCGACAACCAGCAGCTCACGCGCGAGATGCGCCAGGTTCACAATGTCTGTGACGAGTATGGCGACGTCGCCACCGCGAGCCTGCTCGAAAACTGGATCGACGAGACCGAGCGCCGGACTTGGTTCCTCTACGAAGCGACGCGGAACAGGAACTCCTGACCTGAGCCGCGCAACCCGAGGCGAATCCAACGCCAAACCCGAGCTGAGGTGATCATGGCCGCCAATGGTGCTTTCATCGAACGGGCCGGCCTCAACTGGCGGGGTGGCCGCGCGAGTTCATCGTCGCGGGCGGTGGCGGAGGAGACCGCCATTGCGCTGACCTTCGACGGATCGACCTATGCCGTGATGATGGCGACGCCCGCCGATCTAAAGGATTTCGGCATTGGCTTCGCCGTGACCGAGGGCATCGTTGCCCGTGCCGACGAGATCAGGAGCCTTGATCTGATCGAGACTGATCTCGGCATCGAGGTGCGGATCTGGCTTGCAGAAAATCGGACGGCGGCCTTGTTCGCGCGGCGGCGCGCCTCCGTGGGCCCCGTCGGCTGCGGGCTTTGTGGCATCGAAAGCCTTGTGCAGGCGAGGCGCGCGGTTCCCAGGGTGAAGAAGGGCGCGACGTTCGATGCACGCGATCTCTTGGAGGCCATGCGCGCGCTTCCGTCGCTACAGGACCTCAACCAGAGAACCCGCGCCGTGCATGCGGCCGCTTTCTGGCAGGCCGATGGCGGCGTCGGCCCGGTGCGTGAGGATGTCGGCCGCCACAATGCACTCGACAAGCTTGCCGGCGCGCTGATCCGTCACAACAGGTCGGTCTCGAACGGCGCCATTCTGCTCACGAGCCGCATCTCGGTCGAGATGGTGCAGAAGACGGCCATGATGGGCGCGCCCGTCATCGTCGCCGTTTCCGCGCCGACGACGCTCGCGATCAAGACCGCTGACGACGCCGGGATCACCTTGATCGCGGTTGCGCGCGATGACGGCTACGAAGTGTTCACGCATCCAGATCGTATCGTCTTCGCACAGGGAGTGCACCGGCGTCCGGTTGAGACGGGCGATGGCTTTGCGACGGCGTGAATGCCGCCGCGGCATCGGTCCAAGTAAGTAATGAGATAACGGAATCGCGGCCGCACGCGCCGATGCGTTTGCATGGTTTGCGCGCGCGTCCTTCTGCGGCGGCGCTCGCTCGTTCTTGCTCGTGACGACAGAGAGTTGGTGAAGATTGCGGCGGCGCAGTCCTGCCATGCAATTCCGTAAAAGACGTTCGTTTCAGGAAGCCTGAACGCGGCACCGAACGTAGCCTTATTGTGAGGCGTCAATGCTTGTTTTCCGAACCGCGCGCAAAGAGAGGCTGCGATGAATGACCTCCGCAAGGAAACCGACAGTCTTGGTGAAGTCGATGTCCCCGCCGACAAGCTCTGGGGCGCCCAGACCCAGCGTTCGCTCGAGCATTTCAGCATCGGTAAGGATCTGATGCCCCGCGAGATGATCCAGTCCTACGCGATCCTGAAGAAAGCGGCCGCGAACGCCAACCATGCCGGCAAGCGGCTCGATACCAAGGTCCACAAGCTGATCGTCCATGTCTGTGACGAGATCCTGCAGGGCCAGCATCACGACATGTTTCCGCTGCATGTCTGGATGACAGGCAGTGGCACGCAATTCAACATGAACGTCAACGAGGTGATCTCGAACCGATGCTGCCAGCTCGCGGGAACGCCGCTCGGCAGCAAGCATCCGGTTCATCCGAACGATCACGTCAACATGTCGCAATCGTCGAACGACAGTTTTCCTTCCGCCATGTACATCGCGGCCGCCGTCAACGTGACGCAGCGCCTTGTTCCCGCGGTGAAGGCCCTGCACGATGCGATCGATGCCAAGGCCAGGCAGTGGGACGACGTCGTCAAGATCGGCCGCACCCACATGCAGGATGCGACGCCGCTGACGCTCGGCCAGGAATGGTCGGGCTATGCCGGCATGCTCGCCGATGACCTTGCGCGGATCGAGGACGCGCTCAAGGGCGTGTTCCGGCTCGCGCTTGGCGGCACCGCGGTGGGCACCGGCATCAATGCGGCGCCGGGCTTTGCCGAGGCGGTCGCCAGCGAAATCGCACGCCTGACGGGACTGCCCTTCGTCAGCGCGCCGAACAAATTCACCGTGCAGGGCGCGCATGATGCGCTGGTGCAGCTTTCCGGCACGATGCGCACGCTTGCAGTGTCGCTCTACAAGATCGGCAACGACATCCGCCTGATGTCCTGCGGCCCGCGCGCCGGCTTTGCCGAACTGATGATTCCCGAGAACGAGCCGGGCTCCTCGATCATGCCGGGCAAGGTCAACCCGACCCAGGCCGAGGCGCTGACGATGATCGCGGTGCAGGTGATGGCGAACGACGTCGCGGTCGGGTTCGGCGGAGCCAGCGGCTATCTGGAGATGAACGTCTACAAGCCGCTGATGATCCACAACATCGCCCAGTCGATCACGATCCTGACCGACGGCTGCACGAATTTCCGCAGGTTCCTGGTCGAGGGCACCAAGCCGAACCAGAAGAAGATCAAGGAATATGTCGAGCGCTCGCTGATGCTGGTCACCGCGCTCGCGCCCGTGATCGGCTACGACAAGGCCTCGGCGATCGCGCACTATGCGATGGACAACGATCTCACGCTGAAAGCGGCGGCGCTGAAGCTCGGCTTCGTCAGCGAGTCGGAGTTCGACCGCATCGTCGATCCCGCCAAAATGGTCAAGCCGTATGTGGCCCAGGGCAATGCGCCGGTCAAAGCCGGCACACCGACACGCTGAAGGAGCACAGCATGATCAGATGCGTCAGGTTATGGACCGGTGAGGACAGCAATTCGCATTTCGAGGAAGGGCTCATCGATCTTGAACCCGGCCAGCGCGGCGACTGGCTCAGCAGCAAGGTCGACGTCGTCACCATCTCCTTCCAGGAGACGGCATCGGGCGGCGCGTTCGCCTGGCACACCGCGCCGATCCGCCAACTGGTGATCACGCTCTCCGGAACGCTCGATTTCCAGACCCGCGACGGCGAGCATTTCCTGTTGCATCCCGGCGACATCCTGCTGGCGGAAGACACCGTCGGCTCCGGGCATAGCTGGAAGCTGACCGACGATTCGTCCTGGCGCCGCGCCTATGTGGTGCTGCACCCCGGCGCGCATGTGCCGTTCCGCACCAAGGAGCACCAGCCGGCCTCGGCGTGAGCCGTTCAGGACAGCGACATCCAAACCCGCAAGGAGACATCCATGCAGAGCACCCCCACTGGTGAACCGGACGTCGTCCTCATCGGCGCAGGCATCATGAGCGCTACGGTAGGCGTCTTCCTCAAGGAACTGGAGCCACAGCTCACCATCTCGATGTTCGAGGTCCTGGAGGATTGCGGGCTGGAAAGCTCGGATGCCTGGAACAATGCCGGCACCGGGCACGCCGCCAATTGCGAGATGAACTACACGCCGGAGCGTGCGGACGGCAGCATCGACATTTCCAAGGCGCTGCAGGTCAACGTCGAATTCGACCTGTCGCGGCAGTTCTGGTCCTACCTGGTCGGCAAGGGCGCGATCTCGGATCCGCGCTCCTTCATTCACCCGGTTCCGCATATGAGCTTCGTGTCGGGCGCCGACAATGTCGGCTTCCTCAACAAGCGCTTCAAGGCGATGTCGGCTCATCATTGCTATGAGGGCATGGAGTATACCGAGGATCCGAAGCAAATCGCCGACTGGGTGCCGCTGGTGATGGAAGGCCGCAGTGGCGACGATCCGGTCGCTGCAACACGGATCATCACCGGCACCGATGTCGACTACGGGTCGCTGACCCATCATCTGGTTCATCATCTCGTCAGCCAGCCCGGCTGCGCTGTCCACTACAAGAGCGTCGTCACCGATCTCGTCCACGATCAGGACGGTCGTTGGCAGATCGAGGTTCGCGATACCGACACCGGCGAGAAGCGGTCGGTCAAGGCGAAGTTCGTGTTCATCGGCGCCGGCGGCGGCGCGCTGCCGCTCTTGCAGAAATCCGGTATTCCGGAAGGCCACGGCTATGGCGGCTTCCCCGTCTCGGGAATCTGGCTGCGCTGCGACGATCCCGCGGTCAACAAGCGTCACCACGCCAAGGTCTATGGCAAGGCCGCGGTCGGCTCGCCGCCAATGTCGGTGCCGCATCTCGACACCCGCGTCATCGGCGGGCAGCACTCGCTCCTGTTCGGTCCCTATGCCGGCTTCTCGAGCAAGTTCCTCAAGCACGGATCGCGGCTCGATTTGTTCGAGTCGATCCGGCCCGCCAACGTCGAACCGCTGCTTGCGGTGGCGCGCGACAATTTCGATCTGACCGAATATCTGATCGGGCAGGTGCTGCAATCCGAAAGCCATCGCCTGGCGACGCTCGACCAGTATTTTCCGAATGCCGATCCGAAGGACTGGCGATTGCAGGTCGCCGGCCAGCGCGTCCAGATCATCAAGCCTGACGTCAAGCGCGGCGGACTGCTCGAGTTCGGAACCGAACTGGTCGGTGCTGCTGATCATTCGCTGGTCGCGCTGCTCGGCGCTTCGCCGGGCGCCTCGACCGCGGCCTTCATCGCCATCAGCGTGCTGGAGAAGTGCTTTGCCGGTGAGCTCACGGCGAATGCCTGGCTGCCCAAGCTGAAGCAGATCATCCCCTCCTACGGCATATCGCTGATCGATGATGCGGATTTCTGCCGGCGCATCCGTGCGACGACCGCCCAGGTTCTGAAGGTCGACAACATTCCACCGCCGGCCGCCACGCCGACGTCGGCAGCGCAGCGAGCTTGAGAGGACAGGAGACTTTCGATGGACGTCACGGCACTTCTTCTGTCGCGATTGCAGTTTGCGTTCACCATCTCGTTTCACATTATCTTCCCCTCGTTCACGATCGGCCTTGCCGCCTGGCTGACCGTTCTCGAAGCGATGCACATGCGTACCGGCAAACAGGTGTACCGGACGCTGTTCGAGTTCTGGCTCAAGATCTTCGGCGTCGCCTTCGGCATGGGCGTGGTGTCGGGCGTGGTCATGGGGTTCCAGTTCGGCACCAACTGGAGCGTGCTGGCCAAGATGTCGGGACCGATCCAGGGGCCGCTGCTCTCTTACGAGACATTCACTGCCTTCATGCTGGAGGCCAGCTTCTTCGGTATCCTCATCTTCGGCCGCAATCGCGTGCCGCCATGGTTCTATCTGTTCTCCACCGCCATGGTGGCGTTGGGGACGACGCTTTCGGCGTTCTGGATCATGGTCAACAATAGTTGGATGCAGGCGCCCGTCGGCTATGTCATGGAGAAAGGACAGTTCGCCCCCGACGACTGGGTCGCGATCCTCTTCAATCGCGTGGTCTGGGTGCGCTTTCCGCACATGCTGTTGGCATCCTTCCTGACCGGCGCGTTCTGTGTGGCGGCGACGGGCGCGTGGTACCTGCTGCGGCGGACCTATTACGCCGAGGCGCGGGTCATGCTGCGCATGGGCCTTTCGCTTGCGGCGGTGCTGCTTCCGATCCAACTCTTCATCGGACATCTCGTCGGCGATTACGTCCACGATTATCAGCCGGCGAAATTCGCCGCGATCGAGGCCCGCTGGCATGACGAGCAGCCAGCCTCCGAGGTGCTGATCGCGATCCCCGATCCGAGTACGGAGTCCAACAAATACGCGATCAGCATTCCCGTGCTCGGCAGCATCATCGGCAGCATGAGCCTGACGTCGAAGGAAGTCGGGCTGACGACATTTCCACCGCAGGACCGGCCGCCCGTGATCATCCCGTTCTTCACCTTCCGCATCATGGTCGGCTGCGGTCTCCTGATGCTGGGACTGGCGTGGCTCGGGACCTATCTCGAGCTCAAGCATCGCCTCGAGCGCAGCCGCCTGCTGCTCTGGGGCATCTTCCTCAGCTTTCCGCTGCCATGGATCGCGATCCTCACCGGCTGGTACACCGCGGAAGTCGGCCGTCAGCCCTGGACCGTCTATGGCGTGCTGCGCACGGCTGATGCGATGACGCCGTTCCTCACCGCGTCCGCCGCCTTGACCACGCTGATCCTGTTCGTCCTGGTCTATGCGTTCATCTTTTCGTTCGGCACCTACTACATCTATCGGCTGCTGCGTGCCGGCCCGGCCGGAATTCCGACCACGGAGCCGCGCGAAGCTGCGCCGAACCGGCCAATGTCGATGGCGGACCAGCCCTCGGTCGCCACGCGCAGCTATATCAGTGCGGGAGAATAGACATGGTGATGTTCTGGGTTGCGCTGCTCGCTATCAGTATCCTGATCTATCTCTTGCTCGATGGATTCGATCTCGGCGTCGGCATGCTGTTCGGCCTGGCGAAGAACGAGAAGGATCGAAACGAAATGCTGCATACCGTCGCGCCGGTCTGGGATGGCAACGAGACCTGGCTCGTCGTCGCGGGCGTGATTCTGTGGGGCGCCTTTCCCGCGGCCTATTCGATACTGCTCTCCGCCTTCTATATCCCCGTCATCGTCATGCTGCTGGGGTTGATCCTGCGCGGCGTAGCATTCGAGTTCCGCAACAAGGCGCTGGCCTCGCGCTGGGTGTGGGACCTGTCCTTTTCCGGCGGCTCACTTGCCGCAAGCTTCATGCAAGGCGTGATGGTCGGAGGGTTGGTCGAAGGACTGCAATTCACCAATGGCGAATATTCCGGCGGCGCGCTTGGGTGGCTGAGCGGATTTTCGGTGCTGTGCGGTATCGGCCTTTGCCTTGGATACGCGCTGCTCGGAGCCTGCTGGCTGGTGAGGAAGAGCGAGGGGTCCGTTCGCGCCACCGCGCGCCGCCAGATCCCGATCCTTGCGATCGCGGTGCTGGTGTTCCTGGTCGTCGTCTTTGCCCATGCGCTCATCGAGAATCTTCCGATCCTGCAGCGGTGGACCGAAAGGCCGTATCTGTTCGTGTTTCCGGCGATCGGCGCCGGCGCGGCGCTGGTGCTTGCCACCAGCATCCTGCGCCATGACGATTACTGGCCGTTCCACATGGTGGTGACGATCTTCGTTACCGCCTTTGGGACACTGGCGCTGTCGTTCTGGCCCTACATGATCCCCTCCGTCATCACGATCGAGGAGGCGGCCGCACCGCATTCCAGCCTCGCCTTCATGTTCTGGGGCGAGGGCCTGTTCGTGTTCCCACTCATGCTGCTCTACATCGTGATCGGCTACCGCGTGTTCCGTGGCAAGGTCGGTCCCATGACCGATCATTACTGATGCGGCATGACCTCGATCGAAACCAGCGGGCAGCCTGCCCGATGTGCGTAGGTGAGGCAGATGACCAGGGCGGCGGCATCGCTCCTGATTGATTGGACTGCGAGGCGGCTGCCTGACGCAAGACGGCTCGCCGACCGGCTGCAGGTCCCGGCGTCGGCGCTGCTGTTTGGCTTGCGCCTTTGGGCCGGCGTTTGTCTCGCCCTCTATCTCAGCTTCTGGCTTCAGCTCGAGATTCCGTCCTGGGCTGGTGCATCGGCCGCGATCGCCAGCCAGCCGCACCTCGGCGCTGCGCTGCGCAAGGGCTGGTTTCGCCTGATCGGGACGACGATCGGCGCTGTGGCGATCGTGATGCTGGCGGCACTCTTTCCGCAACAGCGAGTCGGATTCCTGCTTGGACTGGCGCTTTGGAGCGCGGGCTGCGCCTTCGTGGCGACGCTGCTGCGCAATTTCGCGTCCTATTCGGCAGCGCTCGCTGGCTTTACCGCTGCGATCGTCGCAAGCGACCTGCTTGGCGCCACCGGTGGCGCCAATGGCGAGGTCTTCACGCTTGCGGTGAACCGCGCCAGCGAGATCTGCGTCGGCATCGTGTGCTCGGGCCTGGTGATGGCGATGACGGATTTCGGCGATGCGCCAAGGCGGCTGGCGAAGGAGATGGCTGCGCTGGCGACGGAAATCCTGGCTCAGATCGTCGCGACGTTGTCGGAAAGGCGAGAGGGATCCCGCCGGATCGGCTTCGGTCTGGCGCAACGGATCGGCGCTCTCGATCCCCTTATGGATGAGGCGGGCGGCGAGTCCTACGACGTTCGCTATCACATGCGGGAATTAGAGTCGGCATCGACTGGTCTTCTCCGCGCGATGTCCGCCTGGCGAAGGGTGGCCGTCCATCTCGATCTGCTGCCAAGCGAAGAAGGGCGGCATGAGATCAGCCAGATCGCGCGTAGCCTTCCAACGGAGTTGACAGTGCAATCCGCCGACGTTGCGATGATCGCACAAACCGATCCGGCGCGTTTGCGCAGGTCATGTGCCGCAGCCGTACGTGGATTGCTCGCGATGGGATGTACGACGCCGTCGGTCAAGCTGATCGCCGATGAGGCGGCGCGATCGCTGCTTGCGCTTCGAAAGGCACTCAGTGGCTTGCTCGTGCTGAATGATCCCGCGCAGCCCGTTCGGGCACGGCGGCGTGAGCGACTGCCAGTCCCGGACTATGCCCCTTCGGTTCTCAATGCGGCACGCGCGTTCACCGCGATCGCCGCAGTCGAATTGTTCTGGGTCGTGACGGCGTGGCCGAATGGCGCGCTTGCCGTCGCCTTTGCGGCGATCGCGCTCACCCTGTTCTCGGCGCGGCCCGATCAGGCCTATGGCATCACCATGCTGTTCATGGTCGGCGCCGCCATCACCACCGTGCTCGCGGCCATCGCCAATTTCGCACTTCTGCCGCAGATGACATCCTTCGCCGGTCTCTGTCTCGTGATTGGGCTCGTCCTCGTTCCGGCCGGTGCGCTGATGACTCAACCCTGGCTGCCGCCGGTCTTCATCGCGCTGGTTGCGACTTTCATTCCGCTGCTCGGGCCGGCAAACCAGATGACCTACAACACGCTCGCTTTCTACAATGTCGCGCTGGCGATCTTCGTAGGACTCGGAGCGGCTGCGCTTGCGTTCCGCATGGTGCCGCCGTTATCGGCCGAGCTTCGTGTCCGCCGCCTGCTGAGTCGGACGCTGCGGGAACTACGGCGGCTTGCCACCAACCGGCTGCAACTGACATCGGAGGCGTGGGAAGGACGGATCTACAACTACCTGCAGGCGCTCCCCGAGCCGACCGAGCCGACGGCACGCTCTGATCTTCTATCGGCCCTGGTGGTGGGTAATGCCATCATCCGGCTTCGCCCCGTCGCCGGCCGCTTCGACCTTGATCAGGAGTTCACCGTTGCACTCGATGCCATCGTCCAAGCCGATACCGCGGCTGCGATCGAACGCCTCGGTGACTTCGACGGGGAGCTTGCCGCGGTCGCGCGCACGACGCCGGGATTGCCCGTCAGGGAGCGGGCGCGCGGCAGCATCCTCGTGCTGTCGGAAACGCTCGCACAGCACAAGACCTATTTCGAAACATCGCCGCCATGAGCTTTTCCGAGATCAATCTGTTTGGCGTCTATGTCGCCCCCATTTCGTTGCTGATGGTGGCGGCCTGGCTTATCCTGGTCGTGCTGCGGCGGATGGTGGCGCGTCTTGGCCTGCTGCGCCATGTCTGGCATCCGGCGCTGTTCGTGCTCGCGATTTATATTATTCTGCTTTCATGCGTGGTTCTGGTGGTGGCTGAGATATAGCGATGTCTGACGTTCAGACGCGATTGGCTGGCGAGGCGGGCGATCGGAAAGCTCTGCCGCGCCCTTCGGCAAGCGGGGCGAGCCGCAAAATGTCGCTCAGTTCCGTGATCCCGGTACTGCTCACGCTGGGCGCTGTCGCGGTGGCAGCGTTGTTCGGCTGGTTCGCGTGGGATGTCTATATGGGGCGGCCGTGGACCCGCGACGGCATGGTGCGGGCTTATGTGGTGACCGTCGCGCCGGAGATTGCCGGGCGGATCGTCAAGCTGCCGGTCGCCGACAACCAGATGGTGCACAAGGGCGACGTGCTGTTCGAGATCGAACCGGCCGATTACCAGATCGCGTTGGACGCTGCCCGCGCCCAGGTCGCGCGCGACCAGGCCGCGCTCGACTACGCGCGTGCCAACGAAGGACGGCAGGCGACGCTGCGCGGAGAAGGCTGGGTCTCGAAGGACGTCTTTCAGCAATCGGCAAGCTCGCTGCATCAACTGCAAGCCGCCGTTGCCGCGGATCAGACCGCGGTCGCCAAGGCGGAGCTCAATCTCAGCCGTGTCACCGTTCGCTCACCTGTCAATGGCTATGTGACGAATCTGCTGGCCCAGCGCGGCGACTACGCCAATATCGGCCAAAACCTGGTCTCGCTGGTCGACTCCGATTCCTTCTGGGTCGACGGCTATTTTGAGGAGACGAGCCTTGGAAGGATTCGCGACAATGATCCGACGACAATCCGCTTGATGGGCTACAGCCAACTTATCCGTGGTCATGTCGGCGGGGTCGCGCGCGGCATCACTGTCGTCAATGCGCAGCCGGGGCAGGGCGGGCTCGCTTCGGTCAACCCGATCTTCACCTGGGTGCGGCTGGCGCAGCGCATACCCGTGCATATTCACATCGACCAGGTGCCTGATGGAGTGCGCCTCGTCGCCGGCACGACCGCCAGTGTGGAGGTCGGCCGCTAGAGCGTGATGACTTTTCTTCGAATCGTCATCCCGTTCTAGCTCTTTGTTTGAGCATGATCTTTTTCGGAAAACCGGTCTCCACTTTTCCGGATCATGCTCTAGCCTCTTCCGCAGTTTGGCCCTTCGATCCCGATCGGCTATTTTGTCGCAGGCATGGCAGCAGCGCCGCCGGAGCATGGTTGCGTCCTGTTCCCGGCATCCCCGTAGAATTGCGGAGGTTCCCCTGATGTGTTCTAACGTCAGGGGCCAGCGATACCCGGAAAATCAGTTTTGAATCCGAAACATCCGTCTGCTGCCGTCCGGTGGAGTTTTCATACGGCCATTGCATGCGGAGATAGCGCATGAAGCCGTTTGCGTCGCCTTACGATCTGACGAACGGCCAGGAGTCAGTCGTCTTCGTCGTCGACGATGACGAGAGCGTACGACGGGCGCTTGCCAACTTGTTCCAATCGGTGGGCCTACAGGTGCAGGAGTTCGGCTCCGCTGCGGAACTGCTGCACAGCAAGCTGCCTGATGTCGCGAGTTGCCTGGTGCTGGACATCCGGCTGCCGGGGTTGAGCGGGCTCGATCTCCAGCTCGAATTGGCCAGGGCGGACGTCCACATTCCCATCATCTTCATGACCGGTCACGGCGACATTCCGATGAGCGTCCGGGCCATGAAGGGCGGGGCAGTCGACTTCCTGACCAAGCCGTTCCGCGATCAGGATATGCTCGATTCCGTGATGACGGCGATCAAGCGCGATCGCGAAAGGCGCGAGGCGGAGAAAGCCGTTACGGGCCTGCGAGAACATTTCGAGACCTTGACCGAACGTGAACGCGAAGTGCTCGCTTTGGTGGCTGCGGGCCTCATGAACAAGCAGATTGCGGCGCAGATCGGTGTTGCCGAGATCACCGTCAAAATCCATCGTGGCCGCGTCATGAAGAAGATGGGCGCAAAATCGCTGGCCGATCTGGTCAGGATGGCCGAAATGATCGGGATTCGCCGCCGATAGGTGTGGGCGAGAAACCTAAGTATGATTCCCCGCTGTATCGATAGAGCGCATTTTACCACTACCAGTGCACGATCCGGGGAAGCGGGTACCGGCTTTTCCGCGCGACAAACGGGGAGGGTTTGCGCGCAGATCGTGTCCCAGACAACATCTAGGGCGGGCTGACGGTTCGTGGAAAAGTCATCGCGCGCTAGCGGAAGCTTTATCCCCGTTTCCCCGAAGGACAGCGATCTTGCCGACAACACCGATGATTTCCATCATCGACGACGATGCGTCCGTCCGTACCGCGACCGACAATCTGCTGAGGTCCCTGGGTTATGGCGTTCTCACGTTCGGGTCGGCTGACGAATTTCTGCAGTCGGATGTGCTCGACCTGACCTCCTGCGTGATCGCCGACGTCAATATGCCCGGCACCAACGGCGTCGAGCTCCTGCTTCGCCTGCGCGCCAGGGGCACGCAGATACCTTTCATCTTTATCACGGCTTTTCCCGAGGCGGCCGTGTCCGCCCGGGCCGCAAGCGCCGGTGCAGTCTGTCTCTTGACCAAGCCGTTCGAGACAGACAATCTGATTCAAAGCCTTGAGCAGGCCCTGCAGGGGCGTGGTGGGCAAGGTCCGGACCAGTAAGGTCCTGAATTCTTCGGCCGGCGGGCTTTCCCGACCCCGGTCGGTCGGTAGGCGGGACAGGTCCCGACTGATCACCAAAACCGCAGCTCGGCCGCCCTTCACGGCTCGTCCAGTCCTGCCACACGGAAATTCAACGGGTCTTGAGTTGGAAGAACTCCTGAGCGACCGTAAGCAGGTATACCACGATCGGGCGGCATAAGGAGCATTCGGCATGTATCCGGGCCAGCGTAGCAGCAAAACACGTGCGCCGGTCTTGTCCGTCGATGCGCCGCGCGGCCCTTCAGATTGGCGTTTGGGACTGACCGATATCGATCAGACGCCTTGGGTGACGTTTTCCCGTTATGCGATTGCGATCTTGTCGGTTACTGCAGCTCTATTCGCCTCCAAGGCCGCGGTCGAGTACCTGAACATCGAACCGTACGTATCGCTGTTTCTATGCGCGATCATGTTTGCGGCCTGGTTTGGGGGCCTCGGCCCGGGCTTGGTGTCGACCGCGCTTGCCGGTTTGGCGTTCGAGTATTTTGTGACGACTCCGACCCATTCGTTCGAGATCGATGTTCATCAGATCCCGCGCGTGAGCTTGTTCTTGATCACGGCGCTGTTCGTCAACTGGATCAGTGCGGCGCAGAGAAAGGCGACGAGATCGTTGGAGCTTTCCCGCCGCGACCTCTTGGCCGCGCTCGATGAGCAGAAGCGGACCGAGGCCCGGCTGCTGCGGAGCGAAATGTACCTGGCCGAAGCTCAGCGGCTGAGCCGGACCGGCAGTTTCGGCTGGAAGGTGGCGACCGGCGAGATCAGTTGGTCGGAGGAGACGTTTCGGATCTTTGAATGCGATCCGGCGACAACGCCGACACTGGAGTTCGTTCTGCAGCGTATGCATCCCGAAGATCGGGATTTCGTGCAGCAATTGCTCGAGGAGGCGTCCCGGGATGGCGTGGATTTCGGTCATGATGCCAGGCTGGTGATGCCGAACGGCGCGGTGAAGCATATCCGAACCTTGGCCCATGCGGTGACGGACGGTCCTGATGGCATCGAGTACATCGGTGCGGTGACCGACGTCACGGCCGCCAAGCAGGCCGAGGCCGCGCTCAACGACGCGCAGGCGGACCTCGCGCACGCCACGCGCGTGATCTCGCTCGGCGAGTTGACATCCTCCATCGCCCACGAGGTGAACCAGCCGCTGGCCGCGATCATGTCCAACGGCGAAGCCTGCCTGCGCTGGCTCGATCGCGGCGCGGCGGGCATGGAGCATGCGCGGCGCTCGGTGGAATGGATCGTCAAGGATGTCAGCCGGGCGGCCGACGTGATCGGGCGCGTTAAGGCGCTGGCACGCAAGACCGATACCGAGCGGGCGCTTCTTGACATCAACGAGGTCGTCAACGAAGCCCGCGTGCTGATGCGGCGCGAGCTCACGAGCAAGCAGATCACGCTGCGCACGGAGCTCGCGGCCGATCCGCTGATCGTCCGGGCCGACCGCGTTCAATTGCAGCAGGTCGTCATGAACCTGGTGATGAATGGCGTCGAGGCGATGCAGCCGGTCACGGATCGGCCGCGCGAATTGCTGATCCGATCGCAGCGCAGTTTCGACGCCGATCAGGCCATCCTGATCATGGCGGACTGCGGCGTCGGTTTCTCCGACGAGAACGCCGAGCGGCTGTTCAATGCGTTCTTCACCACCAAGTCGACCGGCCTTGGCTTGGGATTGTCGATCTGCCGCTCGATCGTCGAGGCCCATGGCGGAAAGCTGTCCGCCACCCGCAATGCCGGGCCCGGCGCGACCTTCCAGTTCACCCTGCCTCTCCATGAGGATGTCGGGCGGGCGCAATAAGCCTGCCCGACTGACGCGTTTGTTCATGCCTTCGGCATGATACCCCGGTTCATGCCTTCGGCATGATACCCGGGCTGTTGTCGGGCCACTTCGCAATCGTCGCTTCGTCGATGTTCAGATGCTGCGCTACCAGCTTGGGCGGCGTATGCGTGAGCCAGTTCGTCAGCGAGACTTCCTCATAGCGAGGCGCGCGGAACACGCCGACGAATTGCAGGTCGGTATCGCCGACGTTCTCGACATAGTGCCCGTAGTTCCGCTTGACGTAGCCGATGTCGCCCGCGTTGAAGTCCATCGTCAGCGCATTGGGGCCGGTGTTGAACACCGTCATCCGGCCCTTGCCCTTGATGTAGTATTGCCACTCGTCGGCGTTCGGGTGCCAGTGCATCTCGCGGACCGCGCCCGGTTTGAGCGTGACCAGCGCCGACGCGACGGTCGTTGAAACATTGAAGTTGGTGCTGTCGACAACGTGAATCGTGCCGGCATCGGACTGCTTGAGCGGACGCGAGCCTTCCAGCGAGAAGATGAAGGGATGCGGCGGCATCTCCGCATTCCTGCTCATCGCAGCGCGGTCGGCAGCGAGGTCGCCGGGCACAGTGCCCTGGAATATCCAGAGGTTGTGCAGCGGAATGTTCGCGAAGCTCTCGACGGGAACGCCGAAATTCTTGGCGAGCACTTCGGGCGGCGTGTGAGCCATCCAGTCCGAGAGCAGCAGCGTATTGAATTCGTCGGCGTGGCCGTCATCGAAGCAGATCACGAATTCGCATCCGTCTGGTCCGAGACCCTGCAGCGAGTGCGCCGTGCCGGCCGGGAAATACCAGAGGTCGCCCGCCTTGACGTCGCCGACATAAGGACGCCCCTGCGCATCGAGAACGGTCACGCGGCAGGTGCCATAGGTCATGATCGCCCACTCGGCGGCCTGATGCCAATGCAGCTCGCGGATGCCGCCGGCGGCGAGGCGCATGTTCACGCCGGATATCTCCGTCGAGATCGCGAAATCGTCGACCGTGACCTGCCGTGCCCAACCGCCGTTCTGGATGCGTCTCGCCGCATTGTTGAAGGACGCCCAGGTCGTGGGCAGGCCGCCAACGTCGGTCGCGGGCGGAGTGAATGCGGATGGAAACTGTTTTGCAATGGCCGGATTCTGCGGACCGGGATCGGTCAGACTTCCAGGCGACTTGGCATTGATGGCGCCCTGAGGCGGCTCGTCCGGGTTACCGAAGCTTGCAGCATGCGCGGATGCGGTCATTGCGGCTCCGACAGCCGACGCCGCCAGAAGATCTCGTCGCGAGAACATGGATTGAGACTCCAGAAAGAGAAGATCAGACCGGCATAGATCCGCTCATCAGCGGACCGTTCGTCGACAGTTAGACAAGCGATCCTCGTTTCACTTCCGTAATGACACGCGTTTTTCCGGAATGCACTGCCGTGATGACAGATGACGCGCAGTTGCGTGAGCGCGATGCGCAAGCTCATCACGCGGCGGGCGGTGCGATTGCGCAATTCCGACCTCGTTTTGGAAAGACATCTGTTGGACGGCTCTCCTTTACTCAGTCGATCCCGCCCATTTTCAAAGGCCCTCGCCAATGACCGTTCGCAAATCCATCCGTCCCTATCATCAGCCGGCCGGCGGGTGGGGAGCGCTCAAGGCGCTGAGCGAGCATCTGATCGAGCAGCGCGTTCCGATAAAGGGTGCAACGACGCTGAGCCGGATGAACCAGCCCGAAGGATTCGACTGTCCGGGCTGCGCCTGGCCGGATCCGAAGCATACCTCGTCGTTCGAATTCTGCGAGAACGGCGCCAAGGCGGTTGCCTGGGAAGCGACGGCGAAGCGCTGCACGCCGGAGTTCTTCGCCGAGCACTCCGTCACCGAGTTGTCCGGCTGGAGCGATTACGATCTCGAAATGGTCGGTCGGCTCACCCATCCGATGGTCTATGACCGGGCATCTGATCATTACCGTCCGGTAAGCTGGGACGATGCTTTCGCGATCATCGGCCGTCACCTCAACGCGCTGCCCGACCCGAACACGGCGGAGTTCTACACCTCAGGTCGCACGTCGAACGAAGCCGCGTTCCTCTATCAGCTTTTCGCCCGCGAATACGGCACCAACAATTTTCCTGATTGTTCGAACATGTGCCATGAGGCAACCAGCGTCGGCCTGCCGCAGTCGCTTGGGGTAGGGAAAGGCACCGTGCTGCTCGACGACTTCGACAAGGCGGACTGCATCTTCATCTTCGGCCAGAACCCCGGCACCAACAGCCCGCGCATGATGACGAGCCTGTGGAAGGCGTCGCGTCGAGGTGCAGCGATCATTTCCTTCAATCCGTTCCGCGAGCGGGCGTTGGAGCGCTTTCAATATCCGCAGAATCCGATCGAGATGGCGACCTTGTCGGCGACCAAGATCAGCTCGCCGCTCTACCAGGTGCGCGTCGGCGGCGACATCGCCGCGCTCAAGGGCATCATGAAGGTGATGGTCGAGGAAGACGCGGCCGCGCGCGCAAGCGACAAGCCCGAGCTCCTCGATTGGGATTTCATCCGTGGCCATACCGCCGGCATCGAGGCGTTCATCGCGGATCTGAAAGCGGCGCAATGGCCCGATATCGAGCGGCAATCCGGTCTCTCGCGCGAGGATCTCGAGCATGCCGCCCACGTCTATATGAAAGCCGAGCGCGCGATCATCGTCTATGGCATGGGCATCACCCAGCACAAGCGCGGCGCCTGCAATGTGCAGCAGCTTGCCAACCTCGCGCTCTTGCGCGGCCACATCGGACGCGAGGGCGCAGGCCTCTGTCCGGTGCGCGGCCACTCGAATGTGCAGGGCGACCGCACCGTCGGCATCACCGAAGTGCCGACAAAGGAGTTCCTCGACAGGCTGGAGCACCGGTTCGGCTTCGAGCCGCCGACCGCGCACGGCCACAATGTGGTGACGGCGCTCGAGGCGATGCTTCGCGGCGAGGTGAAGGTGTTCGTCGCCATGGGCGGCAATTTCGCTGCGGCTATACCGGACTGGCAGCAAACGCAGGCCGCGTTGCGCAATCTCGATCTCACGGTCCATGTCTCGACCAAGCTCAACCGCAGTCATTTGATCCATGGGCGCGATGCGCTGATCCTGCCGTGCCTCGGGCGCACCGAGATCGATATCCAGGCGACCGGACCGCAATCGATCACGGTCGAGGATTCGATGTCGATGGTTCATGCCTCCGGCGGCCGCAACAAGCCAGCCTCGGAGCATCTTTTGAGCGAGCCTGCGATCATCGCCGGAATCGCGCGTGCCACCCTCGGCAACCGCAGCGTGGTGGACTGGGAGGCCCTTGTCGCCGACTACGATCGCATTCGCGATGCGATCGAAGACGTGTTCCCGATCTTCCAGGGCTACAACGCCCGCATCCGCGTGCCGGGCGGTTTCCATCTCACTTCGACCGCGCGCGAGCGCATCTGGATGACGCCGTCGGGAAAAGCCAATTTCCTGCTGTTCGATGGACTTGGCGAAGATACCTGCGAGAGCGATCCGGAGATGCTCTGGCTGAGCACCATCCGCAGCCATGATCAGTACAACACGACGCTCTATTCGATGTCGGACCGCTATCGCGGCGTATACGGCCAGCGCGACGTGGTGTTCCTGAACGAGGAGGAAATGAAGAAGCGCGACCTTGCGGACGGCGACCGGGTCGATCTCGTCACGCTGTCGACTGATGGGATGGAGCGCAGCGTGCACAATTTCCGCGTGGTCGGCTATTCCTTCCCGAACGGCTGCTGCGCCGCCTATTATCCCGAGACCAACCCGCTGGTGCCGCTTTATGCGCATGATCCCATGAGCTTCACCCCGTCATCCAAGGGGATACCGGTCCGGATCGTGCGCTCGGTGACGGAGCAGAGCTGAAGCGACGAGCCACCTGACCTCGCCCCGCTCGCGGGGAGAGGTCGGAATTCAAGCGAAGCTTGAATTCCGGGTGAGGGGGACTCTCCGCAGACGTAACTCTCACCATGTTCGCGGAGCCAACCCCTCACCCCGCCCTCTCCCCGTGAAGGACGGGGAGAGGGAGAGACAGAGGCCGCGGTCACGCGGCGGCATTCTCATTCACGCCGAACCGCTTCTCGAATTCTGCGACGTTGACGAGGCCGCGGCGGTGGGTGCCTTCGCCGATCTTGCGCTCCTCGTTCCAGGCTTCGACCGCGAACAGGATATGCCTGGAATCGAGCTCGATGACGCGGGCGGTCGCGCGTACGGTGTGGCCGATCGGAGTTGCCGCGAGATGGCGGACGTTCACCTCCATGCCGACGCTGACAAATCCCTTCGGCAGCGCCGCCGAGATGGCGGCACCTGCGGCGATCTCCATGTGCAGGATCATCATCGGCGTCGCATAGACCCGCGGCATGCCTGGAACGAAATGTCCGACCGTCAGTTCCGGCGTCACGATGATCATCGTCTCCGCGGTCATGTCGAGCTTCAATAGTTCACGTGCATCCATATCCGCTTCCTTATTCTGCTGCCGCCGCAACCACCTTCTTGGCGTGCCGCTTGCCGGTGTTGCCGAGCCATTGGCCCAGCCTGTCGAGATAGAGGTAGACCACTGGGGTCGTGTACAGGGTCAGCACCTGCGACAGCATCAGGCCGCCGACGATGGTGTAGCCGAGCGGCTGGCGCAGCTCCGACCCGGTGCCGGTTCCAACCATCAGCGGCACGCCGCCGAGCAGCGCCGCCATGGTCGTCATCAGGATCGGCCGGAACCGCATGGTGCAGGCCCGATAGATCGCCTCTTCCGGGCTCAAGCCCTCGTTGCGCTCGACCTCGAGCGCGAAGTCGACCAGCATGATGCCGTTCTTCTTGACGATACCGATCAAGAGGATGATGCCGATGATGGCGATGACGGTGAGATCCATATGCACGGCCATCAGCAGCAATAGCGCGCCGATGCCCGCCGAAGGCAATGTCGACAGGATCGTGATCGGATGGATGAAGCTCTCATAAAGCACGCCGAGAATGATGTAGATGACGATCAGCGCCACGCCGATCAGGAGCGGGGTGCCCGACAGCGACGACTGGAAGGCCTGGGCGTTTCCTTGGAACGACGTCGCGAGCGACGCCGGCTTGCCGGTCTCCTTTTCGATGTTCTGAATGCCGCTCACCGCCTCGCCCAGCGACGCGCCGGGCTTCAGGTTGAAAGAGATGGTGACCGACGGGAACATGCTCTGATGGTTGATGAGGATCGGCGCCGGCTTGATCTCGCTCTTGACGAGCTGGCTGAGCGGGACCTGCTGGCCGCTGGCGGAATTCACGTAGATGTCTTTCAGTGCCTCGGGCCCGTACTGGAAGCTCGGATAGACCTCCATCACGACGTGATACTGGTTCAGCGCAGTGAACATGGTCGAGACGATGCGCTGGCCGAAAGCGTCATCCAGCGTGTTGTCGATGGTGGAGGGGAGAATGCCGAAGCTCGACGCCACTTCGCGATTGACGGTGACATCCAGCATCGGCCCGGCGTTGGCCTGATCGCTGGCAACGTCGGTGACGAAGGGCAGGCCCCTGATCCGTTCGAGGAAGATGGCCGACCAATGCGTCAGCTCGTCCGAATCCGCGTCGGTCAACGTGTACTGATACTGGGTCTTCGACAGCCGCGCGCCGATGGTGATGTCCTGCGCGGCCTGCATGTAGAGGGTGATACCTTGGATATGGGCGAGCCGCGACCTCAGGCGATTGATGATCTCGTCCGCGCTGGCCTTGCGCTGTGGCCTGGGTTTCAGCATGATGAAGATGCGGCCTTGATTGAGCGTCGCGGTCGGCCCGCCCGGCCCGATATAGCTCGCCACCGAATCGATCGCGGGGTCCTTCAGCAGCGTGTCGACCAGCACCTGCTGCCGCTCGGACATCGCCGGGAACGAGATATCCTGTGCGGCTTCGGTGATGCCGACGATCTGGCCGGTGTCTTCCTGCGGGAAGAAGCCTTTCGGAATGATGACGTAGAGATATCCGGTGAGTGCGATCGTGCTCAGCATCACCATCAACGTCATGAAGCGATGGCGCAGCACGACCTTCAGGCCGCGGGCATAAAGCGCGAGCAGGGAACCGAAGCCCCACTCGAAGGCGAGATAGATCCTGCCATGCTTCTTGTGGCTGTCGTCCTTCAAGAGCCGCGAGCACATCATCGGCGTCAGCGTCAGCGAGATTACGAGCGACAGTATCAGTGAGGCGGTGATCGTGATCGCGAATTCCTGGAACAGCTTGCCGACATAGCCGCCCATCAGGAACAGCGGGATGAACACTGCGATCAGCGACAGCGTGATGGAGACGATCGTGAATCCGATCTCGGCCGAGCCCTTGAGCGCAGCCTGCATCGGGGTGAGGCCTTTCTCGAGATGGCGCACGATGTTCTCGATGACGACGACGGCATCGTCGACGACGAAACCGACCGCGATCGACAGCGCCATCAGCGACAAATTGTCGAGGCTGTAGCCGAGCACGTAAAGCGCAGCAAAGGTGCCGATCAGCGATAACGGAACGGTCACCGCCGGAATCACCGTCGCCCACAGATTTCGCAGGAACAGGAAGATCACCATCACCACCAGAGCTACCGTCAGCATCAGCGTGAACTGGACGTCGGCGACAGCGGCGCGGATGGTGGTGGTGCGATCGGCCGCGATCGTCACCTTGATCGCTGGCGGAATGGAGGCCTGAAGCGTGGGCAATAGCTTCTTGATGCGGTCCACGGTCTCGATGACATTGGCGCCGGGCACGCGCTGAACCGCGAGGATGATCGCCGGCTGCTTGTCATACCACCCGGCCAGCAGGTCGTTCTCGGGAGCCTCGATCGCCTTGCCGATATCGCGGATCCGCACCGGAGAGCCGTTGCGATAGGCGATGATCAACTCGTCATAGGCGGCGGGGTTGAGCAACTGATCGTTGGTGTTGAGCGTGTAGGTCACGCGCGGGCTGTTGAGCGTACCCTTCGGCAGATCGACGTTGGCGCCGGCGATGACGGTGCGGACGTCCTCGAGGCTTATCCCCCTTGCGGCGAGTGCCTGCGGGTTGACCTGGATGCGGATGGCGGGTTTCTGCTGACCGCCGATGCCGACCAGGCCGACGCCGGGAATCTGTGAGATCTTCGGCAGCAGGATGTTCTCGGCATAAGCATCGACCGTGGTCATCGGCAGCGATTCCGAGGTCAGCGCGATCAGCATGATCGGCGTCTCGGCCGGGTTCACCTTCCGGATCGTCGGTGGGTACGGAATGTTCTGCGGCAGATAGGGGCTCGCGGCATTGATCGCCGAGAGCACGTCGACGGCGGCGCTGTCGATCGTGCGCGAGAGCTCGAACTGAACGACGACCTGGGCCACACCGAGCGCGCTCGACGACGTCAGTTGCGTGACGCCGGGGATCTGGCTCAACTGCTGCTCGAGCGGCGTGGCGACGGAAGATGCGATCGTCTGCGGATCGGCGCCGGGCAATTGCGCTGAGATCTGGATCGTCGGGTAGTTGACATTCGGCAGCGCGCCGACCGGCAACAGCGGATAGGCGGCAAGCCCGCACAGCAACAGCCCGGCCATCAGCAGGATGGTCGCGATCGGCCGGGCGATGAACGGCGCCGAGAGGTTCATGGAATGGCCTTCTGCACCGAGCTTTGCAGATCGGCTTCCGTTGCGGCCTTGCCATGCAATTCCTTGACGCGGCTGCCCTGCTGCAATCTGTATTGGCCATCGACCACGACGGTCTCATTGGCCTTGAGGCCGTCATCGATCAGTGCCTGCCCCTGGCTGATCTGTCCGACCTTCACGGAGCGCAACTGCGCGGTCTTATCCGGCGTCACCACGTAGACATAGGAGCCGTTCTGGCCTTGCTGCACCGCGGACGCGGCGATCGTCAGACCATCCTTTCGGGTATCAAGCAGCAGGTTGACGTTGACGAGCTGGCCGGGCCAGAGCCGATGCGCGGCATTTGGAAATTCGGCCTTGAGCTGGATGCTGCCGGTCGTCTGCACGATCTCGTTGTCGACCAGGAGCAGCTTGCCTTCGTCGAGCTTGATCTTGTTGTCCTGGCTGTAGGCGATCACCTTCAGCGGGCCCTTGGCCATCTCCTCTTGAATTCGCGGCAGATAGCTTTCCGGGAGCGTGAAGATCAGTGAAATCGGTTCGATCTGGGTAACGACCACGAGGCCGTTCGGATCGGTCGGGTGAATGATGTTGCCGACGTCGATCTGGCGCACGCCGGTCACGCCGGGAATCGGCGACGTCAAGCGCGTGTAGCTGAGTTGGATCTTAGCCTCGTCGATCTGGGCCTGATCCGCCTTCAGCGCGCTTTGCAGCTGCGCCACCTGCGCCTGCTGGGTCTGGATCAGTTGCGGGGTGGCATAGCCCTTGTTGCCGAGCTGAGTGTAGCGCGACAGATTGGCCTGCGCATTCTCAAGCTGCGCATTGTCGCGCGCGAGGTTCGCTGTCAGTTGCTCGATCTCCGCCTGATAAGGCCGCGGATCGATTTGCGCCAATAGATCGCCGGCCTTGACGGTTTGTCCTTCGACGAAGGTGATTTGTGTGATCTGTCCCTGGATTTGGCTGCGCACCAGGTCGGTATTGTAGGCAATCACCGTGCCGACGCCGGTCAGATAGATCGGGACATTACCGCTGGTGACGGTCGTCGCGACCACCGGGATAGGCGCCGGCTCCGGCACTGCGGCGGCTTGCTCCGACGTCAGCGAGCGCTTGAAGTACCAGAATCCGCCGCCCGCCAGCACCACGAGCAGAACGGCCACTGCGATCGCGATCTTTCGCTTCACGGCATGCCTCGCAAATGTGTTTGTCTCAACAGCCGCCCGGCGCCGTTGTCGTGGTTGTCGCGCCATCGGTCGGGCAAGGCATCGCTTCGGTCGGAGGCGAAGAGCCTATCGGCGATGACGCAGGTAATGGGAGCGACAGCGCCGGACTGAGACCTGCACTGCCCAATTCAGTCGAGCCCAAGGGAATCGAGTCCGAGCGAGTTCCGATCGGCCCCACGGATGACGATGTCGAAATCATGGGACGCACGATGCTCGTCGTGCCGCGCGCACCGCAGCCGGCCGATGAATGTCCCGACAGCCCTCCGCCATCGAAAATCGCTCCCGGTTTGCTGGCGATGAAACAGTTTTCGTTTCCGAAACTCATGGCGGCGCCGGATTGCGGCAGCACCGGACTCGTGCCGGGTATTGCAAGTTCCGTCGATCCCAGCGGAATGCCTGCCGGCCGGATCGCGGAGCCCGTTCCCGAACCGAGCGGCGAGGTGAGGTTCGGAACTGGCTGCACGCCAGGCGTCACTGCCTGCGCGCTTGCAGGTTCTGACGACATCGATTCGACGGCGAGCCACAGCGAAGTGCAAGCAGCGAGTGCGGCGATTAAGGATCGTCGTCCGGACGTGCGCGAAAGCTGGTTTCGCGTCGACCGAAGCAGACCTGTCATAGGACGGCTCTCCGGAGGTTAAGCTCTCCGAAAAGTTACTTCCCGCCTTCCGCGACGGTATTTCAAGAACGCACGCCCCACCCGCCGAACGCACGCAGCAGATACCAAGGTATGATGTCCTAAGCCCACAATATACGTAGGTGAAAACGCCCGTAGAATGGAGCGCGCGGCGGTGCTAGATATTCTCCAAGGCACAAGTCGGAATGCGGCCGCTCCGAGGAGAGACGCTCAACGAAGAGTGATCTCTCGATTGGTAACTCGAAGGGGCCTTCCGGCGTACGGTCACCATGGCGACAGAGAGATGGTACCATGCCGCAGATTCAGCTTCGACGAGATGACAACGTTCACTTCAACGATGATCTGCCGGTTCACGCGACTGTCTACGAAACACCATATCGCCGTAAGACAGTTGCAACCGACCGTTTGGATAAGCCGACGCAGGCCGCAGTGCTGCTGCCCGGCCGACCTATCGTCGATGACAGGATGGCGCTTGCCTTTGAACGCCTGCACCTCGTGCTCGCGATCGCAGCGCAAGGTCATGCGGAGGGGAATGCCGCTGAGCGCGACGCGCTGCTGAACGCCGCCAGCAGCCTCGATGTCTTCCAGCACAAGGCTGCGATCGAACGGCTCAAGGATCCCGTCATCAAATGCCTGTCGGATGCGCTCGCGGACACCGGGCAGGCCTATGACCGTCATGCCGGAATTCGCGCCGATGCGCTGCGGCTCGCCGTGGCCATCAGGTTGCTTGGCCTGCAGGCCGAGAACAGCTCAGCCATCGATGATCGAGCTGTCACCACTGTTCCTGCCGAGCGACCGGTCGGGGGATTGCAGAAATGGCGGCTGAAGCGTGTCGGCGAATATGTCGACAGCCATCTGTCGAAGAAGATCACGCTCTCGGATCTGGCGGTCGTCGCGGGATTGAGCCGGATGCATTTCGCTTCGCAATTCCGGATCGCGACCGGCCTTCGGCCGCACGAATATCTGCTGCGACAGCGCATCCGCCGGGCCGACGAACTGCTTCGGCACACGACGATGACGATCGTCGAGGTCGCCCTGAGTGTCGGATTCCAGACCCAGGCTCATTTCACCACCGTGTTTAAGCGGATCGCGGGAAGCACGCCGGCTCAGTGGCGAAACGCGCACTCCGTTAACGGCTAGGCCTCCGCGCGACGTGCGGCCGCGTGTGACCGCTCATCGCGCCGCCGCGAGCGCGCGCGTTGCCTTGTCGAGTTGCGCATTGCATTGCGCCACATCCCCTGCGCGATCGGCGGCGCGGGCAAGGTCGAGCGCATTGAGCACGCGTTGCAGACGCCGTCCATATTTGCCTTCACTGGCCGCGATCGATCGCGGCGTCGGCTGGTAGTTGCGCGTCGCGTCGAGACTCTCCTTCTGCCAACCTCCGGCGCCGGCGCGCTTCTCGATGGCGGCATCGGCCTGGGCTTGAACGCGCACGATCGAATCCTCGCAGGGGCCGGCGTGGCCCGGCGGAGTAGTCAGAAGCAGGATGAGGATGGCGGCTCCGAACGGCGCGACCTTTTCCATGGGTTCGTCTCCTTGTGTGCGGCCAACTGTTACTTGGTTACCAGATGACAATGTTCGTGACGATGTCTTTCGCAATTGAACGTGGACGCGCAACCACAAGCTTTTCGAGATAACATCGCATTTGCGAAGGGAACAAGGCCCCCCCGCAGCGGTGGACTGTCTCTAACTGTCCGGTTATGTAGGGAGGCTAGGGAGGGGCCAGCCCGTGGAGACGGGCGGCCGAGACGATCATGTTCGAAGGACACGATCCCTATCTCGTCGCGCTGTCGGTGGCGATCGCGATCCTGGGTGGATATACGGGCTTCAGCCTGGCGGCGCGGATTCGCGGCACGCCGGGCGGCAGCAACCGCATCCTGCTCGCGGGCGCCGCCGCGTTTCTGGCTGTCGGCATCTGGACCATGCATTTCGTCGGCATGCTGGCCGCGCCGCTGCCGCCCGACACCGTCTATCTGGTCCTGCCTACGATCATCTCGTTTCTGATCTGCGCGCTGGTGGTCGGCATCTCCCTGTTCTTCGTCAGCATCGGCGAGCCTTCGCTCAAGCGCGTGGTCTCGTCCGCCGTTTTGCTCGGTGCCGGTATTGCCAGCATGCATTATGTCGGCATCCACGGCCTGTCCGGTCATTTCGCGATCGAACATGACGACGTGTTCGTCCTGCTGTCCGTGATCGTTGCGATGGTGACGGCCTATGGCGGCCTGCGTGCCTTCCTGGCACAGCAGGAGGGCTTTCGCTTGGTCGTCACTTCGATCATCTTCGGAGTCGCGGTTTCCGGCATGCACTACACGGCGATGGCCGGGATGCACTTCGTGCCGCTCGCGGCGGGAGTGCATCAGCATCTCGGCGGCGGGCTTGCTGCGTCGCAACAAATCCTTTCGATCATCGTTGCCGTGCTCTGCTTCGTGATCGCGGCTGGCTTCCTGCTGTCGCTGGTGCCCGATCCGCGACGGCAGAATCTGGTTCCGGCCATGGCTGGCGATCTGGCGCCCCCGGCCGATGTGCTTGTGCCTGAACCGGTCGCGGCCGTTGCTGCACCGCGAATGAGCATGGCACCGCTCGGCGGTGTCGGCCGGCCGCCCCGTCCGGCGCCCGCGCCGCGGCTGCCGGTGGAAGGCGCCGACGGCACACACTTTATAGATATCGCGGATGTGCGCAGCGTCCGGGCCGATGCTCATTATACCCGGGTCCATGACGGGACCCGGGAACGGATGTGTCCGTGGTCGATCTCCGAGGCCGAGGCGCAGCTCGATCCCGCGCTGTTCATGCGGGTGCATCGCAGCCACATCGTCGCGATCCCGCATGTTGCGTTCGTTCGCAGGGAGGGCGATGGCGCGATCATCGAGCTCGGCGGCTCGTCGCCGCATCGCGTCCCCGTCAGCCGCGCCAAGATCGCCGAGGTCAAGGCGCGACTCGGTCTCAGCCGTCGCCATGCCTAGGCCCGGTCGCGGGCCATAGGTCGCGGCGGTTGACGCAATTCGTGTCTCGCCATCCGCATTTCGTGCGAAAAACCCCATTCCGTGCCCGAACGATTGCGGTCGGGAAAAACCGGAGAGACCGTCCCGCCAACGTCCACGCGCCCGACCGGCGCCAAAGGACGATTGGAGGAAACGATGATTCCGGGACCTTTCAGCTATCACCGGCCGGCAAGCCTGGCCGACGCGGTCAAATTGCTGGCCGATCTGGGCGACGACGCCCGGCCGCTGGCGGGCGGGCACAGCCTGGTGCCGATGATGAAGCTGCGGCTCGCCACGCCCGCTCATCTGGTCGACCTTCACGATGTCGCCGATCTCAAGGGCATCCGTCACTATGGCAGCACGATCGTGATCGGCGCGATGACCACTCAGCACGAGCTGTTGGTCTCCGGGGAGATCCGGCAAAGCTTGCCGATCCTGCAGGAGGCGGCGGCCCTGATCGCCGATCCCCAGGTGCGCTACCGCGGGACTATCGGCGGCAATGTCGCCAATGGCGATCCCGGCAACGACATGCCGGCGCTTATGATGGTGCTTGGCGCGAATTTCCGGCTCAGCGGACCAGGCGGTGAGCGTGAGGTTGCTGCGAGTGAATTCTATCAGGGCGCCTATTTCACCGCGCTTGAGTCCGGCGAAATCCTGACGTCGATCTCCATTCCGGTGCCGCCGGCCGGCCACGGCTATGCCTACGAGAAGCTGAAGCGCAAGGTCGGCGATTACGCCACCGCTGCCGCGGCCGTCGTGCTGACCATGGCGGGCGGCAAGGTCGCGACCTGCGCGATCGGCTTGACCAATTTGCACGAGACGCCGCTGCTCGCGACGGACGCAGCCAATGCCGTCATCGGCAGCAGTCTCGATGCGGCCACCTTGAAGCAAGCCGCGGCGGCCGCGGAAGCGATCATGGCGCCGGCGGCGGACGCCCGAGGTCCAGTCGAATACCGCAAGCATGTCGGCGGCATCATGGTGATGAGGGCGCTGCAGCGCGCCGCTGGCCGCGCGGTGTAGAGGGAGAGAACAAATGGCAAAGACGCATGTGACCATGAAGGTCAACGGCGCGGAGGTCGAGGGACTGGTCGAGCCGCGCACGCTGCTCGTGCACTTCATCCGCGAGAACCTGCAGCTCACCGGCACCCATGTCGGCTGCGAGACCACCCATTGCGGTGCCTGCACCGTCGATCTCGACGGCATGTCGGTGAAGAGCTGCACGGTGTTCGCCGTGCAGGCCAACGGCTCCGAGATCACGACTGTCGAAGGCATGGCCAATCCTGATGGCTCGCTCTCGGCGCTGCAGGAAGGCTTTCGCATGATGCACGGGCTGCAGTGCGGCTTCTGCACGCCCGGCATGATCATGCGCGCGCATCGGCTCTTGCAGGAGAACTCGTCACCGACCGAAGAGGAAATCCGGATGGGCATGTCTGGCAATCTCTGCCGCTGCACCGGGTACCAGAATATCGTTCGGGCGATCCAGTATGCCGCCGCCAAGCTCAACAATGTCGAATTCAAGGAGGCCGCGGAATGAACGACATGACTCCCACGCGGGAACAACGCACCGCCGCGCTCGAAGGCATGGGCTGCAAGCGCAAACGCGTCGAGGACATCCGTTTCACGCAAGGCAGGGGCAACTATGTCGACGACGTCAAGCTGCCGGGCATGCTGCATGGCGATTTCGTCCGCTCGCCGCATGCGCATGCGCGCGTCAAGGCGATCAAGGCCGACGAGGCGCTGAAGGTGCCGGGCGTGCTGGCGGTGATCACCGCCGAGACGCTGAAGACCGTCAATCTCGCCTGGATGCCGACGCTCGCCGGCGACGTGCAGATGGTGCTGGCCGACGGCAAGGTGCTGTTCCAGAACCAGGAGGTCGCGTTCGTGGTTGCCACCGACCGCTATGCCGCCGACGATGGCATCAACAAGGTGGAGGTCGAATACGAGCCGCTGCCGCCGCTGGTCGATCCGTTCAAGGCGATGGACCATAACGCGCCGGTGCTGCGCGAGGATCTCGCCGGCAAGACCACCGGCGCGCATGGGCCGCGCAAGCATCACAACCACATCTTCGAGTGGACGGTCGGCGACAAGGACCTGACCGATGCGGCCTTCCGCAAGGCCGAGGTCACGATCAAGGAGATGATCTCCTATCATCGCACCCATCCGTCGCCGCTGGAGACCTGCCAGTGCGTCTGCTCCTTCGACAAGGTCAAGGGCGAGCTGACGATCTGGGGCACCTTCCAGGCCCCGCATGTGATCCGCACCGTGGTGTCGCTGATCGCCAAACTGCCGGAGCAGAAGATCCACGTGATCTCGCCGGACATCGGCGGCGGCTTCGGCAACAAGGTCGGCGCCTATCCCGGCTATATCTGCGCGGCGGTCGCTTCCATCGTCACTGGCAAACCAGTGAAGTGGGTCGAGGATCGAATCGAGAACCTGACCGCAACCTCCTTTGCGCGCGACTACCACATGACGACCGAGATCGCCGCGACGAAGGAGGGCAAGGTCACCGGCCTTCGCGTCCATGTGCTCGCCGACCACGGCGCCTTCGATGCCTGCGCCGATCCGTCGAAATGGCCGGCGGGGTTCTTCAACATCGTCACCGGCTCCTACGACTTCCCGACTGCGCATCTCGTTGTTGACGGCGTCTACACCAACAAGGCGCCGGGCGGTGTCGCCTATCGCTGCTCTTTCCGCGTCACCGAGGCGGCCTACTGCATCGAGCGTGCGATGGACATCCTGGCGCAAAAGCTCGGGATGGATCCGGCGGAGCTGCGGCTGAAGAACTTCATCAAGCCGGAGCAGTTCCCGTATCACTCGGCGCTCGGCTGGGAGTACGATTCCGGCGACTATCACACCGCCATGCGCAAGATGATGGAGACGACTGACTACGCCGCGCTCCGCAAGGAGCAGGCTTCGAGGCGCGCGGCGTTCAAGCGCGGCGAGACCCGCGAGATCATGGGGCTCGGCGTGTCCTTCTTCACCGAGATCGTCGGCGCCGGCCCGTCGAAGAATTGCGACATCCTGGGGATCGCGATGTTCGACTCCTGCGAGATCCGCATGCATCCGACCGGCGCGGGCATCGCGCGCATGGGCACCAAGAGCCAGGGCCAGGGCCACGAGACCACCTGGGCCCAGATCATCGCCACCGAGATCGGCATTCCCGCCGACAACATCCAGGTCGAGGAGGGCAACACCGACACCGCGCCTTACGGGCTCGGCACCTACGGCTCCCGCTCGACGCCGGTTGCGGGCGCCGCGATCGCAATGGCGGCGCGCAAGATCAAGGCGAAGGCGCAGATGATCGCCGCCTACAAGCTCGAGGTCCACGAGGATGATCTCGAGTTCGATATCGACGGCTTCCGCGTCAAGGGCCTGCCGGAGAAGTTCATGTCGATGAAGGATATCTGCTGGGCGGCCTACAACTCCGTGCCACCGGGCATGGAGCCGGGGCTGGAGGCGGTGAGCTACTACGATCCGCCCAACATGACCTATCCGTTCGGCGCCTACCTCTGCGTGATGGACATCGACGTCGACACCGGCGTGTACAAGGTCCGGCGCTTCTATGCGCTCGACGATTGCGGCACGCGCATCAACCCGATGATCATCGAGGGCCAGGTGCATGGCGGGCTCACCGAAGCCTTTGCGATCGCGATGGGCCAGGAGATCCGCTACGACGACACCGGCAATGTCGTGACCGGCTCGTTCATGGACTTCTTCATGCCGACCGCGGTCGAGACCCCGCACTGGGAGACCGACTTCACGGTGACGCCGTCGCCGCATCATCCGATCGGCGCCAAGGGCGTCGGCGAGAGCCCGAATGTTGGCGGCGTGCCAGCATTCTCCAACGCTGTCAACGACGCCTTCTCGTTCCTGGGCTCGACCCACATCCAGATGCCGCACGATTTCTGGCGCAACTGGAAGGCGGCAAAGAATCTCGGAGCGGTCGCCTAGATGAAGGGACGTGAGGAGATCGCGCAAGCATTGGCCGCATCGGGTTATATCGCCGATGCGGAGCTTGCGACCGCGATCTCGCTGATGCAATTGCTGCGGCGTCCGCTGCTGCTCGAGGGCGAGGCGGGCGTCGGCAAGACCGAGGTCGCGAAAGCGCTGGCGCAGGCGTATTCGACCGCGCTGATTCGCCTGCAATGCTATGAGGGGCTCGACCAGTCGGCCGCGCTCTACGAATGGAACTACCAGCGGCAGCTCTTGGCGATCCAGGCGCATCATGGCGAGGATGCCGATGCGGTCGAGGACCGGATCTTCTCCGAGAAGTATCTCCTCGAACGGCCGCTGCTCGCCGCGATCCGCCGCGAGCAGGCGCCCGTGCTCCTGATCGACGAGATCGATCGCGCGGATGACGAGTTCGAAGCGTTCCTGCTCGAACTGCTGTCGGACTTCCAGGTCTCGATTCCCGAACTCGGCACCGTGTCCGCGGTCACGATCCCGCACGTCGTGCTGACGTCCAACGGCACGCGGGAGCTTTCGGATGCGTTGCGGCGACGCTGTCTCTATCACTATGTCGACTATCCCGATGTCGATCGCGAGACGCGCATCATCCTGGCGCGGATTACGAATGCGAGCCCGTCGCTGTCGCTGCAGATCGCGCGCATGGTGCAGGCGATCCGCAAGGAGGATCTGCGCAAGGTCCCCGGCGTCGCCGAGACGCTGGACTGGGCCGCGGCGCTGGTCGGGCTCGATATCCGCGATCTCAACGACGCGCCCGAGACGGTGCATGAAACGTTGATCTGCCTGCTCAAGACTCATGAGGATCGCGCCCGCTTCACGCCGGAAGTGACGCAGCGGCTGTTGGGGAAAGTCGCATGAGCTGCTGTGGCACCAATCCCGGCTTCGAAGAGATCGACGAGGTCTCGCGCCTCGTCTCCGGACGGCTCGCCGTCTTCCTCCGGACGCTGCGCGACAATGGCTTTCGCATCGGCCTTGCCGAGGGCCGCGATGCAGCGGCGCTGATGGCCGAAGGCTATGCGGCGCGGCCCGGATTGTTGCGGTCGGCGTTCAAGCATCTGTTCTCGGCGCGGAAGTCGGATTGGGAGAAATTCGACGGGCTGTTCGATGCGTTCTGGCTCGGAAAACGCGTACGCTCGCGGTCGCGGACCATGGCGTCGGGGCAAGCGGCGAACAGTCCGTCGCTGAAGAGCCTGGAGGGCCGACCCGAGCAAGGCAGCAGCCGCTCCGCAACCGACCAAGTGCCGTCGTCCGACGATGCGCCCGAGGGGCAGAGCGGCGAGGGACGGATGGAAGGCGCCTCGCGCGCGGAAAATCTCGCCGAGGTCGATTTCCGCAAGCTCGCCGATCCCGACCAGGTCGCCCAGGCCCACGAGGCTGCAGCGCAACTCGCGAAGGTCATGCGCACGCGATTGACGCGACGGGACCTCGCGCGGCGGCGCGGCTACCGGCTCGATCTCCGCCGCACCATCCACCGCAACATCAGCCATGGTGGGGTGCCGATCAGCCTGGTGAAGCGGCAGCGCAAGGACAAGCCATTGCGGCTGATCGTGCTGCTGGATGCGTCGGGCTCGATGAGCATGTACACCAGCGTATTCCTGCGTTTCATCCACGGCGTGCTCGACGAATTCCGCGAGGCCGAGGCGTTCCTGTTTCATACCCGTCTCGCTTACGTCTCCGACGCCATGAAGGAGAAGGACGCTGGCCGCGCGCTCGACCGGCTCTCGATCATGGCGCAGGGCGCGGGCGGCGGCACGAGGATCGGCGAGAGCCTGCAGACGTTCAACCGCTGGCATGCCGCGCGCGTCATCCATTCGCGCAGTTGCGTGATGATCGTGTCCGACGGCTATGAGACTGGCGATGCGGCGCTGCTCGGCCGCGAGATGGCCGCGCTTGCACGGCGCTGCCGCCGCATCGTTTGGCTCAACCCGATGATGGCCTGGGAGGGTTATGCGCCGGAGGCGCTCGGCATCAAGGCGGCGCTGCCGCATGTCGATCTCTATGCGCCCGCCAATACGCTGCAGAGCCTGCGCGCGCTCGAGCCCTATCTGGCGAAGCTCTAGATTGCTGTTACGACGCGTTTTCTTCACGCGAACCGGTGTCCACTTCGCTCGAAAACGCTCTGAAGGAGGTGTCCGATGACTGCTCATGTCGAAGTCATGGACCTGGTCGCGCAGATGAAATCGGCCGAGCGGGCCTTTGTGCTCGCGACCGTGGTGCGTACGGTCTCGGTGACGGCGGCGAAGGCCGGCGCGAAGGCGATCATCGCGCCTGACGGCACCATCGTCGCGGGCTGGATCGGCGGCGGTTGCGCGCGAGCCGCGGTGCTGAAGGCGGCGCGCGAGGCGCTGGCCGATGGCGCGCCGCGGATGGTGTCGGTGCAACCGCAGGATCTGCTCGCCGAGCTCGGCGTCAAGGCCGGCGAGAGCCGCGAGGGCATCCGCTTCGCCAGCAACATGTGCCCGAGCCAGGGCACCATGGATATTTTCGTCGAGCCGGTGCTGCCGCATCCTTCGCTCATCATTTTTGGCGCGAGCCCGGTGGCGATGTCGCTTGCCGCGCAGGCGCGGACGCTCGGCTATCACGTCACGCTCGCCGCGCCCGCAGCCGATGTTCCCGCCAAGCCGGATGCCGACGAGCGGATCGATGGCTTCCAGTTGGGCGAGCTGAACGACGCCAAGCGCTTCATTGTGGTGTCGACGCAAGGAAAGGGCGACGAAGCCGCGTTGCGCGCCGCGGTCGCGATCGATGCCTGTTATCACGCCTTCGTCGGCAGCCGTCGCAAGATGGCTTCGATGCGCGCGAAGCTGATCGGCGAGGGCGTGGACTCTTCGCTTGTGGACCGCGTCAAGGCGCCGGCCGGCCTCGACCTCGGCGCCATCACGCCGGAGGAGATCGCGATGTCGATCCTGGCCGAGATCACGATCGAGCGGCGGCGCGGCCAGCGCCTGCCGGTGTCCGCCTGAAGTGACCTGAAGGAACTGATCATGCAGATGAACGATAGCCAGCGCATCCCCGCGTCGAAGGAAAAGGTGTGGGCGATGCTGAACGATCCCGCGGTGCTCAAGCTGTGCATTCCGGGTTGCGAGGCGCTCGAGATAACATCGGCGACCGAGATGACCGCGACCGTCGTCATCAAGGTCGGACCGGTGAAGGCGTCCTTCGGCGGCAAGGTGACGCTGTCCGATCTCGATCCGCCGAACAGCTATCGCATTTCGGGCGAAGGATCCGGCGGTGTCGCCGGCTTCGCCAGGGGCGGAGCGACGGTGCGTCTGGAGGCGGAGAGCGCCGATGTCACGGTGCTGCATTACGAGGTCGATGCGCAGATCGGCGGCAAGCTCGCGCAACTCGGCTCGCGGCTGATCGACTCCACGGCCAAAAAGCTCTCCGGCGAATTCTTCACGCGCTTCGCCGCTGCGGCAGGCGGGACGCCGGATGCGGCGCCGGCGGAAGCAGGCGAGAAGAAGGGCTGGATCGCAAGCCTGATCTCGTGATGGTTTGCACCGCGGCCGTAGGGTGGGCAAAGGCGCGAAGTGCCGTGCCCACCATCAAGCACTCCGCCCGTGATGGTGGGCACGCTCCGCTTTGCCCACCCTACGATGTCGTCCCTGCGAAGGCGGGGACCCATAACCACAGGGAGGCGTTGTGGCGTCGGCAAGTGGTTGCAGCGGAGCACATCATACAGGCCTGTGGTTATGGGTCCCGGGTCAAGCCCGGGACGACGCGGGGGTGAGTTCTGATGCAAATGTCAAACAGCGTGAGGATGTGAGCTCACGTTCTCGCGACGCGATGCGCCCGAGCTTTGCTTTACTTTCCACCCTCCTCGATATCAGAGGGCGCAGGGAAAGCCGGGTGCTGGTTGCACCCGTGGGTCCCGTGCAACAAAAA
>NZ_JAQMIL010000014.1:0-145575 GCF_029990105.1 Bradyrhizobium sp. Arg237L | reverse complement strand
AGGACCACAGGTTCAACCGAAGCATTCCGGCTTTCCCTGCGCAGTGGTTTACGGCTTACTTCGTGCTCTCCCCGGTGACCGGGCTTTCTTGCCACCGTCATTTCGCAAGAGAACATCCTGCAAAACTTAGCGCCAGCGTCGGGGCGCCAGGACCACACGACTTCGCCGTCCGTGAGTGCCGCGCTCGTCAGTCGCGACACTCCCGTCCACCGCATCTCACCGCAACGTTCGTGACGATCGCGAGCCGCCCCTCATCTCGGGTGAGACGCGCGGAGTTAAATCACTGATTTGCCCGACGGCGAAAGCGGAATGTTTTTCGCTGCAGGGGTAGACAGACTTTTGCCGATTTGCCCGTCGGGTTGTTTTGTCGCACCCATGCCTCCACATCGTCATTGCGAGCCACCGGGTCGGCACGTTCGCGCGCGCCCGGAAAAACGTATTATAGTAAAGGGGGGCAGCAGTCGAAGATGATCCTAGTCGTTCTCTTATTGGTATTTCTCTTCAACGTGTCGCCAGCGACGGCCGAGGTGCCGACCGCGCGCGATATTGTCGATCTCGGCAAATTCGGAACGAAGATATCGAGCATCAGTTGGTGCTCCGATGAAACCTTGACCTTCGTCGAGAAGCAGGCGCCTCAAGGGCCGGGTGCTGAGACGTTCTCAAGCGATATCGTGTACATGCTGTCTCTGGTCGGCGACGATCCTCATCCGCTGGTCGTCTATCCGGCCGCCTATGCGCGCGCGGATTGCGTTCGTGGGGGGCAGTTCGTGTATGTGTCGGGTGTGGCGCGTCTCGCCTACAGGCCCGGTGAAGTGTCGACAAGCGAAACGGTCATTCGACAGTCCTTCCATCATCTGGTTCGAGCCTTGCGCGACGAGAGCGGCAGAAGGTGGCCCTCGACAATCCATATTCGAAAGAGTGGCGGAGGTCCCGAAGGGCCCATGCAGACCGATGGCGCCGGCAACCTGTATAGCCGAAGCAACGGCGGCGCAGTCGAACTCAGGGACATCAATCCAGGCGGCCTGAAGCCGCGCCAGACCGAGCCGCTGAGTTATTCAATCGAGAAGGACGGCTTTGAGTTCATGGTGTTCGCCTCGGACCAAGATAGATACGGACCGCGTGATCCGAAGGATCGGCATCTACGGGGTGTCGACGCCGCAGATCGGCTCTCGGAGTCTCGGCAGCTACCAATGTCCGACCCGGGCTCCCAGGCCCGGCTGCGCTAAAGACAGCAAGTCGAAAAATGTCGTCTATTACACGCTTGCTGCACATGCCACTTCGCAGTTGCCGGGTCCTGACGGGGCTCTGCCCGGCTACCAGGCCCTCTATACGGTCGTACCCGGAAAACGTCCGCTCATGCAGTACTGGCAGATTGTTGGTGCCGGTCCGTTCAAGCTTCCATATGAACTTACGGTGGCCGATATTGCGCTCGATGGAGAGCGGTGTCTTGTCCTGCTGGAGCCCAGTCGGGGTGAGGCTTCAAGCCGCGTGGCCGGTCGGTTGCGTCAAGATCTCCTGATCGCGGATTGCGAACTGAAGAATGACAGGCTCGAATACTTCGAGCCCCATGGCATCGGGCAAAAACAAGGCTCGTTCATTTTTCCGAGGCTGAGTCTGTATGGAGAGACTGTCGTCGTGACGGATTTCTACGACAACAGTTCACAGGAAGAGGACCAACTCGAGCTGGAGCGGGTCGAAAGCGATCGAGCGAGAATCTGCGTACAGCTATTTCACGGCGTCAGTGCTGCATCGTTGCAGCGGACCAACTCCCTCTGCGCCTCGGCAGACCGAATTGGCGGAGGCTGGGACGTCGAGCACCTGATCGTAAGCCCCAATGCAAAGTTCATCGCATTCGCCGGCAGGGACGATGCGCTGATTGTTGGGCGCGACTATCGGAAGGACGGACGTGGGCCGGAGTGGCTCACCAACGGAGAGTGATCGGTGGCCGGCATCGTCCTCGCCCGCCGGGCAGATCTCTGACGGTCATTCCGGGCTCGCGACTTCATCGCAGCCCGGAATGACGGCGGAGAAACCGGGCGGAACTTCACGGCGCGTTGAATGAAAGGTCGGAACGGCGCCCGTGTTCCACAGTTGGGCCTCCGACGGGGCACCATTGGAGGAGGATCGATGAAGAAGCTCGCAGTATTGGGCGCCGCCGCGGTGTTGACGACGACGTTCGCCACCCCGCTGATGGCGCAGGGAGTCACGCAGGAACCCGGCTCGATCGGATTCAACTATCCTAATTCGCGCTACCTGACCGGCAGCTATGGGGTCGGCACGCCCTATAACACCGGCCGCTATCCCCGCATGGGTTACCATTATCGGCAGGTCTACTACGGACCGGTCTATCACCGACCCTATTACGGGCCCGGTCCCGGCGAAGTCGCAGCCGGCGTCGTCGGTGGCGCGATCGGTACCGCAGCCGCGATCGCCGCTGCGCCATTCGAGCCGTATGATTCCTACGCCTATTACTACGATCCTTATTGAGGAACGGAGTAGCGACAGGAGAGCGGCCCACGGGCCGCTTTTTTGTTGCCGCTTCCGCTGTGCGCCCGTCGCAACAGCAAAGCAGCGTCGGCGCCGTTCCACTAAATCGTCACGTTCCCGGCGAATTGCGGCCAAAGCCTGTTGGCTACTGGCGAAAACCGGGCAAGCACAAACATGGGAAAAAGAAATTGTCCTACAAAATGATCGCAGAACGCGACAACGAGAAGGTCAAGGTCGAACGCCAGAGCTCATTGATCATCGTTGCCAAGGCGCGCATCTTCGCCAGCGCCGGCTGGCAGGTCGTGATCACGGATAAAGAGGGGACGTCGTACGCTCCGGCGGAGTTTGATCGATTGTTAGCGGCGTGATCTTGTGGGTCAAAGCAGGGCGGATTGGCGCGAGCGTGATCCGCTACTCACCTCCCAACTGATCGGCTGATTATCGAATTCGCGCCATCTGCGCGGCTATGGGCGATCGAAGCGTGATCGCCCCAGCGGCTGCTCCAGCAACTCAGCAAAACGTGAACGACCAATCGCGGGTCGCGAGCAGCGATGCGCGGACGGCGCGGCGTACATCAGCGCTTGGTGCTTGGGAAGATCATTCCATTTCAGCGCTCGATTGAGAGCGTCCGTTTCGTCGGCTGGCCGCCGCGGCGAAGCTTCTTCCGAAGACGCATAAAGCAGGGATGCCCCCCGGCCCCTTCAAACGCACGCGTCCGCTGGGGCCGATCACGATGATGTTTTTTGGATGATGAATATCATTCTATTGAACGTGAACGTCTCATCGCTATCTGCAGCCGCGAACGCCACGATGACTTCGAGACGTTGGCGAGAGTTCAAACACGATTTGTTTGGTCAAGTCGAAAGGGGAATAGGCAATGACTAGGTTCAAGCTTTTCGGCGCGGTTGCATTGGTATCGGCGGTGATCGCAACTCCGGTGGCTGCGCAGCAGGCGGTCCAGGAGCCTGGAGCGCAGGCGTTCTATCAGAGCCTCGGCGTCGGCACCCATAATTATCCGCAGAATGCGCTGGCGTCGATCGGCCGTGTCGATCTGTCGGTCGCGCCTCCGGCTCGCCACGCGCGCGCGAGGCATCACGTTTCCAGGCAGTGACGTGGTCACAACGCCGGCCAGCATGATGTAAGCCGCCGGCTTCTTCAGACGAAGGCGGATCGCGTTCGCGCGCCGTCCGCCTTCAAGCGGTTTGAAGCGAGCCCTTGCTCAGTTCCGCCTTGCGGAGCGCCACGCCGGCACAGGATCGAGCGGCGTGCGATACAGCTCGATATTGTCGGCATCGGTGACGCGAACCGCGCAGCCTTTTGCTTTCAACTCGGGTTTGACTTGCGAGGGCTCGTTGGCGAGCTGGTCGGCTCTGTCGGAGGCGACGTGCAAGTCCTCGAGAATGATCGAGCCCTGATTCCTGAACTCTTCCCCAACGACGAGATCGAAGCTGTAGCAAGGCATCCGAACCACTCCTGTTTCGGTATGCACTGCATGGTAGCACTGAGTCGGTGGTTCCCTAAGACAAGCAACGCGCAATGGTTAAGCTCCGCGCACAAACAGTGCGCAGCGATGCGCGAATGCATCACGCGACTCGTCGTGCGATGCAAAGCTCCGTAGTTTTCCGGTGGTGAGTCGCGAGCGAACGCCGGTTGGCTGGCGCCGTTGCGCGTCAACTAAAGCGCGATGAGATGAGGATGAATCATCATCGCGCTTTAGGTTATTGTTTGAGCATGATCTTTTCGGAAAACCGCTTCACACTTTTCCGGATCATGCTCTAGCTGCCCGCAAAGTGTGATCCAGGCCACTTTTGCCTTGTTAAGATTTTATTAAACTTGCGGGTGTCCCCTAAGGGCACAGCAATTTGTGGCGGAACCGGACCCGGGAGCCGGCAGCTACAAGAGAAGGCCGGCGGCGTAATGCCCGCCGGTCTTTTCTCTGGACTGGGGCGAGGGAGCCGAGCTGCGAAGTAAGACAGCAGTCCTGCTGCTTCCGACGATGATCGGCCGCCGCCCACTATCACAAGGTCAAAAGCAGCCTCTGCACAATCCTCGGTCCCCAGTGCAAGGCGGTGAAATAATACGTGCTGACTGCGATGAACGCTGCGGCGACGCCCATGGAAATCGCCGCTCCGACCTTGACGTAAGCAGCAGAGCGCAGTTGGCGTGCGCGAATGAACGCCTCGGCAACAATCAGATTGGGAATGTAGAAAAAGAACGCCATCACGACGTCAAAACCCCCGTCGAACGTCGGCGTGTGACCCATGTTATGGCCGAGCAATGCCCAGAATCCGTAATCCATCCGGTAGAGCCATGACCCGATCACCAGCGCAAACAGCCGGATCGCCCAGGCACGATGCTGCTCGAAGCGTTTGCCTCGCGCATGCCAGAACGTTGCGACGGCGGCGATGGCCGTGAGCGCGCCATAGAGGCTGAAACCGATATTCATCGGTGTCCCGCCGATCGTGCCCTGCACGGCGATAAAAGCGAGCCCGCCCAAGCCGGCCATAAGTGCCGACAATGCATAGAGCCGGCCGACCCACCGGTGAAACGCCGGCGCTCTCGCCCGCACGGCGCTGATCAGTTGCAATGGACCGAGCAGAAGAAGCACCGTGCCGGCCGCGAAATGCAGCCCGATACCCATTGTTGCCATCAGCGAGTGCGCATCGTGAAGGCGCGGCAGATCCCGGTTCCACTGATCAAGATTTCCATCCACCAGCGCGCCGAGGTAGATCGCAACAATATACAAACCGAAGATCGCCGCGCTGATCCAGACGGCAGCCACAAGGGCGGTCATCGTCCATCGTAACGCGGCCGTGCCGACGGCACTTGTGCCGATCGAGCCGCTCTGCTGCCGATCAAGTTCGAATTGCAAGGACACCGCGATAGCTCAGCATAAGTTTGACGCGCGATGATCAGGATTTGGAGCTGATTGAGGCATTGGGATGACTGCAAGGCCCGGAGCCCAGTCGATGACGTTACCGATGTAATTCGAACGCATGTAATCGATCGAGCGCAACCTTCGTGGTCTCCAGCGCGTTATCGGAGCATGACAGCTCAGCAAAGCCTGCATCCCATGATGAACTTCGACCCGTCCGAGCCCGCGATCCTGCACGACCGCGCCACAGACGAGATTGTCACCTGGATCGGCGACGAAGCCGATGACTTCCGCCGCACCAGCAACGCGCGCGCCGACGGGGCGGTCGCGTGGCGGGAGTTCGTGTTCGACGGATGGGGGAATGTGCTGGGCGGGTGAGGGCCCGACGGAGCCGGTGGCGGGGCCGCAGCGCCGATCGGCGGTAGGCGGAACATGAGCGCCGGCCATTTGCGCCTCAGCGGTTGCCTCGGGCGGCAAGGGCGGATATCCGTCCGCTCCTCCGGGCCAGCCCAAATTCCGACGATCGGCCCGGCCAGACCACGATCGGACGACCGATGCCCCTGTCTCTGCCCAAGCAAAAGATCCGCGTCCTGCTGCTGGAGGGCGTGAACGATTCCGCCGTTCGCCTGTTCGACGCCAACGGTTACACCGAAGTCGAGCGTCTGCCGAAGGCGCTCGGCGCCAAGGAGCTTAAGCAGGCGCTGTCGGGCGTGCATATGCTGGGGATTCGTTCCAGGACCCAGCTCACCGCCGACGTGATTGAGGCCGCCGATCGGCTGATCGCGGTCGGATGTTTTTCCGTTGGCACCAACCAGGTCGATCTCGATGCGGCGCGGCGACTCGGCGTCCCCGTGTTCAATGCGCCTTATTCCAACACCCGCAGCGTGGCGGAACTCACCATCGCCGAGGTGGTGATGCTGCTCCGAAAGGTGTTCCCGCGCTCGGTCGCGGCGCATGCCGGCGGCTGGGACAAGTCCGCGGAGGGCAGCCGCGAGGTGCGCGGCAAGACGCTTGGCATCGTCGGCTATGGCAATATCGGCTCGCAATTGTCGAATCTGGCGGAAGCCATGGGCATGCGCGTGATCTTCTTCGACCAGACCGACAAGCTCCGCCACGGCAACACAGAGCCGGTCGAGACGCTGGACGAACTGCTCGCGGCAAGCGACGTCGTTTCCCTGCACGTGCCGGAGACGCCGGCCACCGCCAACATGATCGGCGAGCGTGAATTGCGGCAGATGAAGCAGGGCGCCTATCTCATCAACAACTCGCGCGGCACCGTCGTCGACCTCGATGCCCTGGCCCGCGTGCTCGGCGAGGGCTGGCTCGCCGGCGCGGCCGTCGACGTCTTCCCCGTGGAGCCGGCCTCCAATGCGGACCGCTTCGTCTCGCCGCTGCAGGGCCTCCCCAACGTGATCCTGACGCCGCATGTCGGCGGCTCCACCGAGGAGGCCCAGGACCGCATCGGCGGCGAAGTCGCGCGCAAGCTGATCGACTATTCGGATGTCGGCTCAACGCTCGGCGCCGTCAATTTCCCGCAGGTGCAATTGCCGGCGCGGCCGACCGGCACCCGCTTCATCCACGTGCACCGCAACGTCCCCGGCGTGTTGCGCCAGGTGAACGACGCCGTCTCCCGCCATGGCATCAATATCCTGGCGCAATACCTGCAAACCGATCCGGAGGTCGGCTACGTCGTGCTTGAGACCGACGTCGTCGGCGGCGAGGGCGAGGGATTGCTGGCGGACTTACGGGCTGTGAACGGCACCATCCGCGTCCGCGTGCTGTACGATCAGGACCGGCCGATGGCGCGGTGAGGGGCATGGCTATCGCGAGCTGACCGCGCGTCGAGATCGTCGTCCGCTATCTCAGAAAAATGTGATCGGCTGGTCGATCTCAATCGACGTGTCATTTGGATGACAGTCGGCTGGTAATCGGAAGATCATTCTGTTTCCCTTCGAATTTCAGCAACGCGATCCCTGTACCTGGCGCCCGTAGCGAAACAAATCGCTAGGCAAGCGACGGATCGCAATCCTGCATTGTTGCAATGCAACAAGGCGCATACCGCAACGCAGCAAAAGAGCTATCTTCTGGCTTACGAATCTATCCAGGAGAATTGCAGTGAAGAAGACTTCTTTAACCATCGCAGCCATGGTCGCGATCACGATCGCAGGCGGCACCACCAGCTTCGCTGCGGAATTGCCGACCTATGAAGTGAAGGGGCTGCCGATCTCGCCGGTGCAAGTCGGGCTGTTGGGAGCCGCGAATGTCCAGGAACAGACGCGGGTTGCCTCCTCGGCGGCTTCTCCGCATCAGCTCAGCGTCCTGACGCCGCGACCGAAGCTGAGGGCCGCAACGGTCGGTACGACCGGGACCGGAACCGGCGCTTCGCGCTAACCGACACGCGCTTTAAGGTGCGTAGCTAGCGAAAGGCCCGCGACATGTTCGCGGGCCTTTTGTGTTGATGGGGTCGTGCTCACGTCGCTCCGCTGATCCGCCCTAGGAGACTCGGTGCTTGGCATGCCACTTCGGGCCGGGCCCGCGCATGTAGTGAAGCTCGGGCCGATAGGGGTTGCGGACGGTTCCGATCAGCTTGTGGCAGCTTGCGACGATCGCGTGCAGGCGCCGGCGCAGCGGCCTCCAGGAGGCTTTGGCGAGCGGCATGGCGTCGCCTCAGTGCAACTTGCCGAGCACGGACGCGAACGGCACGACGAGGACTTCGTCGCCGAGCTCATCGGTGACGTGCAGGATCCAGCCGCGCCAATCTTCTTCGCTGGGCGTCATGATGAGCGCGCGCACCAGGCCTTCCGCATGCTCGCGTGCCTCGGCCAAGTCCATCGCGTGACCGCATTCATCGATCAAGACGTGTTGGGCGTCGGAGCAATGGAAATACAGTTCAGCCATGTTCCGCCTCCTGCGGCAAGCGACCTCGCAGCCTACCGATAGCAGCTCGGATGACGGCGGAGAATCCGGGTGATCCCCCATCGGGAAATTACGGGGAATGCTGAGGTTTCGACTCAAGTCGACTGGGATTGATTTGCTCGGCTGAGGCTCAAATCCGCCAAGCGGTTGGCCCGGCGGGGGCCGCTTCCGCGAGCCCCGAGGTTAACGCATTGTTTATTTCTTTAAGCCCATTTTCACGACCTCATTCAGCAAAGAGGCACCATGTCTGACATCACCATTCCCGGCGGGCGTATTCGTTCCTTCGTCGAGCGGATCGAGAACCTGGACACCGAATTGCAGGAGTTGAACGAGCAGAAGAAGGAGGTCTTCTCGGAAGCCAAGGGCGAAGGCTTCGACGTGAAGATCCTCAAGGAGATCATCAAGCTGCGGAAGGAAGATAAGGAAGAGCGCGACGAGCGCGAATCCCTGCTCGATCTCTATATGCGCGCGATGGAAACCTCACCGCCGGAAAAGACCGCCAAGGCGGCGTGACGCAAGCGACGTGAAGTGCGTAGGGCGGGTTGCCGCAGCGTAACCCGCCGACGCGCTGGAGTGAGCGGCGGATTACGCCTTCGGCCAACCCGCCCTACGGGCTGCGGCTCACCAATAGGGATCGTCATAGGGGTCGACCGTATACGGCGGGGGCATCCAAGGCGCTGGCGGCCGTCTGGGCCGCCGAGGTTCGATTGCGGCGGGCCCGTGCGGGCGCGCGGCCACATTGTTCTCTTTCTTCACGGTCGGCGCGGAGGGTTTCGCGGACAGGGTGGCGAGCTGCCCTTGCAGCGCCTGTATCTGCTCGGCGATGCGCGCGCTGTCTCGGGCATTCTGCTCCTGAGCCGTCTTGAGCTGTTGAATAGAGTCGGCATGCTCGCGAAGCGTTTGTTCGTGACTGCTCTTTAATTGCTCGAGCTTATTGTTAATGCTCACAAGGCCCTGCGCGATGGTCTTGAGCGATTGCGCCACATCGACGGATGCCGGGGCGGCGGATGTGGTGGCGCCGGCTGGCGGAGCGTCTTTCGTTTCCTTGGGGTTCGAAGGCGCCGGCGCTTCCTTGGGGGGTGCGGGCGCGGAAGGCTGTTCAGCCGCATCTGCTACCTGGACAACCAGCGATTTCGCCGGATCGCGACGCTCTGCCGCCTCTGGAGGCGGTGCCGAGACGTGCGGCGTCCATCGCGCCATGATCGCCTTGGTCTCGTTGCCATATCGCGCGGCGAGCGCCGCACCAGCGATGCCCAGCGCCAACAGAAGGCCGCCGAGGGCTCGCAGCAGGGGCCGGCTCCGTCTCGCGCCTGGCTGGCGAGCCTGGTTCTCCGGCGTTGGCGTCTCGTTCACGGTAGCGTCGCTCCGCTCCGTGCCGGCTTCTTCCTGCCGGGTCTTTGGGCTGTCGCCGCCGCGCTCCAATCCGGAGACCAATCGGTCGAGCCGCGTAAGGTCTTCGCCGGCACTCTTGATCCGTTCATAGGCCCGGGCCAGCTCGCCATCGGCGCGCGGCATGCCCTGCGGTTCGTCCGGCTTCGGGTCGTCCGTATCAGCCACCGATGCGCTCTCCATTCAGTCTTGCAGCAACGGAATGAGTGCGGCAGTCCGAGATTATCGGGAGGATAGTTCTCGCCGCCGTGTCGATCAAGACAAGGCGGGCATGAGGGAGAATTTAAGGCGACCTCGGCCGGCCGCTTCCGCTAGTTAAGTCGAGCGACAGTGATGTAAGGAATGCTGGCCACGACGACGACAAGCTGGATCGCATTGCTCAACATGCCGCCCCAGTGGAGCTGTCGCAGCCGGCGCACGGCGTCGGCATCGCCGGCGTTTCTGTCACTAATCCGGGCATCCATCTGCCGCAAGAACCAGCGGCGCGACGAGGCCGCGAAAGCCGCAATCAAGCCAATGCCAATGGCTAAAACCAGATGACCGGTCACGGCAACGGCTATCGCCCCGATGACACCGGCCCCGGCCAACGTCACGAAATAGCCATTGAACATGGCGCGCATCAGCCGGGCAACAGGCAGGATGTCCAGCCTCACCAGCAGAAAGGCGGGGGCCGCCAGCAGCAAATACAGCATCGGAAGCAGCAGGATGATACTCGCGAACACGACGGCGGTATCTGGCATCATCCGAATATCCTTTCTTCTTTCCCCTCCGGGGCAGGCTTTCCGGCGACAGCGATAGCAATATCCGTCTCGACCTAGCGCCGTTACAATTGGGCTTTGGTCGGATGCGATATTGAAACCAGAGGTCGTGGCGCTCGCCGGGGGCCATGACAGGAATGACGGCCATCAGCGCCGCGGTATAGGGATGCAGCGGTGCTTCGTAGAGCGTTTTTCCGGGTCCGCGCTTCGCGCAACTGACAGGCTCCGTGTAACCCGCCGATGAACTACGATCTGACGGCTTCGCAAGCGACCGTTGAGCTGCGCAGATGCCGAATCCGCATAGCGCGCCGTTCCCAGTGGGCCCATGCTGGCTGGGCGCCCTGACGGATCGCAACTGCTTTCTTCCCTGGTGCGCACCTTCGGGCCTGTGCTCGATTGGTTCGAAATCGATCGCGCCGCTTCTCGGCAATATCGCAAGAACGACTTCCTCCGTCGAACCAGGCACCAATCTCAGGAGGCATCTCATGCGACGTCTCATATTCGCCCTGTCCATTGCCGTTCCAGCAGCGGCGGGAGCAATCTCGCCAGCCGCCGCGCAGGACTATCCTTACTGCCTGCAGGGAAAGGACTGGGGCCTTCCGGGCCTTTGCCACTTCTGGACCTACGAACAATGCGCGGCGAGCGCGTCCGGCACGTTCTCGTATTGCGGGACCAACCCGCGCTTTGCCTTTTTCTACACGCAGCCAGGCCGCTGGCCGCCGCCGCACTGAGATCGTGTTGACATAAAGAAGCCCCGCGCGGCGGGCTCAACGCGAACGGCTTGTCGGACGAGATCCGGCTGTCCGACGTTGACGCTCGCTTCATCTGCACCGCGTCCGGCAAGCGGACCGGCCACGCAACGACCCGCGCGCCCCAAACGAGAGCTGAGCCATGAAATGCACCAAGCCGTCGTTTGCCGTCGTCTGCGCACTCCTGGCAGTGCCTCTGTCCTTGAGTATTGGCACACTCAATGCGCGCGAGTCCGATCTCGCCACTGCTACATTGGCCGCCGCTCGGACCGCCAAGCAGCAATGCGTGAATAGCTGTCGTGCGCGATATCGCGACTGCCGTCATCTGAAACAGCTACCATCGTTCGAGTGTCGGGGTGTCTACCAGGACTGCACCCGATTTACTTGTAGCGGTTCAGGACCGGGATGATCGACTTGCCTTTTGCGGCCGTCAGCGGCAACGTCGGCACAGGATATGCGCAACCCCAGGATCAGAGCGCTAATCCTGCCCTGCGGGCGACATGTTTCGATTCGATTGTCAAACAGCGCATGCGATACGAGTCCGCGTTCCCGCGGCACAAGATGCCCGAGGTCTGCGTTTTCGTTTACCCTCTTTCGATGTAGAGGGCGCAGGGAAAGCCGGGTGCCGGTTGCACCCGTGGGCCCCGTGCAACAAAAAGCACGGGGGTAGGACCACAGGTCAACCGAAGCAATCCCGGCTTTCCCTGCGCAGTGGTTTACGACTTACTTCGCGCTCTCCCCGGTGACCGGGCTTTCTTGCCACCGTCGCCCTCAGCGATGTTTCCATCCCGAAAGGACTTAGCGCCAGCGTCGGGGCGCCAGGACCACGCGACTTCATCGTCCGCGAACAACCGCGCTCGTCTTTCGCGAGCCGTCGCGTCCACCGCATCTCACCGCGCGTTCGTGACGTTGCGCAACGCCCCTCTCATCGGGTGAGACGCGCGGAGTTAAATCATTGATTTGCCCGACGACGGAAGCGGAATGTTTTTTGTGGCAGGGCTGGACAGACTTTTGGTGATTTGCCCGTCGGGTTGTTTTGCCGCAGTTGTTTGCGCCACATCGTCCTTGCGAGCCGCCGGATCGGCGCGTAGCGCCGCCCGATGACAGGCTCCGCGAAGCGACTGACAGCGGCGCAAGCGGAGGCATGGCTTCCCTGGTCGCTGCGCCCCTCGCAATGACGATGGCAGGGGGCGCCAATCGGCCCATGCGCCAGTCAGCCTTGCATGGCCGTGGGTTGATCCGCTGTGGCGGCTGACGTAAGCGTCGGCGATGACCAAGCCGACCATCGGCGACAATGCTCCAACCCAAAAATCGGATGCGAAACCGGCCTTGCTTGGGGTCGCCTGCGGCCTTGGCGCGGCGTTGTGCTGGGCGCTCGGCTTCGTCTCGACACGACACGGGCTGAAAGTCGGATTCACGCCCGCGGACCTGCTGATGCATCGCTACGTGTGGTCGGGCATCGCGTTCCTGCCGCCCGTGCTTCGCGCCGGAATAGGCAATCTCTGCGGCATCGGATGGGGCCGCGGATTGGTGCTGATGGTGCTCGGCGGACCCGTGATGTCGATCATCAGCTATACCGGCTTCCTGTTCGTGCCGCTGGGGCATGGCAGCGTCATCCAGCCTTCCTGCGCGACGCTCGGCGGCCTGTTTCTCGCCACCATTTTGCTGAAGGAGCGGATTTCGTTTTCGCGGGTGTTCGGGGCGGTCGTCATCGTCGGCGGCCTTGCCGTGATCGGGGCTGAATCGATCGGCCATATCGGGCCCCACGGCGTGCTGGGCGACCTGATCTTCGTCCTGACCGGATTGATGTTCGCGGCCTTCGCCACGCTGCTGCGCCATTGGCGCGTCTCCGCCTTCTCCGCGGCCACCGTCATCAGCGTGCTGTCGCTCTTGCTGCTGCCGGTCTATGCGGCATCCGGCGGGCTCGGCCGCGTGGTGGCGCTGGGTCTCGGCGAAAACGCGCTGCAGGCCCTGGGGCAGGGGATTTTGGCCGGCCCCGCGGCGCTGTATCTGTTCGCATTCTCGATCCAGCTTCTCGGCGTCGCCCGCGCCGCCGTCTTCCCGGCGATGGTGCCGGCGCTGACCCTGCTCGTCGGCTGGCTCCTGCTCGGCGAACCTCCAACCGCGCTGCAGGCGACGGGGCTGGTCCTGGTGCTGTCCGGATTCTATCTGGCACAACGCCAGCGGTAGAGCGCGCAGGCAGATTAGCTATCCGCCCTGCGCGCTAACCGTGACGTAGTTGCCACGCGCCACGGCGACAGGAAAATGATAATCTGCAACATCGCTCCGAAATTGATCGGTTTTCGACCCAGGTGGGAGCTGCGCCGTGAAATGCACCAAGCAGTCGTTTGCCGTCATCTGCGCGCTGCTGGCAGTGCCTCTGTCCTTGAGTATTGGAAGACTCAATGCGCGCGATTCCGATCTCGTCACTGATACATTGGCAGCCGCTCAGACCGCCAAGCAGCAATGCGTGAATAGCTGTCGTGCGCGGTATCGCGACTGCCGTCATCTGAAACAGTTGCCATCGTTCGAGTGTCGGGGTGTTTACCAGGACTGCACCCGATTTACTTGTAGTGGTTCAGGACCGGGGTGATCGACTTGCCTTTTGCGGCCGTCAGCGGCTATGCGAGCGTAAGGCGGGTTAGCGAAGCGTAACCTGCCGACCTACGAAGAGTGGGCGGCGGATTATGCCTTCGGCTAATCCACCCCTGCGGGCTGCTTACAGAAATCCGGTTTATGAGAACGCGCCTAGCATCCGCCGATGCCGCCGAAGAGATCGGCTGTGCCGGCGTTGCCGGCCGTTGACGGTATCGCGCCCAGACAGCGCGAGCTCGATGAGGCACCGCCGCCAGCGCCACCCGCGCCCGACGTGGCGTTGGGCGTGACGGTTTGCGTGTTGGCGCCAATGCCGCCCACTGGTCCCGTTATCGCCGCGGTAGCCCCTGCCTCCGCCGGAATCTGGTAGGTTGGGGCGCCGAGCGGATCGGACGCGCAGCCGAACGCCGTCAGATTGGCGCTCAGCGATACGCCGGCCGGACAAGGCACCGCCACGGGCGCACCGGTACTGAAGCTTCCTCCCGTTGCCCCGGTCACTCCCTGGCCGGACGGCACGATCGCGCCGGTCACCGTGCTCGCCGCGTTGGTCGGGGAGTTGACCTGCGCGCCGGTTTGAGCACTGACCTGAGGGGTCGGCTGCGTGCCCACCGACGAACTCACCTGCGCGTGAGCGGCGGCAGACACGCCAAGCCACAGAGGGACCGCAAGGATGAGCATTCGTTTCATCGCGCTCTCCTGTCTTGCCGAAGCGACGATGAGGTCGTGATACGGCTTCCGCGCGCCCGTCGCTTCAACGCCTCCGACGCAGAGGGGTTCCCTGGGACCGAGCCTCAGTGCGCAGGGCGGGTTAGCTAGCGAAGCGTAACCCGCCGAGATGCTGCGGGTGAGCGGCGGATTACGCTTCGCCAATCTGCCCTACGGTTCTGCGCCCGATACACTTCTACTGGTTCAGGACCGAGATGACCGACTTGCCTTTTGCGGCCGTCAACGGCAACGCCAGCACCCGACGCTCCATCCCTTCACGCTCTGCTGACCGCGTCGACTAGGCGTAAGCCGGCGACGTGCTGAGGGTGGGTGAGCGGCGACATGCAAGCAGGGGTTTGCAAAGCCCAACCCGACGATATGTCGGGTGAGCTACACGCTCGAGGCGAACTTGAGCCACTTGACCCGGTCTGCAGCACGGTCCAAATTCGCCCTTGGGGTGAGGGGCGATGTCTTCGTACGAATCAAATGAGCGCCAGGGCAAGGCGAGCGGCACGTCGTCGAGCTTTTGCACGGCTGGCCACTGTGCTCTTTGCGCAGCATTCTCGCTGCTGACAGCGATATTGCTTCTTTCCATCATTTTCGTTGCGCTAGAAGTTCCTCATGGATTTGAGAGCGTCTCATTGCGGGTCTTGATCAGGGACACCTTCTCTTGGACCGTTGTGCCGCTCATAGTGTTCGTAGGGGAAATTGTTAAGTCTCTCTTTCCTTGGCCGATCGTCATCGCGCTCGCTTTCGGCCTGATAGTGTGGGGACCGGATAGGGTACGAGAACTGCTTTCATCGCTGAAGCTTGAAGTGCCTGGCGTCATTAAGATCGATGGAACGGCGACCGACACCTTTAGGAAAGAGTTAAGCGATGCCCGAAAGACGGCGGGAAGGACCAATAAAGAAATCGAAGAGGCCTACGTTGCTGCAAAAGACTATGTCGTCCAAATAAGAAAACGACACAAAATCGATGCCCTAGTGGGAAATCTGTCTTCCGAGGTTGCGCGAATTGTTGGGGACACGTGTCCCGAGGATTTCAGACTAACCGTGCACATTCCGGATCTCGTGTTTGATGATCGATTGTACCAGCTTGTTGAGTACTATGACAAACGTGGCGAACAGGTAACGAAGGACAAATCCGGGCGTGCATTTTCCATCCGTTATGGCATCATCGGACGAGTATGGAGATCGGGCGTCGCAGAAATCGAAGGAGAGCTAATTTCTGCTGAAGACAGAGCTCTCATTAAAGATATTTCGGATGTTCGGGAGCTCGAGAAATTTATCGCAAGGCGGTGGGGGCTTACGCTAGATGAAGCCGCTCGAATACGACCTTATCAATCCTACGGAGCAATCCGTATCGAGCGAGGTGACAAGCCGCCAGGCTTGGTATTCTTTGATTCGAAGGTGAAGAATGCGTTCGACGGGGCGGCATCACGGAATGAAATAGGTCGAGCAGTTCAAGAATCGGACCTTGCTGTGAGCCTTCTGGAGATTAGTCGTGAAGTCAGTCAGTTCCCTCGGATACAAATCTTCAGAAGCCGCTGATCCGTTGACCTATGATCTTGTGGCCCGTGAATACTACGACGAGAGCCTTCATCCCACATGTGCCGACTTTCGGCTAGCCTCGTGCATCTACTTGAGTAGTCTCTTTGCAAAATTAAGCCCAAAGGGCCGCGTCGCCGATCTTGGTTGTGGAAGGTCGCTGATCGCGAATTTCCAGACCGACCATCTGGTGTTGATCGATGAATCGGTAGCAATGCTTGACCAGAACCCATCGACATTTGAGAGGCGGAAGCTCGACATCAATCGAGAGCCGTTTGGGAGCTCCGAGTTTGATTGGATTTTTGCTGTGTTGGGTGATCCCTATAATTCGCCCGCAGCTTGGCGCAATATAAGAGATGCGCTCAAATCCGAAGGACAATGTGTTTTTGTGGTGCCGTCTAGTGAGTGGGCTCGAAAGTTTCGCGCAGAGTCCGCAGATGAAAGGCCGGATTTGGCTCGTTTTGTTACTTCGAGAGGCGATGTTGTTTTCCTGCGGTCGTTGATATTTGAGCCGGAAGATCAGAGCAGAATGATTTCCAGCGTTGGCCTAACGCTTGCCTCTTTCGAGCAGGTCAAAGTTCGAGAATTGCCGTACGTGAGATCGCCGAAGATTTTTGACGTTTTGTCAGCAGATCAGAGCCTGCTGGATGTGTACCGGGTGATCAACTCGGGGTAGCCCTGATTTACTATCGGCCGGTTCGAAACGATTGAGCCAGTGCGATCCACTTGCCTATAGTAGATATCGTACAAGACGAGGTGTTATTAGCCAGTGTGGGGTGGGTTAGCGAAGCGTAACCCGCTGACGTACGGAGAGCGTGCGGCGGATTAGGCCTAATCCGCCCTACGGGCTGCGCTAATCTTTCTCTACAATGTCAGAGGCTGTGGCTCTCTTGGCTAACGCGTGTGACGAATACTTTCGACCTTTGTCGGTCATGGTCCAATAGATGCTGGTTGTGCCGCTACTAGAGGGGCGACCGATTGCCTCGATCAGACCAAGAGCCTCAAGCTGATATCGCATGCTGCGAACTATATTCTGATCGAACTCGTACACGATGTTCTTCTCGATCGTTATGCCGGACAGCTTTGCGACAGCATGGCCCGCATGTTCGCGCAAAGCCCATTCGCTTCGCTCCATTAGAATCGCCTCTGATAAAGAGATGAACACGTCGCGCAAAGTTGGTGTGACTTGAACGGTTTGCTCGTTCACTACTTTTCGTTGCCCAGCTCCTCCCGTTTCATATGTCTTCATAATAAGATCGCACACAAATAGTTCATCTGGGCCTGCGATATCCGATGGGAATGCAACGTCGGAGGCGGTCGCTCGGGCAAGTTTCTCTCGTAGTTCGGTCGTCTCAAGGCGTAGTCGCTCAAGTTCTTGTAATACCTTGGGGTCTACCGCCTGATCTCCTCGAATCCATCCAATGCCTGGAGACAGGTTAACGGATTGTGCTACGGCGACGACCACTTTTGTACACAGTTCGTGCGGTTCGCTCCAAAAATCAACAATGCGCCCTCGCGACACTCGATCCCGGAAAGCCGCGAGCTTCCTTGCTTGCTTTTCACTTCGGTCGGTCTTTCCGACTTCAATTTTTTCAGGATGTCGGTGCAGAAAAGCTAGAACCGGAATGCTCCTCTCGACTGCATATTCATACTCCTTTTCAGTGAAGCTGATGTTGTCGTCCGCCAGTGATCCGTATCGCCCACCGACGATCACGACATAGTAGTCGCAGCGATCGATAACCCGTTTGATGAACTCCAGTTGTTGTTGATCAGTAGCAGGAAACAACTCCATTCCTGCTGGGATGTAGCCGGCCTTTGCAAGTGTTTCGCTCACATGTCGACGCTCGTCTGCGAGATCCGCGTACGTCGAGCTTACGAATACTTGGTAGACTTTATCCATCGACCATCCTGATAAAGTTAGGGCGGCCCCTCGGCCGCCCTTCGTGGATGCCCGGGTCAAGCCCGGGCATGACGATCATCATTGCGTAATCACGAACACCCCGTCGTACTTCCACACGTATCGCACTTCATACAAGTCCCATTCCGCACCAGCGTGAAGTTGCCGCATTCCGAGCACATCTCGCCCTCGTAGCCCTTGGCCTTCGCTTCCGCGCGGCGTTCGGCCTTCGTCGGCGCTACCGCAACCGCGGTGCCGGCCTTGCTCCAGTGCACGGTGCCAACCTTCTCCGCCGGCGAGAGGTCGTGCTCGGTTTCCTGCTTCAGCGCGACCGCGCCTTCGAGGGTGTCGGAGACGCGGGACGCGCCTTGCGAGGAGAGGGCGGTGACGCGGGAGCCGCCGGCGGGGGCGTTGTCGGCGGTCTGGCTGACGGCGGTCGAGCCGCCGCGCATGACGACGAGGTTGTCGGTTCGCGAGCGGGTGAGGCCGCGTGAGAGGTACTTCGTCGCCTGGTGCTGCGGGCCCTCCGGGTCCTTGCCTTCCTCGACGCCCTTGCCGAGCGCGTCGAAGCCGCTCTCGTTGGGATCGACATGGGCGAGGTCGAAGCGGGCGAGATAGCTCACCGCGAGCTCGCGGAAGACATAGTCGAGGATCGAGGTCGCATACTTGATGGAGTCGTTGCCCTGCACCGGGCCCGCCGGCTCGAAGCGGGTGAAGGTGAACGCGTCGACATATTCATCGAGCGGCACGCCGTATTGCAGGCCGAGCGAGACCGCGATCGCGAAGTTGTTGATGAAGGAGCGGAGCGCGGCGCCTTCCTTGTGCATGTCGATGAAGATCTCGCCGAGGCGGCCGTCGTCATATTCGCCGGTACGGAGATAGACCTTGTGGCCGCCGACCACCGCCTTCTGGGTGTAGCCCTTGCGGCGGTCGGGCATCTTCTCGCGCTCGCGCATCACGACGATGCGCTCGACCAGCTTCTCGACGATCTTCTCGGACACCTGCGCGGCGCGCGCAGCCATCGGCTTCTCGTAGAGCGCCTCCACCGCATCGTCCTCGTCCTCATCATCAGAGATGAGCTGCGAGTTGAGCGGTTGCGACAGTTTCGAGCCGTCGCGGTAGAGCGCGTTGGCCTTCAGCGCCAGCTTCCAGGACAACAGGTAGGCGGACTTGCAGTCCTCGACCGTGGCGTCGTTCGGCATGTTGATGGTCTTGGAGATCGCGCCCGAGATGAACGGCTGCGCTGCCGCCATCATGCGGATGTGGCTCTCGACAGAGAGATAGCGCTTGCCGATCTTGCCGCAGGGGTTGGCACAGTCGAACACCGGATAGTGCTCGGCCTTTAGATGCGGGGCGCCTTCCACCGTCATCGCGCCGCAGATGTGGACGTTCGCCGCCTCGATCTCGCGCTTGGAGAAGCCGATCGCCGACAGCAGGTCGAAGCCGGGGGTGGCGATCGCCTCCGCGCCGATGCCGAGCGTCTCGCGGATGAAGTCCTCGCCAAAGGTCCACTTGTTGAAGGCGAACTTGATGTCGAAGGCAGTCGGCAGCGCCTTCTCGACCTTCGCAATCGCCTCGTCGGTGAAGCCCTTGGCTTTCAGCGTGGAGGCATTGATGCCCGGCGCGTTGGACAGCGAGCCGTGGCCGACGGCGTAAGCCTCGATCTCCGCGATCTCGCTCTCGCGATAGCCGAGCGCGCGCAGCGCGGCGGGCACCGCCTGGTTGATGATCTTGAAGTAGCCGCCGCCGGCGAGCTTCTTGAACTTCACCAGCGCGAAATCGGGCTCGATGCCGGTGGTGTCGCAATCCATGACGAGGCCGATCGTGCCGGTCGGCGCCACCACGGTGGTCTGGGCGTTGCGATAGCCGTTGGTCTCGCCGAGGGCGAGCGCATCGTCCCAGGCCCTGGTCGCATGCGTGACGATGTCGGCTTGCGGGCAGGAGGCGTGGTCGAGCGGCACCGGGTTGACCGCGAGCGCCTCATAGCCGGCCGCGTTGCCGTGGGCGGCGCGGCGGTGGTTGCGGATCACCCGCAGCATGTGGGCCGCGTTCTTCTTGTAGCCGGGGAAGGTGCCGAGCTCGGCCGCCATCTCGGCCGACGTCTTGTAGGCGATGCCGGTCATCACGGCGGTCAGCGCGCCGCAGAGCGCGCGGCCTTCCTTGGAGTCATAGGGCAGGCCCATGGTCATCAGGAGGCCGCCGATATTGGCGAAGCCGAGGCCCAGCGTGCGGAATTCGTAGGAGAGCTCGGCGATCGCCTTCGACGGGAATTGCGCCATCAGCACGGAAATCTCGAGCACGATGGTCCAGAGCCGGCACAGATGCTCGTAGGACTCGATGTCGAAGCGCTTGGTCGTGGTGCTGTAAAAGGTGAGCAGGTTCGCGGACGCCAGGTTGCAGGCGGTGTCGTCCAGGAACATGTATTCCGAGCACGGATTGGACGCGCGGATGTCGCCGGACGCCTTGCAGGTGTGCCAGTCGTTCATCGTGGTGTTGAAGTGCAGGCCCGGATCGGCGCTGGCCCAGGCGGCGTAGCCGATCTTCTCCCAGAGATCGCGCGCCTTCAGCGTCTTCGTCACCTTCCTGTTGGTACGAGCGATCAGGTTCCAGTCGCCGTCGGTCTCGACGGCGCGCAGGAAATCATCCTTCAGCGACACCGAGTTGTTGGAGTTCTGGCCGGAGACGGTGAGATAGGCCTCCGAATCCCAGTCGGTGTCGTAAACGTCGAACTGGATGTCCTTGTAGCCTTGCCTGGCGAACTGGATCACCCGCTTGATGTAGTTATCGGGCACCATGGCGCGGCGCGCGAGCTTGATCTCGCGGCGCAGGGCAGGGTTCTTTTCGGGATCGAAGCAGTCGTCGCCCGAACCTTCGCAGTTGACGCAGGCCTTCAGCACCGCCTTCAGGTGCTTCTGGTTGATCTTGGAGCCGGTGACGAGGGCGGCGACCTTCTGCTCCTCCTTCACCTTCCAATCGATATAGGTCTCGATGTCGGGGTGATCGATGTCGACCACGACCATCTTGGCGGCGCGGCGCGTGGTGCCGCCGGACTTGATCGCGCCGGCGGCGCGGTCGCCGATCTTGAGGAAGCTCATCAGGCCCGACGAGCGGCCGCCGCCGGACAGCCTCTCACCTTCGCCGCGCAGGCGCGAGAAGTTCGAGCCGGTACCGGAGCCGTATTTGAACAGGCGCGCCTCGCGCACCCAGAGGTCCATGATGCCGCCGTCGTTGACGAGGTCGTCCTCGATGCCCTGGATGAAGCAGGCGTGCGGCTGCGGATGCTCGTAAGCGGACTTGGACTTGGTCAGCTTGCCGGTCTTGTAGTCGACGTAATAGTGGCCCTGGCCGGGGCCATCGATGCCATAGGCCCAGTGCAGGCCGGTGTTGAACCATTGCGGCGAGTTCGGCGCCACCATCTGTTTTGCGAGCTGATAGCGGATCTCGTCGAAGAAGGCCTGCGCGTCCTCGTCGGAAGAGAAGTAGCCGCCCTTCCAGCCCCAATAGGTCCAGCAGCCGGCGAGGCGATCGAACACCTGCTTGGCCGAGGTCTCGCCGACATAGCGCTCGCTCTCAGGCAACAGCGCCAGCGCCTCGGTGTCGGGCACCGAGCGCCACAGGAAGGCAGGGACAGTCTCCTCCTCGACCTTCTTCAGGCGCGCAGCGACGCCGGCTTTACGGAAATATTTCTGGGCGAGCACGTCGGAGGCGACCTGCGACCAGAACTCGGGCACCTCGACATTCTCCGCACGGAACACGATGGAGCCATCGGGATTGCGGATCTCAGACGTGGTCAGCCTGAAATTGATCCCGGCGTAGGGAGATTGTCCGGCCGTGGTGTTGCGCCGTTCGATAAGCATGCGTCGTGCCCCGTCTTCTGCCCGGCCCCCATTGCCGCAGGGGTGATCCGGAAATGTTATTCCTAGAGCGAGCCTCTGGTCCCATCCTTCCGTCCAAAGGGTGGGGGGCCAGAGCCCCGCAAGCTCAGCCGGTGGACCGGCCTGTTTCTCTCGATCGCCGGTATCGGCTGGCACCGATCCGGCGACGGCATGTCCCTGACCGGCCCAGGCGGACCGTTCGGGTCATGCGTTCAACGCCTCAAAACTCGTAACGCGACAGGTCACCAATGGGCCTCTTCCGGCCCGTTATTAGCGTCCCAAAATGCCCGGGAAATTCCGGGAGGAATTTCCGAAATCGCGGGCAGCAAAGCCCTTCACCCGCAGCCTGTTCGGCTGACGGAGTGGTCGTTCTGGACCCTTCTGGGAGCGACCGGCGGGGACCCGAAACACACTCGCGCCGAACAAAAAGAAAGCTAGGCCAAGTCCGTGACGCCCGTCAAGGATTAGTACGAGTTCCTGAATCAAATACTAAATATGGTGGAAAAGGGAAGAAAACAGGGGACATGCCGCGCCTGTGATCCGGCCAAGTATCAGTGAGTCCTCAGGGATTCCCAAGAGAAAAAAATCTCATGGGTGCTGTAGAACAACGGCTTCGCCCGCTTTTCACAGGGCAGGTATTTTTGGCGCCTGATGGATTGAATTCCGAAGACTCACGTGAGCTTACGGAGAAACTACGGGCAGGCATGCTGGCGGGCCCGTGGTCCGCCGCCCAAATCGAAGGCATGGTCGCCGCCGATTCCATTCCCTGCCGGGCTCCATGACAGAATCAAAACCGACCGCGCGCGGCCGACTCGCGCCTGCGGGCTTCTTGTTCCTCGCCGTCACTTCGGTGGGCTGGGGCTTCAACTGGCCGGTGACGAAGTACCTGCTGAGCGAGCTGCCACCGCTGACGCTGCGCGGCGCGACCGGCGTGGTCGGGGCCGTGCTGCTGGCCCTGCTTGCGGTCGTTCGCGGGCAGAGCCTGTCGGTCGGGCGCGCGATGTGGCTGCGCTTGATGCTGGCGTCGCTACTGAACGTCACCGGCTGGATGGTGCTGATGGGGCTCGCGCTGCTCTGGCTGCCGGCCAGCGAAGCCGCGCTGATCGCCTACACCATGCCGGTCTGGGCCTCGTTGCTGGCCTGGCCGGTGCTTGGCGAACGGCCGACGCTGCTCCGCACGATCGCGCTGCTGATGGCGTTTGCCGGGCTCGCCGCCATCATGGGCAGCAACGGAATTGCTGCGAGCCGCGAAAAGCTGCCGGGTATCATCATGGCGATTATCGGCGCCTTCGGCTTTGCGCTCGGCGCGGTGCTCGCGAAGAAATTGCCGTTGAAGATGGAGCCGATCCCGGCGGCGGCCTGGCAGATTGGGCTCGGCTGCCTGCCGGTGGCCGTGGTCGGTCTTCTCATCGAGACCTCGCATCTTGATCGCGTGACGACACTCGGCTGGTGGCTGCTCGTCTATTCAATCCTGATCCAGTTCTGCATCGCCTATGTGAGCTGGTTCGCCGCGCTCAGGCGGTTGCCGGCCTCGATCGCGGCGATCGGCACCATGGCGGTCCCCGTGATTGGCGTGGTGGCGTCCGCAATCGCGCTGGGCGAGCCGCTCGGGCCGACGCAGGTCGCAGCGCTCATCTTCACGCTCGCCGCGGTCGTGCTGGCCACACGGTCCTAGAGCGTGATGATTTTTCTTCGAATCATCACCCCGCTCTATCTTTTTGCTTGAGCATGATCTTTTCGGAAAACCGGTGTCCACTTTTCCGGATCATGCTCTAGCTGCTCGACCGCCTTGTGTCGTTACTTCAAGAGGCGGGACGATGCCGCTGATTGAGCGAGGCATTCGTTGACGGTGGTGATCAGCGCCTCCGGTGTGAATGGCTTGCGCAGGCAGCGCGCGGCGCCGAGTTCGAGGGTCATGCGCAGGAAATCCGGCGCTCGCTCGGCGTTGGCGAAGGCGTAGCCGGACATCGCGATGATCGGGATGTCGGGCGCGCGCTCATGAAAGATCCGGATCGATTCGAAGCCGCTCATATGCGGCATGAAGACATCGATCAGCATCACATCGAAGCCTCGATCCTCGAGCGCGACCATCCCGGCCTCGCCGCCGTCGGCGACGGTGACATCAAAACCCTTGCGCTTCAGACAGACCTCGATGGCGGCGCACACCATGGGGTCATCATCGACCACGAGAACGCGCGGCACGACGGATCCTTTTGTTGAGATGATATCTGCAGATGCCGACCCGCACGGCCGACTCGTTGATTAAGGCGGAAGCGCGATAGCACGTCTGCAAGATGCCGTGCATATGAGATTCGCTTGCGAGCTAATTCACGTTCGCGAAACTGAAGGCGACCTCTCAACAAAAAAGGGCGGCTTTCGCCGCCCTTTTTCACGCAAGAGGTATCAGCCGGTCAGGGGCAGGGATGACGCTGACCGTCATAGCCAAGATAGGTGCCCGACGCCGGGTCGTAGGACTTGTAGCGCTGCTGGCAGTAGGCGACGTCACCGCCGCCAGGCGCGACCGCAACCGCAGCGCTGTCATCGTAGTAGCCGTCGTCGTAGCCCGCTCCGTATCCATAGCCGCCATAATAGTCGTCGTAATAGGCGCTCGACGCGAGCGCGCCGCCGATCACGGCGCCAGCAGCAACACCAGGCCAAACTCCGTAGCCGCGGTGACCATAGCCGCCGCGCCAGCCGGGCCGATACCCTCCGCTCCACCCGGGCCGGCCGCCGCTCCAACCAGGATTAGCAACCGCGCCGCCGCGGAAGGCGGGGGCGCCCGCGAACTTGGTGCCGAGGCCGGCTCCGCCGCCGGCAAAGGCGCCGCCTCGGTAGCCACCGCCACCGCCGGCATAGCTGCCGCCTCGGAAGCCACCGCCGCCGCCGGCAAAGCCGCCACCCCGGAAGCCGCCGCCTCCGCCGGCAAAGCCGCCTCCGCGGAATCCACCTCCACCGCCTCCAATGGCCGCTCCGCCGCCGCCGCCCCGCCCGGCCGAGAACTTGGTACCCTGCGCAAAACCTTCGCTCGGCACCACGAGCGGCAGCGCCAGCGCGAACGCCGCGGCGGTGCCTAAAATCTTGAGATTGATCATCATTGGGACTCCATCTGCGGGACATGACCCAACCCTTTCCAGGGGCCGGTGTTCCCGAGCCTCGCGCCACCTTGCTGCGCAGGGCCTCAACCTCTCAGATAGGAACTGTATGGCGAATGAACGGGTTAGACGAAATTCCGCGACAATTGGCCGCCAACACTACACCGTGTTGTTCCGCCCTGGGGCACAACACGTGCGGCAATCTGGACAATTCGATCCGCGGATGGCATCACAGCCCAACGATCCCGAACCGGCCGGCGCTTCATGAAACAATTCCTGCTCAAAATCTTCACGTGGTGGAACGGCCAGACCTTTGGCACGCAGCTCTGGACTTGGCGATTCGGCGAACTCGTCGGTACGGACGAGCAGGGCAATCGCTACTATCGCACCCGTGGCGGCAAGATCGATCCGGTCCTGCATTTCGAGCGCCGCTGGGTGATCTATAACGGCTACGCCGAAGCCTCGCGGGTGCCGCCGTCATGGCACGGCTGGTTGCATCACGTGGTCGACATGCCACCGACCGAAGAGAAGTACACGCCGCGGGAATGGGAAAAGCCGCATGTGCCGAACATGACGGGCACGCCGGCGGCGTATCGTCCGTCCGGCTCGACGCTGGCGAGCGGCCGCCGCCCAAAGGCGACCGGCGACTATCAGCCCTGGACACCCGCGAGCTGAATCAACCTCATTCGTACGTTGTGCGAGCGCGCAATTGCGCGTGCAGCGCACGCGCGCCTGTGAACAACGGTAACAACGGGGACGGGCAGTACGGCCTTCTTGCGCGTCACGCGCGATTGGAGCTCAATACGGTCATCTTACGGAGGTGGATGACCACCGCGTCGGATCGGGCTCCAGAATCGCGACTGCCCCGATGAGCAGCGGCCTCCGAGTGGGATGCGGCCGGGACATAGGCCCCCGGTGCAGACGTCCTGAAATCGCCCGTTAATGTGAGGCCACCGTAAGACAGGAAAGGCCGCCCGGGAAACCTGGCGGCCTTTTTCTTTGCGTTGAAATTTATGCGAGCCGTGCCGCGGCGCGGGCGATCATCTCGCCGCGGCGCGCCTGTGACGATGCCATCTTCTCTTTCATGAAGGCGAGGATTTCGGCCGGCGCAGTGTCCGGCGAGCCGGCGTTGAACGGCGGCTTCGGATTGTATTCGAGCCGAAGCTGGATGGCTTCCGCCGTCCTGCGGTCGACCAGCTCCGACACCAGTGTCAGCGCGAAATCGATGCCGGCGGTGACGCCGCCGCCGGTGATGCGGTTGCGGTCGATGCAGACCCGCGTTCGCGCCGGGATCGCGCCGAACGCGCCAAGGAAATCGATCGCCGACCAGTGCGTCGCGGCGCGATAACCTTTGAGCAGACCGGCGGCGCCGAGCACCAGCGAGCCCGTGCAGACCGAGGTGATGTACTTCGCGCCCTCCGCCTGCTTGCGCAGGAAGGCGAGCATCTCCTCGTCGTTGACCATGTCGTCGGCGCCCATGCCGCCGGGGACGCAGATCACGTCGAGTTGCGGGCAGTCGGCAAAGCTGACCGTCGGCATCAGCGCCAGCGCGGTATCGCTCGGCACCGGCTCGATCCGTTTCCACACCACATGCACTTTGGCCCCGGGCACGGAGGAGAACACCTGCAGCGGACCGGTAAGGTCGAGCTGCGTCACCTTTGGAAACACCAGAAGTCCGATCTGTAGCGGGGTGGACATGGGAGCGCCTCAATATCGGTTGACCGCGACACAATGGCATGGTGGCCTCATGTCCAAAATGGCATAATTCCCTCATTTCAGGACAATCCTCCGTTTTGGAGACCGATAGGAGAAGGTCTGATGATCGGCGTGCTCATCTTCCCTGAGTTTCAATTGCTGGATGCCGCCGGCCCGATCTCGGCCTTCGAGATCGCCGCGCGCTCTGCCGACAATCCGCCCGCGTTGAAGGTGATCGCGGTGACGCCGGGGCCCGTGCGTTCGTCCTCGGGCGCCGAGATGTTCGCGCGAGGGCTGCGACCGTCGGCGGCGATCACGACCCTGATCGTCGCGGGCGGCGAGGGGGTGCGTACGGCGGCGAGGTGCGCAAAGACGCTGGCGTTCGTGCGCATGCTGGCCAAGCGCGGTGTCCGCATCGCGAGCGTCTGCTCGGGCGCCTATATCCTCGCCGAAGCCGGCCTGCTCGACGGCCGCCGCGCCACCACGCATTGGCAGCGGACCAAGCATTTCGTTTCCGCCTATCCGAAAGTGAAGCTCGAGCCGGATCGCATCTTCACCCGCGACGACAACATCTGGACTTCGGCCGGGATCAGCGCCGGGATCGACCTGGCGCTGGCGATGATCACCGAGGACTATGGCGAGGAGATCGCGCAAAAGACCGCGCGGCATCTCGTGCTCTATCACCGCCGCAGCGGCGGCCAGTCGCAATTCTCCTCGCTATTGGAGTTGAAGGCTTCAAACGGCCGCTTCGGCCCGTTGCTCGCCTGGGCGCGCGAGCATCTCGATGCGCCGCTGACGGTCGAGGACTTGGCGGAGAAGGCCGGCATGAGCTCGCGCCACTTCACCCGCGCCTTCGTCGCGGAGACCGGCACGACGCCATCGAAAGCGGTGGAACGCCTGCGCATCGAGGTGGCGCGGCAGCGCGTGCAGTCCTCCGTCGAGGCCATCGAGCGCGTCGCAGAGGCGACCGGCTTTCGCGATCCCGAGCGGATGCGCCGCGCCTTCATCCGCGCCTTCGGCCAGCCGCCGCAATCGCTGCGGCGTGCGGCGAGGGCGGGTTAGTTAGAGCGTTTTCGAGCGAAGTGGGTACCGGGCCGCGTGATCCGGCAGCACGATCAGAACTTCGCCCCAAGCCCCAGCTTCCCACCGACGGATGACTGACCCCGCCCTTCGACATTGTAGAGAAGTCCCGCGTCGAGCGTCCATTGGTCTTGAGTCTTCAGGGAAACACCTGCGGTGAAAGTGCCGAACACACCAGAACCATCGAGGCCGGAATAGCCACCCGTCCCTCCAACCTTCGGCGTGAGGATCGAACCGTTGCCGAGCAAGTAGGATCGCGCGATTTCTGCGCCGACACTGACGCGGAGTTGGCGCGCGTCAAAGCCACTGATCGCTATTTGATCCCTCGCGCTGTTGCTCACCACATAGTCTTCGACTCTTTCCGAGAAGTAGACGGCTCGCAACCTCGGCGTCAGCACGGTCACCTTGTCGAGATTCCATTGCCCCTTGACCGAGGAGTCGATCATCCACCGCTTCGTGTCGAATGTTCCGTTCCAGAATCTCGTGTCGATATTGTTCGCGGAGCCGCCATAACGCAGGCTCGTGTCCCAGAACACGCCCTTGCCGAGTTCGAACGACGCGTATGGGCCTGCGAGCCAGCCATTGCCGGTGAGTTTGGTATCTTCCTTGCTCGGATCGATCATCCGGTCAAAGTGGAACGAAAATCCAACAAGAGCTTTTTCCGTCAACAGGTAATCCGCTCCGAGATTGACCATGGCGAAACTGCCCCACTTGCCGTCATTTTCAGTGCGATTGTGGGCCAGCATCGCGCCATTGATCCAGAGATTGAAAGGCAAGGATGCTGCCGCGGAAGCGCCAGACTTGGTGTCGCGAGCACCTTGCATCTGCGCGAGGCTGGTGGCGAAGTTGAGCGTCAATCCACTTTCCGACGGCAGTACGCGTGCCGTGACGGGATCCTTGTCTCGTCCCATCTGCTGGCGCTCCATCAAGCCCGGAACGCTGATCGTGGAAGAGATCATGTTCTGGCGGGTCTGTACGAAGCCGTGGACCAGGGCATCAATATCCCGGGCCACCTTCTGCGCATCGTGACTCAGCTTGTAGGTGACGGTTCCTGTGTTGGAGACTCCGAGCGCGCTCGTCAGACGAAATCCCACGCGCACTTGGCCAGAATAGGCAGGATCGGGTTTGAACCGGAGGTACCAGCCTGTTGGCGGCGCCGGGCCCGCTTGCGCCAGTTGACCGCGGGTAATCTTGGCGCTTCCAGCATTGGCGGGTTCAACGGAAACGATATCCGCTGACGTAAACGGCCCTCCGGTTGCGCCGCGATTGAGATTGACGTCCCCGGGCGTCGAACCGGCCGGCACATCGATCACCTGGTCGGTGACGGTGACTTTCTGTGCATTGACCTTCAGGCTGTATGCGGCCGTACCGATCGCACCATGGCCATCCTGAACTTGGAGTGTGAATGTGTAATTGGCCGGCCCGGCAGTGGGCGCAAGCGGCCCGGTAAGTTCACCGGTCGAGATGTTCAGGGTCATACCTTTTGGGAGAGCGCCTGAAGCGACGCTGTAGATGAACGGGGCGGCGCCACCCTTGGCGGATATTGGCTGCCTGTATTCCTCGCCCGCCATGGCTTCCGGCAGGCTGCCGGCAGGAGGCGTAAACGCGAACGACGCAGCCGACGCCGAAATGGCGATCGTATAACCTGCCGACCCGGTAATCCTGTTGGCATCCGTAGCTGTGACGGTGAAGCTGGAATTGCTTGTCGCCGTCGGAGTACCGCTGATTTTTCCGGTGGACGGATCGAGCGACAGGCCGCCCGGAAGCGAACCGGACGTGACGGCATAGCCATAGGGCGCTGTTCCGCCGGATGCGGTGACGGTCTGGCTGTAGGCAACGCCAATCGTACCGCCGGCCAGTGCTCCCGCCGAAGGCGAGAGCGAAACGGCGCCGGGCGCGGAGATCGTCAGCGTGTAGGCCGCCGAGCCGGTAGCTCTATTGGCGTCGGTCGCGGTGATGGTGAAGCCAGAACTGCCCACGGTCGTCGGGGTACCGCTGACCTTTCCGGTAGACGGATCGAGCAGCAAACCGCTTGGTAGCGAACCGGAGGTGACCGCATAGGTATAGGGCGCGGTCCCGCCCGAGGCTGTCACGGTCTGGCTATAGGCGATGCCGGTCGTGCCGCCTGTCAGCGCTCCCGCGGCAGGAGAGAGCGTCAGATTAGCAGGCGGGTTCACAACGAGCGTGTAGCGAACCCCACTCAAGAAAGTGAAAATGTAGGTCCCGGCCTGTTGTGGAGTGCCGCCCAGAACGACCCTCACCGCACTCTCTTGCGTTAGAGTCATCCCCGGAGGGATGCTCCCCGAGATCGGAGTGGGTTGTCCGTCAGTAGACATCCGCTGGGGCTCATAGGCCACGCCGACGGTCGCAGCCGGCAGCGTGATATCGGCACCGATCGAGATCTGATAGGTCGCAGATGCAGTACTAGCAGCGCTGTCGGTGACGGTTACCGTAAAAATCAGCCGGCTGATTGTGCGTGTCGGTGTCCCGGTGATGGCGCCGGAAGCTGCGTTGAGCGTCAAGCCATCCGGGAGTGATCCCGAGGTGACCGCGAAGGTGTACGAGCCGGTCCCACCCGAGGCACCAAGGGCTAGACTGTAAGCATCTCCCACAGTTCCCCCAGTTATTTGGCCGGCAGCAGGCGAGAGGGTGAGTGGCGCCGGAGCTGGGCCGCTGCACATGGCACGAACGTCAATTATAGCGGGCCCCACACTGACGCCCGTGTACAAATTGAACGTCTGACTCCCTGAGGAGTTGATAGCCAAACTTCCCGTAGTCGATGGCGTATTTATTGAATCGCTTGTCGTAAGGTTCGCTAGAATTGTGTTGGTGTAGAGAGTTGAGTTGTTGACAAACGATATTGTTTCTCCCGCTTCGAACGTAGCTGGGCCGTATGTAATGCTTTGACTGCTTCCGCTCAGCGCGCCGCCTGCAACAGCGCTACATCCCGCCGACAGTGCATGAGCCTGCCCGCACATGGCGAAAACCGTAAGAATAAGCGCGACGAATAATGCGCGCGCGCCAACCCCAGCGCGCCTTGCCCGCAACGCGTCATCGTCGCGCAATTCCGCCGGATACTTCGCGCCCACTCTTTGCCCCCAAGTCCTGCGCCTGAGCTGCCTCTCGCGCGCAATGCGCAAGCCCGAGCCGCATTGGGGGAAAATAGCGGAAGCCCCAGGAAAACCTTAGAAACCAATCGTAACGTTGGTAGCGAAACGAAACGGAACGCAACGAAAACCGTGGCGAATTCACAACACTCGCGACGGAGTAGATTCACACCGACGCAATGGTCAGGTGGCATCGGGCTCGAGATGCACTGAACTTCGCTCAGGCCCCGCGGGCGGGCAAAGTGATTCGTACGGTGGTGCCTTCGCATTCTCGGCTTTGTACGGTGGCCGAACCGCCATGCGCAGTTGCAATCTTGGCGACGAGGAAGAGGCCAAGCCCTGAACCGTCGGTCCCCTTCGCATTCGAGCCGCGCACGGAATTCTCGAACACATGGGGGAGATCACGCTCCGGAATACCTATGCCATGATCGGTTACGGTTATCGCGATGCCATCCGTCGTCTTATCGAGCGATAACGCGATCGGGGAGGCACCCTTCAGGGCGGCATATTTGACGGCATTCTCCAACACGTTGAGGATTGCGAGTTCGAGCATATCCGTATCAGCAGCGAGTTTGATATCGGCGGCATCGGGCGCAATATGAAGGTCGATCTCCGGACCTGTCAGCAGGTCGCGGCTGCGTTGATGTGCGGCGACGACAATGGACCTGGCAGTTGCCGGCGCGAGGCGAGCTCGAAAGGCAGGCCCCTGCAGGCGGCTGCGTGCGAGATTGGTCTCAAGAACTTCCACCAATTGCGCTACCGAGCGTCGTATGCGCATGATGCGGTCATGGTTCGCCTTATCACTCTTTGCCAGTGAAAGGCCGAGGCTGTCGACGCTGGAGCGGATCGCCGCGAGAGATGCGCGATACTGGTGTGATATGACTTCCAGAAAGCGGACCTGCCGGAATTGCGACTGCATTTCAGCTTGCAGGGCTTCCTCCGCGACGCGCCTCTCGGCCGCTTGCGCGAGTGAGAGGGCTTCGGCCTTTCGTAGCCACACCGCCAGCGAGCCAGTGAGCAGAATCGTCATAATCAGACCCGAAACGCCGTAGGCGTGATAACTCCATTCCGGCATCAGGTCGAAGCCCAATCGGTCTCGAAGGGTGATGAGAAGGCCTAGGGCGATGGCCGTGAATGCGGCAGCTCGAAGTCGACTGACCGCCCCGTCTTCGTTCAGGTACCACAAGCCTAAAAGGAAGTTGACGATTCCGGCCAGCATGCTCACCGACGAGCCGATAGGACCGAAGACGAGGTTGCGTCCCGCGAACGCGAATCCGATGCCCACTATCCCTATGGCGGCGTAGGCGAGGTAAAGCCCGTGAAGCCAGATCGATTTTCTTCGCAGATCAAGCAGGCTCGAACAGGCGAGAGCGCTAAATGCCAACCCCATCCAGGCGTTGAAGCCTAGAAAGAGATCGTTGGCCCACCCGGTGCCACGGAACAATAACACATGACTGAGCCCGAGATTGCCCGCGTAGACCAACATCACACCAAGTGTGCTGAGGGCCACGAGCAGATATTGCCTTTTGCGGTCGAAGCAAAAGAACACGAGGTGAATGACGAACAACACGCTCATGCCACCGAACCAGGCGCCATAGATTCCGCCGACGAGGGCGGCCGACCGCGTATGGCCCTGGACTGTTTCGAGTCTCAGATTCAGCTGGGTGGACGAGTTGGTATTCAGCAGGCGGATATAGACAATGGTCTTTTCGCCCGCGGCGAACTCGAGCCGTACCGCATTGTCCAGCCCGGAAAAGCTATCGTGCGGGAGTGGCCGATGATCGCCCGCCTCATGGAGGGTAAAGTCGTTCTTGGAGGATCCAGTACCTGGCTTGGCGACGTAGATGTCGATCGTGTCAATAAAGTTCGGTGTGAGGGATAGAATGCCTTCGGCATTGACCGGGGCGGGTAAGGTCAGTCGGAGCCATGCGGCATGACCGATGTAGCCAAAGTTGATGTTCTGGCCGGAAACGGGACGGAATTCCGTTTGGCGGGCCGGCGTCAGGACGTCCTGCAGCGTCAGAGTCGATGAAGGATCAGTCAGCACGGCCACGTTCCCCCCGATAGCTGGAAGGTGGGAAGCAGCTTCCGCGCTGACGGAGAGAATGCAAAATGTCAGCACTGACAGCCACAGCGAGAGGCAATGGCGCGTGCCACGCCGAACGGGAGCCGTCCACCGCTCTCGTGCAGCGTTCGTCAAAATTGTTATTGTTTTGGCTGGGGCAAATAGCAATAGCACTGCTGCTAACATCGTAGAATCTTCTTCACCACTCCTGGTCTAGTTCTTTATGATGACTGAGAATTCATTCATACGGGAATCCGAGAGGCCGATCGTCTCCCAGAACGTCAGCATCCTGCTTGTGGAAGACCACAGCGAGTTTCGCCAGAGTATCGCGGATTATCTGCGCCTTCGCGGTATGCGGGTGACCGAGGCGGCTTCCGGCATCGAATTTTACAGAGCGCTGCGTCAAGCGCGCTTTGACGTCGCCGTGCTTGACATCAACTTGCCGGACACAAGTGGATTTGATCTCGCGGCCGAACTTTCGGCGCGTGAGGACATGGGCATCATCATGCTGACCGCGCGCAAGGAACGAGAGGATCGCTTGCGCGGATATGGCGATGGCGCGCATCTCTACTTCACCAAGCCCGTCGATAGTGAGGAATTGGCGCTGGCCATCGAGAATCTCGCACGACGCGGCAGACAGCAGGTTAATCGTGCCGTTGGGAATTCCAGCAGCACGTTACGTCTCGATCGAGCCCGCCAGACGCTCCATGACCCAGCGGGACGATTTGTCAGGCTATCCGGCCGAGAGCTGGTGTTGCTTGACTACTTGGCAACCCGCCCGAATATCACGGTATCGCGCGAAGAGATCGCCGGACTCTTTGGAGATATTGAGCCAGACCCAGAAAGCCGTGCCCTGGACGCCGCTCTCACTCGCCTCCGCGCCAAGCTCAAGGCCAAGGATGTTGAGTTGCCATTGCGGGTCATTAAAGGTGTTGGCTTGCGCCTGATGGCGAACATTAAAGTCGAATGAACATCGACCGGTTTCCCCTGCGTGAACTTAGTTACCTTGAGCGGTCGCCCGTTCGGTTACGCGTTGAGCTGCCTCAGCCACGCGCCGATATCGGTCGCTGCAACATTGGCCTGGTTGAGCAATTTGCCCATGGTGAAGAAGCCATGGAACTGGCCGGGAAAGTGCTTGTAGGTCACGGGCACTCCGGCTGCCTTGAGGCGTTCGGCATATTCGTCGCCTTCATCGCGCAAGGGATCGGCGCCGGCGGTCAGCACATAGGCCGGCGGCAGGCCAATCAGGGTCGTCGCCCGAGCCGGCGAAGCGCGCCAATCATGCGCGTCGGCGGCGCCGCCAAGATAGTGATCGCGAAACCAGCGGATGACGGAGTGCGTGAGCAGGATGCTGGTTTCGGGCTCGCTGTGCGAGGGATGCGTCATCGCGAAATCGACCGCCGGATAGATCAGCACTTGTCCCGCGATCGCAGGAGCATTGCCGTCGCGCGCAGCGATCGACACGACCGCGGCGAGATTGCCGCCGGCGCTGTCACCGCCGACGCAAAGGCGCGCCGCGTCGATGCCGAGCTGCCTCGCGTTTGCCGCCACCCATTTCGTTGCGGCGATGGCATCGTCGACGGCCGCAGGGAATTTGTGCTCGGGCGCGAGACGATAGTCGACGGAGATCACGATCAGCTCGCCTTCATCGGCAAGCTTCCGGCAGACCACATCATGGGTGTCGAGATCGCCGATCACCCAGCCACCGCCGTGGAAGAACACCAGCGCCGGCGACAGCCCGTCCTTCTGGCGCAGCTTCTTGGGCCTGTAGACCCGCGCCGGGATCGTGCCGTGGGGCGCGGGGATCAACAGCGGTTCGACCTGTGCCAGCTCCGGCGGCTCGGGATTGCTGACAAAGCGGGCCTGCGAATAATACGCACGCGCTTCCGGGGCGGTCAGCGTTTCGTAAGCGGGCCGGCCGGCCTCCTGAAAGGCCTTGAAGACGGCGGCGGCATCGGGATCGAGAACGATAGGCATATTGGATGGGCTTCCTCTGGATCATCCGCTTTCCGGATTTTTTGCTGTTTTCCGCGTGGCGGTCCGCAGACCTCGGCGAGAGCCGGAACTATTTCATGGGGCAGGGAGCCTGACCAGTGGCGGAAGCCCGCCCTTTCCCCGCCGTATTCGGCGTGTTAACCGGTGATCCTGCGAGCGGCATGTAGCCAATAATTGATTAGTATGTTCAAAGCCCGATTCGTTCCTTGAAGCCGCGCGAGATGCTCCGAACCGTTGCCCTGACTGGCTTTGCGGCCCTGATCGCCGCCTCAACCCTCCCGCTTGCGCCGCCCGCGCGCGCGCAGATCGGTACTATTTTCTCCGATCCCGCCCCGCGCCCGCCGGGTGCGATTCCGCGTGGTGGCCAGCAGGCGGCTCCCGAGGACGAGGAGGAAGTGCCGGAATTGCCGCGCGGCCGATTGCTGCCGACGCCGAACCGGCCATTGCCGGGGCAGGGTGTGCCGCCACCGGGCAGCTTCCAGTCGCAGCCTCTGGCGCCACCGCCGGGCACCCAGGGACCGCCTCCGAATGCGCCGCCCGCGGTCGCCGTGCAGCCGCCGTCGCCCGGGGCTCCTCCCAATGTCGCCAACGCGCCGCCTGGTGCCAATCCGTTGCCGGGATTGCCGCCCGGGCAGCGCCAGCCCAAGAGCGTGCCGCAGACGCCGGCCACGCTCCAGCCCGGCGACGAGGTGGTGAGCGAGCCGCCGTCGACCAAGATCGCGAACAAGAAGGCGACCTTCTCCGGGCTCGACAAGATCACCGGGCGCATCATCAATTTCGAGGAGGATATCGGCGAGACCGTGCAGTTCGGTGCGCTGCGCGTGAAGACGGACGCCTGCTATACGCGGCCCTCGACGGAAGCCGCCAACACCGATGCCTTTGTCGAGGTCGACGAGATCACGCTACAGGGCGAGGTGAAGCGGATTTTTTCGGGCTGGATGTTTGCAGCGAGTCCGGGCCTGCACGGTGTCGAGCATCCGATCTATGACATCTGGCTGACCGACTGCAAAGGGCCGGAGCAGACCATCGTCAACGCGGCGCCCGATCTGCCGAAACAGCCGGCCCCACCGCCGGCACAGAAGAGGCCGCCGGCGCAGAAGCAGGCCGCCCCGCGTCCGCCGCCGCAGCAGCAGCCGCAATACCAGCAGCCGCCGGCGCAGCCCCAACCGCCGCCACCTCCACCGCAGCAGCGGCCCGGCGGGCTCTTCAGCATATTCGGGAACTGAGAACCTCAAACGTTGGTCAGGCGGCTGTCAGCGCTTGTTAGCGGGGAGGCCAGCTCCCCGCGCAACGCTGATCATAAGATCCACAATGCTGCCGAAAGGACTAAGTCCCGACCGACTTGGCAAGGTTCGTTTGGCAGGGTTTCGAATGGCGGCGCGAACCCTTGTCCCACGCAATCTTGGCTGCACCGTCTGGAGGCCTACTGCTGACGGCACACCTCAGCGGAGATTTGATCTCCGACCTTTATGAGGCCCTGCAGGACAGCTCCTGCTGTTGTGCCGAGTCCGGGAATAAATGCGACGATGCCCGCCACGAATCCCAGAACGGGCTTGGCTTGGGGCCAAATTGAACAAAAATCACCACCAACTGCCTCAGCCGTTGCGCCACCGGCTGCCTGGGCCGCTGGGCCACCGGCTGACTGGGCCGCGGCGGCGCGCACGTGCTCCGTAATTTCCTGCGCTAACTGCGTTGCGTCTAACGGCATCGTCCTCTCCTCCTTTGTTTTGAACATGTTGTCTTGAACGAATAGCTTCCCCTCACGATCCGCTGAGCGGTCGCGTGAAGTGTGAAGCAGTAAATTTCAGACGTGAGATCTTCCGCTCTTCGCGGCAGTTTGGTGCCGCCCGCTAGACAACAGCGGCTCTGAAGCCGCTCATCTATTCGAGCAACTGTGCGTCAACTCAGCTATTGGGTATCATTCCGAACTCAGATGTCGGGAGCACAACGATGTATGTGCTGTTGTCCAAATCCGAACACCTGACTTTACCTGTCGACTTGGCGTTCAGCCGCAATCACCTCTTTCGACGACTAATCGCTTCTGAAACTTCGTGAATCTGCAAAATGTGCTGTGCGAAATAATCAACGTAACGTTGTATTAAGCTACGCCGCAGGATCGATTGAGTCAATGAGATGGTCACTTGATGGGACACTAATTCTCTTGGTCAGCAATCATGGATCGCTGGTGCAAACGATCCCGCAAGCGCATACGAACGAGCGAACGCTGCCGACTTACATTGCTGCTTTGCTTTCAATCAGCCGCCGTTGAGACCAGGCATTGCGCGTCTGCGGAGGCTGCACTGGGTATGATCAGGCAGCCAGATGGAGCGCACGCCTTATCCGGGCTACGCTTACGCGCGCTCTGCGATGATCGCGAGCGCATCGGCGCCCTTGATCGGCTGATCGGTCGGCAACTTCAGGAAATCAGCGGGCGCACCTGAGATCGCCTGGTCGAGCAGCGCGCGATAGCGGCGGCGGGGGATTTCGAGCGCACCGAAACTGCGCAGGTGCTCAGTGACATATTGCGTGTCGAGCAACTCAAAGCCGCCGGCAATCAGCCGCGCCACCAGATGCACCAGGGCGACCTTCGAGGCGTCGCGCGCCGTGTGGAACATGCTCTCGCCGAAGAAGGCGCGCCCCAGGCTGACGCCGTAGAGACCGCCGACCAGTTCGCCGTCCTGCCAGGCCTCGACGCTGTGGCAGTGGCCGAGCCGATGCAGCCCGACATAGAGCTCGCGGATGCGCTTATTGATCCAGGTGTCCTCGCGTCCTTCCGCCGGAGCGGCGCAGCCGGCAATGACGGCCTTGAATGCGGTGTTGACCGTCACGGTGAACGCATCCGAACGCACCGTGCGCGCCAATCGCGAGGTGATGCGAAAGCCTTCGAGCGGGATCACGCCGCGCATTTCCGGCTCGACCCAGAACAGGGTGGGGTCGTCGGCGCTCTCGGCCATCGGAAAGATGCCGCAGGCATAGGCGCGCAGCAGCACGTCGGGTGTGATCTCGGATGCGGCGGAGTCGCGCGATGTCATGGTTGCAGGATAGCAGGCGAGCGCAGGCGGCGCGATAGGGGCTGATACGCCAGCATGATCCGGAAAGGTGGAAACCGGTTTTCCGAAAAGAGCATGCTCAAACAACGAGATGAGATCATGATCCGATTTCGTCCAATCGGATCATGATCTCAAGGCTAGCCCGCGGCGGCGCTGGCGGATTTCGCCGTTGCGGCGCTGGCACGGGGAAAGCGCACCAGGATGCGCGTGCCGCCATGGTCGGGATCGCGCTCGACGCTGGCCTCGAGCTTGGAGGCCATGGCGCTGACGATGCGCTGGCCCAGGCCCGTGGAGCGCGGATCGGCCTTGACGTTGAGGCCGACGCCGTCGTCGGAAATCGCCAGCAGCAGATCGTCGCCCTCGGCCTTGAGCTCGACATGGATCGGGCCGGCGCCTTCTGGATAGGCATATTTCACCGCATTCATCACCAGCTCGTTGACGATGATGCCGATCGCGACCGCGCGATCCGGATCGATCTCGATCGGTTCGGCCTTCAAGGTCAGCCGCGACATCCGGTTGCCTTCGGCCGAGCGGCGGAGATCTTCGAGCAGGGATTCCAGATACTGGTTCAGCAGCACGCTCTTCAGGTCGTGCGAGGTGTAGAGGCGGCGGTGGACCTGGGCGACGGCGGCGACGCGGCCCATTGCGTTGGTGAGCGCCGCCTTGACGTCGTCCTGTGTCGCCGAGCTCGCCTGCAGGTGCAGGAGCGAGGCGATGATCTGCAGCGAGTTGCCGACGCGGTGATTGACCTCGCGGAGCAGCACCTCGCGCTCGGCGGCGAGCGCGGCGAAGCGGTCGCGCGAGGCGTGGATCTCGGCTTCCGCCTCGTCGCGCGCCCGCTGCAATTCCGCCTGACGCAGCGCGCCGTTGACGGCAACCTGGAGCAGCGGAATGAATTCGCCGTGGATGTCCTTGACGAGATAGTCCGCCGCGCCGGCCTTCAGCGCGGTGACGGCGATCGCGGAATCCTGCGACGCCGTGACGAACACGACCGGTGGAGCGTCGGGAATTTTCAGGATCTGCTCGAGCGTCTCGAGCCCGTCGAGGCCGGGCATATACTGGTCGAGCGCGACCACGTCGATGCCGCCCTTCGCGATGCGATCCAGCCCCTCCTGGCCGCTCGCCGCATGCACCACCTTCAGCCCGAGCCGCGTCAGGCCGCGGTCGACGAGCCGCGCCAGCGCCTCATCGTCGTCGATATAGAGCAGGGTGGGGCTCGTGGTGCTCATGCTGCGGCTGGCGGAACCTGGATGACCGAGAAGAACAGTCCGAGCTGGCGGATCGCGTTGGCAAAGCTCTCGTAGTTCACCGGCTTCGTGATGTAGACGTTGCAGCCGAACTCGTAGCATCGCTTGATCTCCTGCGAATCGTCCGTGGTGGTCAGCACCACCACGGGGGTCGACTTCAGGTGCTTGTTCTCCTTGACCCGCTTCAGGATATCGATGCCGGTCATGTCGGGCAGGTTGAGATCAAGCAGGATGAGCAGCGCCTTGCCCTTTTGGTCTGTGCCGCTTCCATCCGGGCCGAAGAGATAGCCGACCGCGTCTGTACCGTTCCTGAACGGCAAGATCTTATTGTTGACACCGGATCGGCGAATATTCCGCTCAATCAGCCGCGCGTGGCCTTCATCGTCCTCGATCATGATGATGGTGACTGGATTGCTCATGCATCTGCCTTCCGTTTGGCGGCCCAGTTGACAGGAAGTGTTATCGTGAATGTGCTGCCCTTGTGAAGTTCTGAGGCGACCGACATGGTTCCCCCGAGACGCCGCACCAGCGTGCGCACATGCGCGAGCCCGATGCCTTGGCCGGGCTTGTCCTGGGTTCCCGCCCGGCGGAACAGCTCGAAAATGCGCTGGTGATCCTTGGGATCGATACCGCGGCCATTGTCGCTGATTTCGAAGATCGCGAAGCCGAGCTTGGTGCGCCCGCGGATCGCGATGTCGCCGGGAACAGCGTCCCTCAGATATTTGAGCGCATTGTCAATCAGATTGGAGAAGATCTGCTCCAGCGCAAGACGGTCGCTGGTGATCTCCGGCAATGGCTCGATGCGGATTTGCGCATTCGCCTCGGCGGCCTGATGCGCCACGGTGGCGGCGATGCCCTCGATCAGCTCGCGTGTGTTGATCCGTTCCGGACTGAATTCGCGCCGACCCTCGCGGGTGAGATTGAGGATCGCGGTGATCAGGCGGTCCATCTTGGCGATCGAGGATTTGATGAAGCCGAGCGCCTCGGAGAAATCGTCGGAGAGCTGCTTGTCGGCGCCCTCGAGCGCAGGCTCGGCGCTGTCGGTGGCGTTCTCCGGCAGCGCGGCAGCTTCCGAGGCGGTGTGGCTCAGGGCGGCGATCCGCTTGAAGATGTCGCCGCGCAGCTCCTCGAGCTCGCTGGTGAAGCCCATGATGTTGACGAGTGGCGAGCGCAGATCGTGACTGACGATATAGGCAAAGCGCTGGATCTCGTCATTGGCTTCGCGCAGATCGGCGGTGCGCTCCTGGACGCTGGTCTCCAGCGTGACGTTGAGGTCTCGCAGCTTGGTCGCGGCCTCATCGCGGACGCGCGTCGAGCGGCGCACCTGGAACGCCGCGATCGCGCCAAGCGCAATCACGATGCACGACCCGGCGATGGTGACGGAGGACGCCAGTATCTGCGAACGGTCGCCATTGGCCGTCCGCAGATCGAACAGCCGCTCTTCCTCGGCGTGCATCTTGTCCGTCACGTCGCGAATGATGGCATTGGTATTGCCGGCGGCCGCCTCGCGGACCAGCGCCGCGGCACTGGTCGGCTCGTCGCGCTTGATAAAATCCATTTCGCGCTTGAACTGATCGAGCCGGATGTCGATCGCCGCGCGCATCTTCTTCACGTTCTCGACCTGGAACGGATTATCGGCTGCGAGCTGCGCCAGCTTGTCCGTATAGGGGGTGACGTTGGCCACGGCCTGCTCATGATCGGTCAGGAATTCCGGCCATCGGGTCAGGAGATAGGCGCGGGCCGCACTTTCGGCGCGGCGGAGCTCGAGCAGAACCGCGTTGATCTGGTTTTCCACCTCGACGGTGTGGACCACCAAGGCGTTGTCCTGGCGCGCCTTGTTCACCAGCAGGACGGACGCGGCGCTGATCGCAACCAGCACCAGGAGACCCGCCGCGAGCAGCAGAATCTGGCCCAATGCGCGGCGGCGCTTGGCGTCAGACGTCACGGGGTGCCTCGTGTCATTAATACAGTGGAGTGCAAGCGATCCTTGGGAGTAGGAAATCCCCGTCGCTGCAAACGCACGGTTCCGTGCTTTGTTCCATGCGGAATGGAACTGGCTTGGGCCGCCTGACCTTGGGCCCGTCAGCCGATGGTCGGCTGCCCGGCGAGATACTGCTCCAGCCAGTGGATGTGATAGTCGCCATCGATGATGGAGGGCTCGCGCACCAGGGCGCGGAACAGCGGCAGCGTGGTCTCGATGCCGTCGACCACCATTTCGTCCAGCGCCCGGCGCAGCCGCATCAGGCATTCGCCACGGGTCTTGCCGTGCACGATCAGCTTGCCGACCAGCGAGTCGTAATAGGGCGGGATGACATAGCCCTGGTACACTGCGGAATCGATCCGCACGCCCAGGCCGCCGGGCGGGTGGTATTGCGAGATGCGTCCAGGTGAAGGGCGGAAGGTCTGCGGGTTCTCCGCATTGATGCGGCATTCGATGGCGTGGCCGATGATCGCGACCTCGTCCTGCTTCGCCGGCAGGTCGCCGCCGGCGGCAATCCGGATCTGCTCGAGCACGAGGTCGATATCGGTGATGCTTTCGGTGACGGGATGCTCGACCTGGATGCGGGTGTTCATCTCGATGAAATAGAACTCGCCGTCCTCGTAGAGGAATTCGATCGTGCCGGCGCCGAGATATTTCAAGTCCCGCATCGCCTTCGCGCAAGTTTCGCCGATCTTTGCGCGCTGGGCGGCCGAGAGGACCGGCGAGGGACCTTCTTCCCAGACCTTCTGGTGGCGCCGCTGCAGCGAACAGTCGCGCTCGCCGAGATGAATGGCGCCGCCGCGGCCGTCGCCGAGCACCTGGATCTCGATGTGGCGCGGCTTCTGCAGGTATTTCTCGAGATATACCGACGCGTCGCCGAACGCGGATCTTGCTTCGGTGGCGGCGGTGGAGAGCGCCAGCGCGAGATCGGCTTCGCTGTGCGCGACTTTCATGCCGCGCCCGCCGCCGCCGGCGGCGGCCTTCACCAGCACCGGGAAGCCGATCGACCTGGCGATTGCCATTGCATCGTCATCGGAGCTCACGGCGCCGTCGGAGCCGGGAACGACGGGAATGCCGAGTCGCTTCGCGGTCTTCTTGGCCTCGATCTTGTCGCCCATCAGGCGGATGTGCTCGGCCTTCGGTCCGATGAAATGCAGATTGTGCTCGGCCAGGATCTCGGCGAAGCGGGCATTTTCCGAGAGGAAGCCGTAGCCCGGATGCACCGCCTCGGCGCCCGTGATCTCGCAAGCCGCGAGCAGGGCGGGAATGTTGAGATAGGAGTCCTTCGACGGCGGCGGCCCGATGCAGACGCTCTCGTCCGCAAGCCGCACATGCATGGCATCCGCGTCCGCGGTCGAATGCACGGCCACCGTCGAAATGCCGAGCTCCTTGCAGGCGCGCAGCACGCGAAGCGCGATTTCACCGCGGTTGGCTATGAGGATCTTGTCGAACATGGCGCCTCAGGAGGGGAGTGGCGAATGGCGAATAGCGAATGGGAATTCTTCACCACTCGCTATTCGCCACTCACCATTCGCTATTCGATAATTACCAGCGGCTCGCCGAATTCGACCGGCTGGCCGTCCTCGACGAGGATCTGCGTCACGGTGCCCGCGCGCGGCGACGGAATCTGGTTCATCGTCTTCATCGCTTCGATGATCAGCAGCGTCTGTCCGGCTGACACCTTGGCGCCGACCTCGATGAAGGGTTTTGCGCCCGGCTCCGGCGCCCAATAGGCGGTGCCGACCATGGGCGAGGGCACTACGCCCGGATGTTTGGCGAGGTCGGTCGCCGCAGCGGCAGCCACGGGCGCAGCCACCGACAGGGCCGGTGCGACGGCCGCCGGCACGGCCGCGGCAATGCTGACGTTGCGCGCGACACGCAGCCGGACGCCCGCGCGCTCGATCTCGATCTCAGTCAGGTGGGTCTCGTCGAGCAGGAGCGCGAGTTCGCGGATGAGCGCGGCGTCATCCTTGTCGTTGTCTTTGCCGGGCTTTGCGGCGGATTTGTCGTCTGGCTGGCGCGCCATGATCTTGGTCCGAAACTCTCTGTCTGATGACGGGGAATGCGTCAGGCTGTCGCCTTGGCGCCGATCCTGGCGGCGAGGCCTGATATCGCGAGGCGATAGCCATCGATGCCGAAGCCGCAAAGCGACGCAAAGGCGGCTTTAGCAGTGAAGGAATGATGCCGGAAGCTCTCGCGGGCATAAATGTTGCTGATATGCACTTCGACGGTCGGAATTTTCACCCCGACCAGCGCGTCATGCAGCGCGATCGAGGTATGGGAATAGGCCCCCGCATTGATGATGATGCCGACCGCCTGCTTCGCCTGCGCCTCATGGATGAAGTCGATCAGCTCGCCCTCGCGATTAGACTGCCGGCAGTCCGCGGTGAGGCCAAACTGGGCCGCGGTATCCCTGCAGAGCTTCTCGACGTCGGCGAGCGTGGCATGGCCATAGGTCTCGGGCTCACGGGTCCCGAGCAGATTGAGGTTCGGGCCGTTGAGCACATAGATCGTCGCGGCAGGGGCCTGGGCCATCCGGAGTTCCAAGAAATAGCGCTAAAGCGTTTCGAGCAGGACCCTTTCGGAAACCGGGGTTCCGGATCCTGCTCCAGGTCGCGGGTTTATAGGTAACAACGGACCCGAGGGAAAGCTTTAGGTTTGTTGGAAACCGGTTCAAACGGCTCATTCGGGCTGTCAGATAACCCGGCTAACTCATGGAAAATGCTAATTAACCAACTTCTGTGGAAAAGCCTGCGGGTTTCGCCCGGCGGCCGGGCCATGGCCCTGCATGCGGCGGATAGGACAAGAAAAGCGAGGGCGGGTTGAACCCGCCCTCGCGTGGGAGCTCCCGTTAGCCCTCGATGATGTAGACGATCTCATGCGTCTCAGGACGCACGATCACGTAGCGGCCACCGACCAGGATGAACTGATAGCCGCGCCATTCCGGATAGATCTCGACGATCCGGGACGGGAGGGTATGGAAGTGCACGGTCGTAGGCACTGTGGCGCCGACCGAGACGTTGAAGTTCACGTTCTTGACCTCTTCGACCCGCTCCGACCTGATCGCGGAAACGATCTGGGTCCGTTTCTCCGCCGGAGGAGCCGCGGTTGCCGCGGTCGCGGCATTGCCGGTCGTGGTCTGCGAGCGGCTGGTGTCGGTCGCGCCCTTCTGCGGCTCCATGCCGCTCTTGTCGCGGCTTTCGGCAGCGGTGCCGCCGCTCTTGTCGCGAGTCTCTGCATTCATGCGATCGCGACCTTCGCGGCCTTCGGCCTTCATGTTGCTGCGGTCACGGCTGTCGCGACCTTCAGCCTTCATGTCCTTGTCGCCCTTGGTCCTCTCGTTGTCCGAGCTCATGCTCTTCGACTTCTGACCGGGCGTGGTGTCCTGCGCGTTCCTGTCGGCTGCGCCACCTCTGTCGGAATCCGACCTCATGCCAGAAGAGCTCGAGCCCTTGCCGGACTGCTCAGCGCCACTCGTACCGGTGGTGCCGCTATCACGGTTCATGGTGCCTGAAGACGCGCCGCCGCCGGATGGAGGGCTGTGCTGCGTCGTGGCGCCGCCACCGGACGACGGTGACTCGCGGCTCGTGCCGGTGCCCTGCGCGTTCGCAAAGCCGGTTCCCGCGATCAAGGCCGCTGTCGCGACCGAAATCAACAAGCGGTTAGTCATTTCGATTCCTCCTCAAGAAGTCCTGCATTGCCCACGCCGACAACGAAAGGAGGAGAGCGACGTTCCGAACCGATAGCGGTTCCACGTGGTTTGTTTTATGAATGCGCGATGAATGGAAGTGTGCAGAACCACACAAACAAAAAGGCCGGCTAACGAGCCGGCCTTTGCGCATCCAATATTGTTTCGTTGTTACGTCAGCACGTCGCCTTGCCGCAGCGGGCGATGCCGATCTTTTCCTTCAGATTCTCCAGCCCGACTGCGCCGATCACGACTTGCTTGCCGATCACGTAGCTCGGCGTGCCGTTCATGCCCATGGCTTCCGCGAGCTTGAAGTTCTCCTCGATGGTCGCCTTCGCTTCTGGGCCCGCCATGTCCTTCTCGAGCCTGGCCATGTCGAGGCCGACTTCCTTGGCGACCGCCATCGCGCGGGCCTTGTCGGCAGCGCCACGGCCGCCAAGCAGCTTCTGATGGAAGTCGAGATACTTCTTGCCCGTCGGATCCTGCATGCGCACGGCGACAGCAACCTGCGCGGCTTCCACCGAGCCCTGGCTCAGCACCGGAAATTCCTTCAGCACGACTTTCAGCTTGGGATCGGCCTTCATGAGGTCGATCATGTCGACCATCGCGCGTTTGCAGTAGCCGCAGTTGTAGTCGAAGAATTCCACGAAAGTGACGTCGCCGTCCTTGTTGCCGAGCGTCACGCCGCGTGGCGAGTTGAAGATCACATCCGCATTCTTCGCGATGCTCGCTTGATGCTTCTCGGCCTCGGCCGCGGCCTGGCGCTTGGTCAGCTCGGTCATCGCCTCCTCGAGCACCTCGGGATGCGTGATCAGGTAATTGCGCACGATGCTCTCGATGTCGCTGCGTTGCGTATCGGAGAAGCCCTGCGCGGATGCGGGCAGCGAAGCGCCTGCGAGCGCCGCGGCGAGCAGGGCGGGAGCGAGAAAACGGAGCGGGCGCATGGGCAAATCCTTGTGCGGTTTGGCAATCGTTGTAGACGATTTACGTTGATGGCTAGTTGTTTTTCTGACCCGGCATCGGCTTGGCGCTCACAATATCGTCAGCCTTGACCCAACCGGGGGTTCCGATGGCAAAGCGCGTCTTGGCACGCGAGGCCAGCTCGCGCGCGGTCTTGCTGTCGCCGCGCAGATAGGCGGCCTGGGCGGAGGCGAGGTCAGCTTGCGCGTAATCGCCCTTGCGGCCATAGGCCATGGCGAGCTGGGTATAGCCGATCGGCGCCTCGCTCTCGCGCGCCACGGCGGCGCGCAGGATGTTGATGGCTTCATCGGTGTAGGCGTTGTTGCTGGTCGCGACCAGCGCCTGGCCGAGCAGCATCTCGATCAGGGGCGCGTTGCCCGAGAGCTGCACCGCCCTGCGCAACGGCGCGATCGCCTCCGCCGGCCTGCCGCCCTCGAGCAGCGCCTGGCCGCGCAATTCATAGAAATAGGCGTTGTTGGGCTGCGCCTGGATCAGGCCGTCGATCTGGGCCAGCGCGCTGCGGAGATCGCCGTGCAGATAGGTCGAGATCGCCCGCGCGTAGCGGGCGGGCAGGCCGTTGTTGGACGAAGGATAGCGGCGATAGACGGTGTCCTGACGCTCCATGAAGGCGGAGATCTTGGCGCGCACCATGTCGTGGCGCATTTGCAGCGCCGCATCGTCCTTCTTGTCCCAATAGGGGCTGGAGCGCGCGATCTCCGCCAGCGCCGCCACGCGATCAGCGGGCATTGGATGCGACATCAGATACGGATCGGCGCCGCGTGCCGCGAACAGGCTTTCGTCGGTGAAGCGCTTGAACGTTTCGTACATGCCCTTGGCGGACTGGCCGGTCGCGTTCAGGAATTTCACGCCGGCGCGGTCGGCGTTCTCTTCCTGCTGGCGCTGGTAGGAGAGCAGCGTTCGGCGGATCACTTCCTGCGGCGCGGCGACCGCCGCGGCGCCGGCATTGGCGAGGCCGCTGTTGGCGCCGCCGCGTGCGCCTGCGACCATTGCGCCGGCGCCGAGCAGCATGGCGATGATCATCTGGGTCTGCGCCTGCGCCAGTTGCTCGCGGAGCTTTGCGAGATGGCCGCCGGCGAGATGCCCTGTCTCGTGCGCGAGCACGCCGATGATCTGGTTCGGCGTCTCCGACTGCATGAGCGCGCCGTAATTGACGAAGATGCGGCGGCCGTCGGCAACGAAAGCGTTGAACGTGCCATCGTTGATGATGACCATCTGGATGTTCTGCTTCTCCAGTCCCGCAGCGCGCAGGATCGGCCTCGTATAGTCACGCAGCAATTGCTCGGCCTCGGTGTCGCGCAGGATCGGCGGACCCTTGTTCTCCTGCGCCAGCGCCATCGTCGGCGCGGCCGCCAGCGCGATCGCGGTGGCAAGCGCAGTCAATTTCAGGGTCTTCTTGCGAAGCGCGAAACGGAGCAGCATGGAGCGGTCTTAGCGATTGGCGGCGGGCCACGGACAATATATGCCCTAACAAACCGCCGAATGCGGCCAGTCTGGGGCGCAACCGGTCGTTACGGAACCCGAAACCGGCGACGCCGGCCCAAATAGCAGATATCCATGCCCGAAGCGACATTTAGAGACCGCGTGAATCACCTTTTGACCGCTTCGGGAAGGAGCGAGGTTCCGCCCTTCATGGTCATGGACGTGATGGCGGCGGCGGCGCGAATCGAGGCGGCCGGCGGGCATGTGATCCACATGGAGGTCGGCCAACCGGCGGCGCCGGCACCGACGGCGGCGATTGCAGCCGCCCACGCGGCGCTCGACGATGGACGCATCGACTATACCTCCGCGCTCGGCATTCCCTCGCTGCGCGCGCGCATCGCGCGGCATTATCTCGAGACGTATGGATGCGAGGTCGATGCCGAGCGCATCGTGATCACGACGGGCTCGTCGGGCGGCTTCATCCTCACGTTTCTCGCGATGTTCGAGCCGGGCGATCGCGTAGCGGTCACCGTGCCCGGCTATCCGCCATACCGCCATATCCTGAGCGCGCTCGGCTGCGAGCCGGTGCTGATCGAGACGACGAACGAAACGCGGCATGCGCTGACCGGCGAAGCGTTGCTGGACGCGCATCGCAAGGCGCCGCTCAAAGGCGTTCTGGTGGGCAGCCCCGCCAATCCGACCGGCACGATGATGTCGCGCGAAGCTCTTGCAAGCCTGATGGCGGCGGCCGAGAGCGCCGGCATCCGCTTCATCTCGGACGAGATCTATCATGGGCTCGACTACGCCTTCCCGGCGGTGACTGCAGCCGAATTGTCCCCACACGCCCTCGTGATCAATTCGTTCTCGAAATATTTCTGCATGACCGGTTGGCGGGTTGGCTGGATGGTCGTGCCCGAGCCGCTGGTGCGCCCGATCGAGCGGCTGCAGCAGAACCTCTCGATTTCGGTGCCGACGCTATCGCAGATCGCAGCCGAAGCCGCCTTCGATGGCCGCGAGGAGATGGAAGCGATCAAGCGCGGCTATCAGGAGAACCGGCGCATTCTGATCGAGGGGCTGCCGAAAGCGGGGCTGACCAAGTTCCTGCCCGCGGATGGCGCATTCTACCTTTATGCCGATGTGTCGGACTTTACGTCCGACAGCTTCGAATTTGCCCGCCAGATGCTGGAAAAGGCCCATGTCGCGGCGACGCCGGGCGTCGATTTCGATCCGATTCACGGCCGCGCCTTCATCCGTTTTTCCTATGCGCGGTCCGCAGAGGAGATGCAGGAAGCGGTTGCGCGGATTGCTGGTTGGCTTAAATAGCGCGCCAGTTTGTCACACCCCCGGAGTTGGCCTTGTCCGTCAGATCGGTATCTGTGTCCGCCGCCGCCAGGCATTTTCCTCTTGCTTCGGTGCTGTGGCCGAACCGGTCGGGTGAATTCTCCTCGCTATGGCGCGGGACCATCCTGGTGTTCCTGGGCACGGCGCTGCTGACGCTGTCGGCCAAGGTCAATCTGCCGTTGCCCTATGTGCCAATGACGCTGCAGACGCTGGTGGTGCTGATGATCGGCGCCGCCTACGGCTCGTGGCTCGGAACTGCAACCGTGATCGCCTATCTGGCGGAAGGCGCGTTGGGCTTTCCGGTGTTTGCCGGACCGGTCGGCGGCCTCGCGCCGCTGATGGGGCCGACGGCCGGCTATCTGTTCGGCTTCGTGGCGGCGGCGTTCGTCACCGGCGGGCTCGCCGAGCGCGGCTGGGACCGAAACGTCGTCCGGCTGTTTGCTGCGATGGCGCTCGGCCACATCATCATCCTCGCGGCCGGTTTTGCCTGGCTCGCCTTTGGCGTCGGCTTGGGCGCCGAGAAGGCGTGGCTGGTCGGGATCGTGCCGTTCATCGCGGGCACGCTCGTCAAGACCGCGCTCGGGGCCGCGCTGCTGCCGGCCGCACGGCGGCTCGCCGATCGCCGCCCGTAAGCGGGCCTCGCGCGAGGCGCTGCCAATCTGAATTTTCGAGATGGTCGTCCCCGCATAGCTCGGGGGATCGGCCTTGCGCATCTTCGAGTAGGAGTGAGAGTCATGGCAACGATTGCGACGAGCGGGCCTGCTGAGGCCAGCACAGCAAAAAAACCGTGGTACCGAATCCTCTATGTCCAGGTGCTGATCGCGATCGTGCTCGGCGTCGTGGTCGGCTGGTTGTGGCCGAACGTTGCGACCAACGACTGGATCAAGGCGCTCGGCGACGGCTTCATCAAGCTGATCAAGATGGTGATCGCTCCGATCATCTTCTGCACGGTGGTCTCGGGCATCTCGCATATCCAGGACGCCAGCAAGGTCGGGCGCGTCGGCATCAAGGCGCTGCTCTATTTCGAGATCGTCTCCACCTTCGCGCTGATCCTCGGCCTGATCATGGGCAATCTGTTTCAGATCGGCCATGGGCTGGCAGCGAGGCCCGGGGCCGCGGACGTCGCGAGCGCCACCAAATACGCGGATCAAGCGCACGCCCAGAAGTCGGTCGATTTCGTTCTCAACATCATCCCCGACAGCGTGTTCGGCGCGTTCGCGCGCGGTGACATCCTGCAGGTGCTGCTGTTCGCGATCCTGTTCGGCTTCGCGCTGATGGCGATGGGCAAGCGCGGCGAGCGGCTGCGCGACATCATCGACGATGGCGCACATGCGGTGTTCGGCGTGATCAGCATAGTCATGAAAGCGGCGCCCGTCGGTGCGTTCGGCGCGATGGCCTTTACCATCGGCAAGTTCGGTCCCGCAGCGCTCGGTAATCTGATCGGCTTGATCGGGCTGTTCTACGGCACCGCCGCGCTGTTCGTGGTGCTTGTGCTCGGCCTGATCGCGCGGGTGATGGGCTTCAGCATCTTCAAGTTCATCGCCTACATCAAGGACGAGCTGTTGATCGTGCTTGGCACCAGCTCGTCCGAGAGCGCGCTGCCGCAATTGATGGAAAAGCTGGAGCGGCTCGGGTGCTCCAAGCCGGTGGTCGGGCTCGTAGTGCCGACTGGCTATTCCTTCAACCTCGACGGCACCAACATCTACATGACGCTGGCGACGCTGTTCATCGCGCAGGCGCTTGGCGTCGATCTCACCTTCGGCCAGCAATTGACCATCCTGATCGTGGCGATGCTGACCTCAAAAGGGGCGAGCGGCGTCACCGGCGCGGGCTTCATCACGCTTGCGGCGACGCTGACCGTGGTCAATCCGGCGCTGGTGCCGGGCATGGCCATCGTGTTCTCGATCGACAAGTTCATGAGCGAGGTGCGTGCGCTGACCAACATCACCGGCAACGGCATCGCCGCGGTGTTCGTGTCTTGGTGGGAGGGCGAGCTCGACCACAAGAAGCTGCACGCCAACCTGAACAAGCAGATCGATCCGTCCGACGTCGAGACGGCGATCACCACGGGGTGATCTGCCAGCGAGCTTTTCGCCGCGGCAAAAGAAACGCTAACGGGGCGCACCATTTTCATGGTGCGCCCCGTTCCGTATGGAGCAAATCGTTCTGAAGGAAGCTAGCTAGGGCTGGCGGTAGACAGCCGCCCGAAGATTAGGCCGCCGTCCGTCCAAGATCACAACGGGCGGCGTGATTTTCGGATTTCTGGGGCGAACCGGACCGGGCTTGTGCGGGCGTTCGACCGTCGCCCGCGTAGCCGTATTGCGCGAAGCGCGCAATAAAATCTTGAATGTTGCGTAATGTGAGCATATACGGGCAGCCGTTTGCTCGTTTCTCTGGCGGAAATGCGCAGAATGATCGGATGGGCGCCTTGCGCGGGAGGAAAACAGAAATGCGGGTTCCAATTAAGCGGGCGATCGAGAAGGTGCCTGGCGGGATGATGGTGGTCCCGCTGTTGGTGGGGGCGCTTATTGCGACCTTCTTTCCCGATACTCCGAAGTTCTTTGGCTCCTTCACCGGCGCACTGTTCTCCGGCGCACTGACGATTCTCGCCGTGTTTTACGTTTGCATGGGCGCGAGCATCGACTTCCGCGCGACCCCCTACATTGTGAAGAAGGGCGGCACCCTGCTGATCGTGAAGGTCGGCGTTGCCGTTGCCCTCGGCCTGATCTTCGGCCGCATTTTGGGAGAAGCGCCGGTCGCAGCCGGCATGTTCGCGGGCGTATCGACTCTCGCGATCGTCGCCGCCATGAACGACACCAATGGCGGTCTCTATATGGCGTTGATGGGCCAATATGGACGCCCGCGTGACGTCGGCGCCTATACCATCATGTCGCTGGAGAGCGGTCCTTTCCTCACCATGATCACCTTGGGCGTGGCCGGCCTCTCGGCATTTCCATTCCAGACCCTGGTGGGCGCTATCCTGCCTCTGGTGGTGGGCATGATCATCGGCAATCTCGATCGCGAGATGCGCGACTTCCTGAGCCGCGCGGTGCCTGTGATGATCCCGTTCTTCGCCTTCGCGCTCGGCGCCGGCCTCGATCTGTCGAAGGTCTGGCAGGCCGGTCTACTCGGCCTCGGCATGGGAGTGGCCGTGGTGGTTGTGACCGGCATCCCGCTGTTCTTCGCCGATCGCATCACTGGCGGGAATGGTGTCGCGGGTGTTGCGGCGGCCTCGACGGCTGGTAATGCGGCGGCCGTCCCGGCGATTGTCGCCGCGGCCAATCCGGCCTATGCGGACGCGGCGCGGCCTGCGACAATCCTCGTCGCGGCATGCGTCGTGGTTACCGCAATCCTGGTGCCGATCGTCACCGCCTGGACGGCCCGCGTTGTTGGTCGCGATGTCGAGGAGCCTGCAGAAGAGAACGTGGCTTCTGCCGGCAAGATGATCCCCGCGGCGCGCTCGGCTGTCACTGAGGCAGGTCACTGAAGATGGCCCCTAAAGCGTTTTCGAGCGACGTGGATACCGGTTCGCGTCAAGAAAATGCGTCAAGCCAAAGCTGGCTGATCGTCGCTGACGATCTCACCGGTGCCGCGGATTGTGCGATCGCCTTCGGCAGAAGGGGGCGTGCGGCTGCGGTGACGTGGGGTGAGGTGACCGACGCGTCGGGTTACCAGCTGCCCGTCCTGGCCTACGATGCAGCGAGTCGAGGCCTTTCGGCCGGGGCCGCTGCAGCCCGCCATGCCGATGTGCTGGCGCGCCTGTGCGAACCCGGGCGTATTCTTTTCAAAAAAATTGACTCGACGCTGCGGGGGCAACCTGCGGCGGAGACTGCCGCCGCGCTTGCGCATCTCAAGTCGCGGTCGGGGCCGGCCCTCGGCGTGTTCGCGCCGGCCTTTCCGGCCACCGGCCGCACCACCATCGACGGGCGCATCCTGGTCAAAGGCCGCCCCCTCGAGGAAGCCGAGGTCTGGCGGCGCGACCACACCTATCCGAATGCCGATCTTGCCGACGTTCTCGCGACCGCGGGCATTCGCGGTGAGAAGGTCAAGCTCGCTACTGTGCGCGGTGGCGATCTCAAAGCCACGTTCGCGAGGCTCGCCGGGGAGGGCGATGTGGTCGCGGCCTGCGACGCCGCGACTGAACACGATCTGCATTTGATCGCGGAGGCGAGCCTGCATGCATCGCCCGCAACCTTCTTCATCGGCAGCGCCGGCCTCGCGCACGCACTGGCCGGTCTCGAAGTCAGCCATGCCGTCGAGGCGCTGCGCATTCCGACGAGCGAATCCGGCACCCTGATCGTGGTGGGCTCGCTCGCCGGCGCGTCTCGCGGCGCCGCGCGCGAGCTGGAGGCGACCGGCACCGTGGCGCATTTCCCGGTCGCGCCGGAGACGCTGCTCAAGGATGGTGCCGGCCGGGCGGCACTCGCCGCGGACGTGATGAAACGACTTGCCGGCGGCGGCGATGCACTGGTTGAGATCATGATGGATGATCAACCCGACATGTCGCTCGGCCCGCAGCTCGCCAAGGGCCTCGCCGACGCTCTGGGGGCCGTCGCACCCGCGATCGGCGCCTTCGCTGCGACCGGCGGCGAAACCGCCGCGGCGATGCTGTCGCGCTTCGGCGTCAACGGCATCCGTCTTGCCGACGAAATCGAGCCGGGCGTGTCGCTCGGCCTCACTCTTGGCCGATTGTCCGTTCCGATCGCCACCAAAGCAGGCGCGTTCGGTGACGAGCAAAGCCTCATCCGCATCAGCGAGCGCCTTCGCGCCGTCCGAACCAAAGGAAGTTTCATATGACTCGTCCGACCATTGCGATCACCATGGGAGATCCGGCCGGTATCGGGCCCGAGGTGATCATGAAGGCGCTCGTGCAACCGGAGGTGCGGGCGATCTGCAATGCGCTGGTGATCGGCGACGCCAACCGTCTGCGCAAGGCCGGTCAGATCGTCCGCGAGTCGCTTAAGGTCGATGCGTTGAGCGACGCGAAGGAGGCGAATTTTGCGTCGGAGGCGGTGCAGTGTATTGACCTGAAGCTGGTGCCGGATGATCTGCCGTTCGGCAAGGTTTCGGCGACGGCAGGTGAGGCGGCCTATCGCTATATCGAGAAAGCCGTGCAGGTGGTGCAGGCAGGGCTCGCTCAGGGCATCTGCACCGCGCCGCTCTCCAAGGAAGCGCTGCATGCGGCCGGCCACAAATATCCCGGCCATACCGAGCTCTTGGCGCATCTGACCGGCACGCCGGAAGTGTCGATGATGCTGGTGTCGCCGAAACTTCGCGTCATTCACGTGACCACGCATATCGGCCTGCTCGATGCGATCGAGAAGATCGAGCCCGGCCTCGTCGAACGTGTCATCGCACGCGGACATGACGTGCTGGTGCGCGCCGGCATCGCCAATCCGAAGATCGGCGTCTGCGCCATCAATCCGCATGCCGGCGAGAACGGGTTGTTCGGCCGCGGCGAAGAAGCCGCGAAGATCACGCCGGCAGTGGAAGCCTGTCAGCGCAAGGGCTGGGACGTGCGCGGCCCCCTGCCTGCCGACACGCTGTTCTTCCTGGCCGGCCGCGGCGACTACGACATGGTGGTCGCGATGTATCACGATCAGGGCCATGGACCCATCAAGGTGCTGGGGCTGGAAGCCGGTGTGAACATCACTGTTGGCCTGCCGGTGATCCGCACCTCGGTCGATCACGGGACCGCCTTCGACATCGCGGGTAAGGGCGTCGCCGACGAACGCAGCCTGATCGAGGCGCTGCGGCAGGCGGTCGATCTCGCGCCGAAGAAGGCGGCTTGAGGGGGCTGCCTGAGAAAGGGGACAGGAGCGGTTTCGAGCGAAGCGTGCCCTCCGCCTGTCCCTACTGGATTCGCATCTCTCCTCATGGTGAGGAGGCGCGAAGAGTCGTCTCCGGACGATGCTTCGCACCGCTTTGAGAACCATGAGGCTTCATCCTTCGAGACGTCCGCTACGCGGGCTCCTCAGGATGAGAAGCGGGATGTTAAGCGCTTATATTGCGCGGCCGACGCATCGTGGTATCCATCGGCCGTGCCGCGAAGCCGATACGGTCGAGCTCGGCTGACGGCAATGAATCTATGGGCTGAGGTTCGATGTCGATGCGCAGCAAGGAGCGTCACGCTCGTCTGTTGGAAGCACTGAACGCGGGAGAGATCGATATCGAAGATCTCGCGCGCCGCTTCGACGTCTCCGCCTCCACCGTGCGGCGCGACCTGCAGCATCTCTCCAAGAACAATGCCGTGCGCCGCACTTATGGCGGCGCCATTCTCACCGCGCACGCAACCGAGACGACGCTCGAGCAGCGCCTTGCGGTCCAGGGCAAACAGAAGCAGGCGATCGCGCGCGCGGCGATCGATCTGATCGAGGACGGCGACACGCTGATTCTCGATGCCGGCTCGACGGTCGCAGCCTTCGGCCGACTGCTGCAGCAGCGGCGGCTGCGCATCATCACCAACAACCTTGCGCTGCTGCCCTTCCTCGCCAAGGCTCCGACCATAGAGCTTGTGGTGCTGGGCGGCGCGCTGCGCACCACCAGCATGAGCACCATGGGGCCGCTCGCTAATGACGCGCTGCGGCGCATGACCGCGGACCGCGCCGTCATGAGCGCCGACGGCGTGGTGAATGGCCGTGGCCTGTGCGAAGCGGATCTCGAGCAGGTCGCACTGAAGTCGCTGATGATGCAGCAGTCGAAAGAAGTCATCGTTCTCGCCGACGCCAGCAAGCTCGGCCGCGCCGAACAAATGGCCTGGGCGCCGCTGCCGCCGCGCTGGACTCTGGTGACTGATGTCGGCGCATCCGAGGAGCAGTGCAAGCGTCTCGCCGATGCGGGAGCGCGCTTGATCGTTGCTGGCGTTCGCTGAGCCGGCACCGCAATTTTCCGCATGATCGAAGAAAAATATCGACCGAGGCGGGGTTACGGAAACCGGCTTCCACTTTTCCGGATCATGCTCCAGAGCATTTTCGGTTCTGATTGAATCAGAACCGAAGCTCTAGATTCTTGTTTTGACGCGTTTTCTTCACGCGAACCGGTGTCCACTTCGCTCGAAAACGCTCTAGCCGCCGCCACCAAAGCGGCGCGACCACCAGCCGGCCTTGCGCGGCGAGGCTTCGGTCGTTGCTGCAGGGGCGGGCTCTGCGACCGCCGCGCGAGCGGGCTCTGCCGGCGGTATCGGCTCGGAATCGCTTTGCACGACGACGGGAGCGGGCTCGGGCTGCGAAGCGAAGCTCACTTTCTCGCGCACGGTTGAGCGGCGACGCATCGCGCGATCGTTCTCCTGCGCAGGCTCCTCGGCCTCGGGCGCGGGCGCAGCGACGCTCACCGGCTCCGGCTCCGGCTGAGGGGGCGGGCTCTCGGCCGGCTGCAGCTCGAGTTCGAACTCGGGCTCGGCGACCGGTTCGGGCTGAACCAATGTCTGTGCAGGCTCCGGCGAACCGCCGTCGAAATCGGCGACAGCGTCCGCTGCTTCCGGCTCCGCGCGCGGGCCGAGCTCGTCGGCAATCGAGGCGGCAAGACCCTCATCCGCACCATGGCCGCTACGGCGGCGGCGTCCGCCGCGACGTCCACGCCGGCGCGGACGGCGTTCGCCGTTCTGGCCTTCACCACGAGCGAAAGCCGACTGATCTTCGCTCTCGTCCTCGTCGGTCTCGACTTCCTCGGCGGCAATGCCGTCGTCGGTCTCGGGCGCAAGCGGCAACGCCTCGCCATCCTCGCGCGGCACACCGCCCTCGCGGTCGCGGGCTTCGCCACCGCGGCCGCGACGCCGCCGGCGCCGCTTTCGGCGCGGACCCTCGGCCTCTTCGCCGGCGCCCGTTTCGTCGCTCAGTCCTTCCGTCTCCTCGGTCTCGATCTCCGCCTCGATGTCGAACGGTTCCTCGTCGTCATAGGCCTCTTCGAGCTGAGGCGGCGCGGACGCGGCCTGCGCCGCGAGCAGCGCCTTGGCGGCTTCCAGCGTGTGCACCTGCTCGCCGCGGTCGATGACGTAGGACTGCTGGCCGCTCACGGTCGCATCCGCCGCCACCGAGATCTGGACCTTGAAGGCGGTCTCGAGGTCGCGCAGATGGCCGCGCTTGTGGTTGAGGACGTAGAGCGCGACGTCGGTGCGGGTGCGCACCACGAGATTGTGGGTCGCGCCCTTCATCAGGATCTCCTCGATGCCGCGCAGGAGCTGCAGCGCCACCGACGAGACCGAGCGGACATGACCAGAGCCGCCGCAATGCGGGCAGGGCTCGGTCGAGCTCTCAAGCACGCTGGCGCGGATGCGCTGGCGCGACATCTCGAGCAGACCGAAATGCGAGATGCGTCCGACCTGGATACGCGCGCGGTCCTGCCGCAAACAGTCGGAGAGCTTGCGCTCGACCGCGCGGTTGTTGCGCTTCTCGTCCATGTCGATGAAGTCGATGACGATCAGGCCCGCGAGGTCGCGCAGGCGGAGCTGTCGCGCGACTTCCTCCGCCGCCTCGAGATTGGTCTTGAGCGCGGTATCCTCGATGTGATGCTCGCGCGTGGCGCGGCCGGAGTTGACGTCGATCGAGACCAGCGCCTCGGTCTGGTTGATGACGATGTAGCCGCCGGAGCGTAGCTGTACGGTCGGGGAGAACATCGCGTCGAGCTGGCTCTCGACACCCATCCGAGAGAACAGAGGCTGGCCGTCGCGGTACTGCTTCACCACGCGGACGTTCTCCGGCATCAGCATCTTCATGAAGTCGCGCGCTTCGCGGTAGCCGGGTTCGCCGGCCACCATGATCTCGTCGATCTCCTTGTTGTAGAGGTCGCGCAGCGAGCGCTTGATCAGCGAGCCTTCCTCGTAGACGAGGGTAGGGGCCTGCGACTTCAGGGTCAGGTCGCGCACGGTTTCCCACATGCGGATCAGATATTCGAAGTCGCGCTTGATCTCCTGCTTCGAACGCGAGGCCCCGGCGGTGCGCAGGATGATGCCCATACCCTCGGGCACGTCGAGATCCTGCACCACTTCCTTGAGCCGCGAGCGGTCCTGGGCCGAGGTGATCTTGCGGCTGATGCCGCCGCCGCGCGCGGTGTTGGGCATCAGCACCGCGTAGCGGCCGGCGAGCGAGAGATACGTCGTCAGCGCCGCGCCCTTGTTGCCGCGCTCTTCCTTGACGACCTGCACCAGCATCACCTGCCGGCGCTTGATGACTTCCTGGATCTTGTACTGGCGTCGCGGACGGAAGGTGCGCTCCGGCACCTCCTCGAGCACGTCGTCGCCGCCAACGGATTCGACGACTTCCTCTTCTTCTTCGCCGTCCTCGTCGTCCTCATCGTCATGCGCCTCGTCGCCGAGCGGCTCGGCGCCATGCTCGTCGTGCGGCGCAGCCTCCGCGACGAGTTCCGCGGGGGCATGCTCATCGGACGCCGGATGCTCCTCGCTGGGCTGCGCGGTCTGTTGCGCATCCTCGGCGTGGGCGGCGTTTTCCTCGACCTGCTCCTCTCGGGCGCGCTCGGGCTCGTGGTTAACCTCGATCTCGGCCCCGACATCCGGAGTGGCCGCGGCGGCCGATGCCTCGATCGCGGCGACGACCGGGTCGGGTTGCGCTTCCGTTGCAGCGGCCTCGCTCAGAGCCGGCGCATGATCATGGTCGTCATGAGCATGACGGTCGTCGTGAGCACGCTCGTGTTCGTGTTCGCCGTGCTCGTGCCCATCACGATCGTGCTCGTCATGACGGTCGTGCTCGTCGGCATGCTCGCGATGGTCAGGATAATCGTAGGCTTCGTGCTCATGGTGTTCATGCGCATCGGCGCCGAGGTCGTGCTGCTCGGCCTCCGCATGAAGCGCGTGATCCTCATCGGCCTGCGGCTCGGCCCCCTCGACGACCTCGCTCTGCACGCGCTCGCCATGGCCGCGGCGGCGGGCATTGCGGTGCCGGGAGCGGCGGCGGTGAGGCCGGCTTTCGCTTTCCTCCTCGGCCTCGCGATGGGCGCGCTCTTCGGCCTCGATCAGCGCCTGACGGTCGGCGACCGGGATCTGGTAATAGTCTGGATGGATTTCGCTGAAGGCGAGGAAGCCATGGCGGTTGCCGCCATACTCGATGAACGCCGCCTGCAGCGACGGCTCTACGCGCGTCACTTTGGCGAGGTAAATATTGCCGCGCAGTTGCTTGCGTTGGGCAGTCTCGAAATCAAATTCTTCGACGCGATTGCCGCGGACCACGACGACCCGGGTCTCTTCCGGGTGGGTGGCATCGATCAACATCTTGTTGGGCATTCTGGAGCTCTTGAAGGCGGCGGGCGCGTAGCATGGCGCGCGCAAATTGCGCCGCCCGGTGACGCGACGGTCCACCTGATTCGGGGGTGAGGGGAAGGCCAAAACGCAAATCGCGGCGCCGTGCCGAACCCGCTCCCACCGGAACGACGCGGCGTGCGGAGTTTTCGCCTCGCGTGGTCGCGATCGTCTGGGGGGTGTTGGTCGGCAACACAGTCTGGCGCATTAAGCGGTTGGCCCGTCTGAACATATTTTGGCGGCAAACAATACCGCCGCATCCTTCGCTGAAGGCCCGGCGCGGCGCGGAAGCGCTCGCCGGCCAATCACATATCGGCCCCTTTTTGACCATGATCGTTTCGAAAAACTGGTACCCAGTTCTCCGGATCATGCTTTTGGGGCCGAACAATCAGTTCTGCCGTGTCTCGCCCCTTGCCACACAGAATGTGTCTGGGGCCGGACGCCGCTCGGGCTCAAACCGCCACTCCATGTCAGCCGCGCGCGGCGCTGGCTGGGGAGGGACCGGGAAAAACGCTGGTTCCTTCGGCTTGAAGGTTCCACCGCTGCACCGGGAGGCTGAACGCGACACAACCGGGAGTATTAGCCATCAGCACCACGTACATACGTGGATTGATCGTCACGCGCAAGGGAGCGTCGCGGCGGGGCAACAGTCGAACCATTTCGCCCGTGCGGTATTAGGGTCTCGTTAACCCTGTGGTTCTAATGCGGTATGACGACGGCTCGGAGGGCGCCGAATCGTGGCGGACCGCGTAAATCGATGGACTTCGCTGGGGTGCAGACTGTTGTGCGCCGCAGCATTGTCGTGCGGCCCGTTTGTTGGTCCCGGCGTAGCTGAAGGAACGCCGCCAAGCCCTTCTGCAAACACTGATTTTCCTATCGTTTCCGAAGCCCGGTTGGCCGGCGACGCCAAACAGACCCGGTTCATCGTCGATCTCGACAAGAAGATTCAGTTCCGCGCCTTCACGCTGGCCGACCCCTACCGGGTGGTGGTGGATATTCCCCAGGTGACGTTCCAGCTTCCTTCCGGGACCGGCAATGCCGGGCGCGGGCTGGTGAAGGCCTTCCGCTACGGGCTGGTGATGCCGGGCGGTTCGCGAATCGTCTTCGACCTGACGGGGCCGGCGAAGATCGCCAATTCCTACGTGCTGGACGCGGCCAACGGCCAGCCGCCGCGCCTGGTCCTGGAACTGGAGCAGGTTGACCGCAACGCGTTCACCCAGCAGCTTGCGCCGGACGACCGGCCGGAGCTGAAGCCGACCATTGCGGACGCCAAGGCGGCGATGCCGGCCGAGGGAACACCCAACGCAAAACCGGGCGAGCCGGCGGATTCGCGGCCTTTGATCGTGATCGATCCCGGCCATGGCGGCATCGACAACGGCACCCAGTCGAACGGCGAGTTGGAAAAGACCCTCGTGCTCGGCTTCGGGCTCGCCTTGCGTGATCGGATCGAGAAGTCGGGCAAATACCGGGTCGTCATGACCCGCACCGATGACACGTTTATCCCACTGAACGACCGGGTCAAAATCGCCCGCAGCCAGTCGGCGGCGCTGTTCGTCTCGATCCATGCCGACGCGCTGCCGCGCCGGGAAGGCGACGCCCAGGGCGCCACCATCTATACGCTGTCGGACAAGGCCTCCGACGCCGAAGCGGAGCGGCTGGCGGAAGCCGAGAACAAGGCGGACGCCATCGCCGGCGTGAACCTGTCCGATGAGCCGACCGAGGTCGCCGATATCCTGATCGATCTCGCCCGCCGCGAGACCAAGACATTCTCCAACCGCTTCGCGCGGCTGTTGGTATCCGAGATGAAGACGACGGCGCGGATGCACAAGCACCCGCTGAAATCGGCGGGCTTTCGGGTCCTGAAGGCGCCCGACGTGCCCTCGGTTCTGGTCGAACTTGGCTATGTCTCCAACAAGGGCGACCTCGAACACCTGGTATCGGAGAACTGGCGCAACAAGGCGGTGGGATCGATGCTGCAGGCCATTGACGCCTTTTTTGCCAAGCGACTCGCGACGGCCACGCCGGATACCCCGGATAAGTGACAGTGCCGAGAAAAGGCGCCGCTCGGAACCAGGAAGCCCTAGTTTGGCCACAGCGGCAACGGTATACGACATCGTCTGGGGGCCTCGCGGAATCAGCCGATTTTGTCCGCGAAGCGCTGTATTGTTCGCCTCAAGCACCCGCAGGCTGTTAGGGCCAGGGGCATTCGCAACGAGGAACTGTCGCCGGCTGGTCTGGCGCAACAGGGTTGAAACGGAACTTCGATAATGCGCTTGCTGGTGCGGTTCATGGGTTTCTTGTTCGCCGCGGGGACCGTCGTGTTCCTGGTCGGCGTGGCCGGCGTCGCGGGCGCGATCTGGCATTTCTCCAAGGACCTGCCGGACTATTCTCAGCTTCAGGACTATGAGCCGCCGGTGATGACGCGCGTGCACGCGTCCGACGGCTCGCTGCTCGGCGAATATTCGAAGGAGCGGCGGCTCTATCTGCCGATCCAGGCGGTGCCCAAGCTGGTCATCAACGCGTTCCTCGCGGCCGAGGACAAGAATTTCTACGAGCACGGCGGCATCGACTTCTCCGGCATGGCACGCGCTGCGATGCTGTACGCGCAGAACTATGGCTCGGGCCGCCGGCCGCAGGGTGCGTCGACCATCACCCAGCAGGTCGCCAAGAACTTCCTGCTCACCAACGAAGTCTCGTTCGCGCGCAAGATCAAGGAAGCGCTGCTGGCGATGCGCATCGAGCGCGCCTATTCCAAGGACCGTATCCTCGAACTCTATTTGAACGAGATCTATCTCGGCCTTGGCGCCTACGGGGTCGCCGCCGCTTCGCTGGTTTATTTCGACAAGTCGGTGAATGAACTGACCGTCGCCGAAGCTGCTTATCTCGCAGCGCTGCCGAAGGCGCCGGCGGCGCTGCATCCGGTGCGTAACCGCGACCGCGCGATCGAGCGCCGCAACTACGTGATCGACCGCCTGCTCGAGAATGGCTGGATCAAGCAGGCCGACGCCGACAAGGCGCGCAAGGAGCAGCTGGTCGTCACCAATCGCAGCAACGGCTCGCACACCTTTGCCGGCGAATATTTTGCCGAGGAAGTCCGCCGCGACATCTTCGAGCGATACGGCGAGAAGAAGCTTTACGAGGGCGGCTTGTCGGTGCGCACCACGCTCGATCCGAAGATCCAAGTGATGGCGCGCAAGACCATGGCCGCCGGCCTCGTCAACTACGACGAAGGGCAGGGCTGGCGCGGCCCGATCACCAAGCTCGATGTTTCCGGCGATTGGGGCGTGAAGCTCGCCGACGTCAAATCGCTCTCCGACATCTCGCCGTGGCGAATTGCGGTGGTGCTCGAAACCAGCGACCAGTCGGCGCGAATCGGATTCCAACCCGGCCGCGAGCTCGGCGGCGCCGTCAGCAAGCAGCGGCAGACCGGCATCATCACGCTCGATGGCGTGCGCTGGGCAAGGCCCACTTCCGGCGCGGCGCGCGGGCGGACGCCAACGGCGGTGTCGCAGGTGCTTGCGCCCGGTGATGTAATCTATGCCGACCCTCTGGTGACCAAGGAGGGCACGGCGGTCGAAGGCCAGTACCGGCTGCGGCAATTGCCGGAAATCTCCGGTGCCATGGTCGCGATGGATCCATGGACTGGCCGCGTGCTGGCCATGGTCGGCGGCTTCTCGTTCGACCAGAGCCAGTTCAACCGCGCCACCCAAGCCTATCGGCAGCCGGGCTCGTCGTTCAAGCCGATCGTGTATTCGACCGCGCTCGATAACGGCTACACGCCATCCACCGTGGTGGTCGATGCGCCCATCGAAATCGACCAGGGGCAGGGCGCCGGCGTCTGGCGCCCGGAGAACTATTCGACTGGCAAGTATTACGGTCCGACCACGCTGCGCAACGCGCTGGCGCGCTCGCTGAACACCGTCACGGTGCGGCTGGCGCAGGACATCGGCATGCCCCTGATCGGCGAATACGCCAAGCGCTTCGGCGTCTATGACGAACTGCCGAACTATCTCTCGTACGCGCTCGGCGCCGGCGAGACCACGGTGATGCGGATGGTCACGGCCTATTCGATGTTCGCCAATGGCGGCCGCCGCGTGAAGCCGACGCTGATCGACCGCATCCAGGACCGTTACGGTCACACCATCTACAGGCATGACCAGCGCGAATGCCGCGGCTGTGACGCGCCCGGCGGCTGGAAGAACCAGCCCGAGCCGCAGCTCGTCGATCGCCGCGAGCAGGTGCTCGATCCGATGACGGCCTACCAGATCACCTCGATGATGGAAGGCGTGGTCCAGTACGGAACCGCCACGGCGGTGAAGGAAGTCGGCAAGCCGATCGCCGGCAAGACCGGCACCACCAACGACGAGAAGGACGTCTGGTTCATCGGCTTCTCGCCGGATCTCGTAGTCGGTGTCTACCTGGGTTACGACAAGCCGCGCAATCTCGGTCGCAAGGCCACTGGCGGCGCATTGGCCGCGCCGGTCGCGCGCGATTTCCTCAAACTTGCACTGGCGGAAAAGCCGGCAACGCCGTTCAAGATTCCGGCCGGCATCAAGCTCGTCCGCGTCGATTCCAAGAGCGGCATGCGCGCTGGCCCGGGCGAGGGTGGACGCACCATCCTGGAGGCATTCAAGCCGGGCACGGCGCCGCCGGATAGCTACTCCGCTATCGGCGTGGCCGACGCCGAGGGCCGGTTGCCGCCGGCCGTCGCGCCCGACGCAGGTGCGATCATGCGTCCCGGCGGATTGTATTAGCGCCCTGAAGCTCCAAATCATCGGGAAATAGGCTCGCGGCCGATTGCGCTTCAGCGCTTCGGCCGCTACATCCCTCACAAGACATTCATAATTCAGACCAGAAAGACCATGCGCGCGGAAGTGGAACGCCTTGTTGAAGAGATCAAGCAGTCGGTCGGGCTGCTGAGGAGGCATCTTTGACGTCGAGAAATCGACGGCACGGCTGGCCGAGCTGAACAAGCTCGCCGAAGATCCCGATCTCTGGAACGATCCCCAGAAAGCCCAGAAACTGATGCAGGAGCGCACCTCGCTGGAGGATGCGCTGTCCGGCATCAGCAAGGTCGAGCGCGAGCTCGAGGACAATGTCGGCATGATCGAGCTCGGCGAGGCCGAGAACGATGAGGGCGTCGTCGCGGAAGCCGAGAAGGCGCTCAAGGACCTCAAAAAGGAAGTCGCCCGGCGCGAGCTGGAGGCGCTGTTGTCAGGCGAGGCCGACAAGTTCGACTCCTATCTGGAAGTCCATGCCGGCGCAGGCGGCACCGAGAGCCAGGATTGGGCGCAGATGCTGCTCCGCATGTACACGCGCTGGGCGGAGAATCATGGCTTCAAGGTCGAGTTTCTCGAGGAATCCCAGGGCGAAGAAGCGGGCATCAAGTCCGCCACCATCCAGATCAGCGGCCACAACGCCTATGGCTGGCTGAAGACGGAGGCCGGAGTGCATCGTCTGGTCCGGATTTCGCCGTTCGATTCCAATGCGCGCCGCCACACCTCGTTCTCGAGCGTGACGATCTTTCCGGTGGTCGACGACAGCATCAAGATCGACATCAAGGAGTCGGATGTGCGCACGGACACCATGCGCTCAGGCGGCGCCGGCGGCCAGCACGTCAACAAGACCGAGTCCGCGGTGCGCCTGACCCATATCCCGACCGGCATCGCCGTGGTCTGCCAGGCCGGCCGCTCCCAGCACAAGAACCGCGCGCAGGCGTGGGACATGCTGCGCGCCCGACTCTACGAGATCGAATTGAAGAAGCGCGAGGAGCAGGCGGCCGCCGATCAGGCCGCCAAGACCGATATCGGCTGGGGCCACCAGATCCGCTCCTACGTGCTGCAGCCCTACCAGATGGTGAAGGACCTGCGCACGGGCGTGCAGACCTCCGATACCGCAGGCGTGCTCGACGGCGACCTTGATGAGTTCATGGCGGCCACGCTGGCGCAAAAGGCTTTCGGCACGACGGCTGGCGCGATTGAGGATGTCGATTAATAAAGGAAGCGCGCCGTTTCGGCTTGCTCATGCAACCGGCTGCACGCTTTTCCACTCCGACAGCCATTGCGTGAAGCGGCCGCTGTCGCGCCCGCCACCATGCCACGCGGCGTACACGGTGCCATCGCTTGCGACCATGATGACCGCGTCGAGCCCCTTGGAGCGGCGCAGTGTGTCGATGGCCTGGCTTGGCGTCTGCGCGATCGGGCCTGCGACATTGAACGACGTGTTAACCGACACTTCGACGCCGATGCGGCGGCCGAGCGCCTTGAGATAGGCGTAGGTGAGGGGATCGTCCTGCTCGCGCACGATCTGGATGCGGCCGGTGCCGTCGGCGTGGACGACGGCCGGGATCTTGTCGCGCGCGTGCGGTTTTGAGCGTGCGGTCAGCACCATGTAGTTATAGGCGTTGTAGTCGTCGTCGGAGGCGCCGGGCAGCACTTCGAAATAATACTGCGCCGCCTCCAGCGTCGCCATCGGCGCCAGGGGCCGGATCGCCTCGCGATATTTCACGCGTTCGTTCAGGCGCTCGCGCGTGGCGGGATCGCAGGGGTTGGCGAGGATCGAACGATGGCCGAGCGCGCGTGGCCCGGTCTCGGCCGGGCCCTGATAGATCGCGATCACGCCGTTCTGTGCCACCATGAACGCCATCAGGTCGGCGATGGCGTCGCGTCCCTCAGGCGTCGAGATGTCGCCGATCCGCTCTGAGGCAATGTCGTCCGCCTTCAGCGCGATCGCGATGTCGTCAGATGTCGGCGGCATGCCGCAGTAGAACGCATGCGTCATCGGCCCGCCGCGCGGAGCACCGGCGAGATGCGCGAACAGCCAGGCGGCGCCGATGGTGACGCCGGGATCGCCGGGCACCGGCGGCACCCACAGATGCAATTGCGCGCGCCGGCCCTGCGCATTGGCAAACCAGCTCTCATCGAAATGCTCGATCAGGCGCATGTTGCCGACGGCGTTGAGCGCGACGCCGCCGGTCAGCACCAACCGGCGGGCGCCGGTTGTGCGCAACAGATGATCCACGACATGGATCATTGCGTCCTCGAACACGAGCTGCGTCGCGGCGGCCTTGTCGAGGCGATCCTGCGTGTCGGGACGGTGTTTGATATCCTCGACGCGCAGCATCGCGTCGGGATTCCAGAGTTGATCCGGCTTGAGCGGTTCGCCGAGAATATCGGTCAACGCGGCCTTGTAGGGATTGTCGAACGGGTCGCAGTACCAGTTCGCCATCGCGCGGTTGAGCCAGACTTCGCCGTCGGCGCCGAGATGCAGCACCTTGCGGAGTCTCCGATAATAGGGATTGCTCGATCGGCTCATATCGCCCCAGGCGGCTGCGCCCATGTAGCGTCCCTCGCTGGACAGCCAGGTCCAGCCGCCCTGGGTCGAGGAGATCACGCTGTAGAACGCGCCGAGTGAATCGAACATGCTCTCGTTGCAGTAGAGCCGGCGCATCGCGCCTTTCTCGACGACGTAAAGCGAGAGCGAGCCGAGATCGCCGATGCCGTCGAGCACGGCGATGGCGACCGGCTCGCCGTCATCCTTGAAAGGAGATGCCGCGAACGAGAACCAGGCATGATTGTCGTGGTGCGGCAGGCAGATCAGGGGCACGCGCTCGGAAAGCTTGAGCTGGCGGGCGAGGATCTTTGGTGTCCGCGTCATCTGGTCGAGGCGGCGGCCATTGAAGGCGGACGCTTCCGTCGTGCGCAACAATTTCAGGCTTTGCGGCAATTCCTCCAGCACCGAGCGCGCCAGCGTGCCGGCAAGCGTCGGATAGTCCCAGCTTGTCAGCCAGGCGTCGATCGCGCCGACATCGCGTCCCATCCCGCGCAATGTTGCGACAACGGCGTCGATCGATTTTTCAGGGTATTCCGTCGTGTGCTTGTTGCCGGAAAAGCGTTCTTCCTCGTTGTTGACGATCAGGCGCGGGCCGTCTCGTTGTGTCACCTCGACCAGTGCGATGCCCGAATTGTGCGTGCCGGGAAGGCCGAGGCCCGCGAGATAGATGGTCTCGCCGCGGGCGAGCTTGTCGCGGACAGAGGCAATCCGGGCGTCGGCGAACTCGGAGCCGAGCTGATGGAAGCTTGCCGCTCCCATCGTCTTCGCCGCCAGCCATCGCGCGGTGCGAAAGCCTGCGGCGCCCAGCCTGCGATGTCGCGGACCAATTCGCGTGTTCGGTTCCAAGTTCTGAGTTCCTGTCGGTGCGATCTCGAATGCATCAATCACACTTGCTGCCAAGCAACAATGCCGTTTCGTTTGCGCACCGATTCTGTAGGGTGGGTATAGCGAAGCGAAACCCATCACTCGCGCAGCTTGCTATCGAAGCTGATGGGTTTCGCTTCACTCTACCCATCCTACGTCCGATTCAACGGATATGAGTTCGCATTCTCGCGGCGCTTTGCGTCCGAGTTTTGCTTCACTTTCCACCCTCTCGAAATCAGAGGGCGCAGGGAAAGCCGGGTGCTGGTTGCACCCGTGGGTCCCGTGCAACAAAAAGCACGGGGGTAGGACCACAGGTTCAACCGAATACACTCCGGCTTTCCCTGCGCGATGGTGTTACGGCTTACTTCGTGCTCTCCCCGGTGACCGGGCTTTCTTGCCACCGTCACCCGCGGCAGCTCTTGCTGCTCGCGAGCTTAGCGCCAGCGTCGGGGCGCCAGGACCACACGACTTCGCCGTCCGCTGATGTTGCGTTCGTCTGTCGCAACACCTGCGTCCACCGCATCTCACCGCAACGTTCGTGACGATCGCGAGCCGCCCCTCATTCGCGTGAGACGCGCGGAGTTAAATCACTGATTTGCCCGACGACGGAAGCGGAATGTTTTTTGTGTGAGGGCTGGACGAGGCAAATCACGTTGGAGTCGCTGGCGAATTGTTCTCCGTCATTCCGGGGCGTCCGAAGGACGAACCCGGAATCCATTTCTCCGCCTGCGCCTGTAGCCTGATGGATTCCGGGCTCGCGCCCCGCGCGCCCCGGAATGACGACGGAGATCAGCCCGCGCTGAGGCGCACGCCGGCGCGCAGGAATTTTTGCGGGTCGACTGCGTCGCCGTCGATGCGTGTCTCGTAGTGGAGATGCGGGCCGGTCGAACGGCCGGTCGAGCCGACGGCACCGATCACCTGGCCGATCTTGACGGTTTCGCCGACCTTGACGTTGATCTCGGACAGGTGGCCGTAGCGGGTGGAAAGACCATTGCCGTGATCGACCTCGACCATGCGGCCGTAACCGCCGGCCCAGCCCGATGACACCACCTTGCCATTGGCGGTGGCGCGGACGGGATCGCCCATCGCGGCGCGGAAATCGAGGCCGGTATGCATCGCGGGACGGCCGAGGAACGGATCGGTGCGGACGCCGAAGCCCGAGGTGAACTCGACTTCACCGATCACGGGCTTGCGGTAGGGCACCAGCGTCAGCGTGGCGTTCAAGCGCTGCATCTGCGCGCGGGTGATGTTGATGCGGTTGAGTTGCCGCTCGAACGGACCGGCGTCGCCGGGCAGCTTGACGGGCACGAAGGGGCCGCCGATCGCCGAGCGTGGGGTCGCGGCTTCGAGCTGCGACATGTTGAGACCGAGATCCGTGATCACACCGCGCATCCGGCGGACCCGCGATTCCATGGTCTCCTCGGCTGAGCTCAGCGCTGCCATCTGGCGTCGCTCGACCTGGTCGAGCGAGGTCTGGAGACGGACCAGGACATTGTCGAAGCCCTGCAGCTTGGCGAACTGGTTCACCGGTGCCGCTGCCTTGATCGGGGCGCGCGATTCCAGCCGCGCCTCGCGATCCGGCGGCGCCGCGAAGATCACGGTGTCGCTGATCGGCGAGGGCTTTGGCGTCGCCGTCGATTCCGGCGCGGCATTGCGCGCGGGCGGGCGGATCGAGCCGGTTGTTGCGAGATCCGGCATCGAGCCCAGCGCAGTGGCGCGGGCTTCGAGCGCGGTCTGCCGGCGCATGATCTGCTCGAGCTTCTGGTCGAACTGTTCCTGGTCCAGGAGCTGCCGGCTGGTGGTGCTGTCGACCTTGGCGCGCAATTCCGCGATCCGGTCCTCATAGGAGAATTGCATTTCGGCCTGGCGGGCCAGCAGCCGGGTCAGGACGTCGTCGCGAAACGCAAAATAGGTCGCGGTTGCGGCCGACCATATGCCGAGCAGGACCACCGAGCCGACCGCAGCCCAGAACAGGACCGGGCCAATGCGAACCTGCTTGCCGGCATGGACGAGGGTGTAGTCGTTCGCCGGCTGCGCGGCTGCCGACGCCGCGGCATGGGCCGCAGGGCGGCGAGGGGACGTCCGCCCGTGCTCTCGTGGATGATGGTGCTGCTGGTGATGGTCGAAATGGTGACCGGAACGATAGGACATCGGCACTCCCGCGCCGGTCGGATCAAGTTCCGTACGGCCTCAGTTCGGGAGCGATTTGAGCCGGTCATGGTTAATTTTCCGGAAACGGGGCCCGGTGGATCAGAGCGATTGGGCGGCGGCCAGGACCTCGTCGGCATGGCCGTCGACCCGGACATTGCGCCAGATCCTGGCGATCCGGCCATTGGCGTCGACCAGAACCGTGGTGCGAAGAATCCCAAGGAAAGTCCTGCCATACATGGATTTCTCGCCCCAGGCCCCATAGGCCTCCAGCATCTCGTGCTGGTCATCCGAGCCCAGGGGAATGGCGAGCTGATGCTTGTTCCTGAACGATTCCTGCGCCTTCACGGTGTCGCCAGAAACGCCGAGGATCTCGGTGCCGCTCTCGGCAAACGCATCCTTCAGCCGGGTGAAATCGATCGCCTCCTTGGTGCAGCCCGGCGTGTCCGCGCGCGGGTAGAAGAACAGCACCAGCTTCTTGCCGGCGAAGTCGGTGAGTGAGACCTCACTTCCTCCGTCGCGGGGCAGGTGGAAGTCAGGCGCCTTGGCACCCTCGAGCAGGGTGGTCGATTTGGTCGCAGCCGATGCAGCGGATTTTAACGATTTCGATGCGGCCTTGTGGGACGGTTTGGTGGATGCGGCTTTGGCCGCCTTGCTGGATTTCTTTGCGACCGCCTTGCGAGCCTTTGCCGCGGGCGGCTTGACCGATGCGACGGCCTTACTGCGGACCGCCGTGGCCCGAGACGATTTGGTCGGAGACGATTTGGCTGTGGTCTTGGAGGATTTCTTGCGCGTTTTCTTGGACATACGCCTTCCTTTCGTCGCTTTCCGGGGCTCAACCATTGTATCAGTGCGGCGCTTGTCGCCGGCGATCGGATTCGTGCCGACTGTCGGGCAAGTGTGATGGCGCGGGAGTATGGTCACAAGGATTTCGACGCGTCATCCGCCCGCTCGCCTAACCTGCTTTGAAAGTTTGCTCGAATGTTCGCTCAAATGTTCACTTGGGGCTGAGGGCGACTAACAGTATTAAGCGAGGATTGGCAGCGATGCCGGCACAGGAGCGCTCGATACAGATCGATGGGCGTGCCTTGGGCGGCGATCAACCTCAGCGCCTGCACCGAGAGGCAATGGCAAAGAATACGTCGTCCCAAGGATCGAGCTCCCAAGGATCGCTCCAAGGTCACAGCCCGAATCCGCGTGCCGACGCCCAGTATTGCGGCTGGGGCGACGAGGTCGGCTGGGAGGAGCATGACGAGGCTGCCGGCCATCGCGCGCGGCGGCTGTTGTCGCGCTCAGATTCCGGCCTGCACCGGATCGGTGACTTCTTCGGCCCCAGGCGGCGATCGACTCATGGCGGGCGCTGGGTCAAGCGCATCGCCCTGGTGCTGGGCGTGCTGGCGGCGATCTTCATGAGCTGCTTCGGCGCGCTGTGGTGGCGGCTGGGGGCAGGCCCGATCAATCTCGATATGGCGACGCCATGGCTCGCGACCGCGATCGAGGACAATATCGGCCACGGCAACACGGTCGAGGTCGGCGGCACCCAGATCGAGCGCGCCGGCCGGATTGGAATCGCCGTGCGCATCCGCGACATCATCGTGCGCGACCGCGACCGTGCGATCGTCGCGAGCGCGCCGAAAGCCGAGGTCAAACTGTCCGGCACCGCGCTGCTGATGGGCCAGCTCCGCGCCGAAAGCCTTAACCTCGTTGATGCCGAACTCGCGATCCGGATCACGCCGGACGGCTATGTGACCGTTTCCGCCGGCGATACCGCCAAGCCGCTCGCGACCGGTGTCGCTTCCAAGCATGAGGCGGGCCTGCCGCCGACATTCCCGCGGCCGGTGCCCCCGCCGCCGCCGTTATCGCCACCTTCGTCGCCGTCCGTCAGCGTCCCGGCGCCGCCGTCTGAGAGCGCGCAGAGCGGATTGCTTGCCGGCCTCGACTGGCTCGACAGCCTCAGCATGACCGGTCTCGACGGCCAGAACCTCAACGAGATCGGTCTGAAGAACGGCAACCTCGTCGTCGACGATCAGCAGCGCGGCGGCAAATGGACCTTCGAGAATATCAGCCTGAGCCTGCGGCGGCCGAGCGGCGGCGGCGTGGCGCTGAGCGTCGGTGAAGAGGGCGCCCATCCGTGGTCGCTGCGCGTCGCGGTTGGCCCGCTCAGGGATGGCGTGCGCGCGGTCGACCTGCGCGCCGACAAGCTGTCATCCGCCAATATCCTGCTCGCGCTCAGGGTGAAGGATCTCACTTACAATGCCGAGCTGCCGCTATCCGGTGAACTGAAGGGTGAAATCGGCCGCGACGGGCTGCCGACCTATTTCCGCGGCAAGATCACCGCCGGTCCCGGCAACCTGATCGACACCGATACGCCCGACTATCCGATGGCGATCGATTCGGCCGAAGTGAATGTTGAATGGGACGCTGGACGCCGTGTGCTGCTGGCGCCGTTCAAGGTCGTCTCCGGCGCCAATCGGGTCACGCTGCTCGCTCATCTCGAACCGCCGAATGACGATATCAACGACTGGCAGCTCGGCCTGAGCGGCGGCACCATCCTGCTCGCGGGCATCGACAACGAGCCGCCGCTGATCTTCAATCGCATCGCGGTTGGCTTGCGTTTCGACACCGACAAGAAGCGCGTGCTGCTGACGCAGGCCGATATCAGCAATGGCGAGATCGGCATCGCCGGCACCGGCAGCATCGACTATTCGGGCGAGCCGCGGCTGCAGCTCGGGTTCGCGGGCACGCCAATGTCGGCCTCGGCGCTGAAGCGAGTTTGGCCTGCGCTGGTCGTGCCGGAATTGCGCGAATGGGTGATCGAGCGGATCGAGCGCGGCACGCTCCAGCGCATCGAGATCGGCGTCAACTCGCCGGTGCGCAACCTGTCCCGCAAGGGGCCTCCGATCCCGGATGACGGGCTTGCCGTCAACATCGTAGCGAGCGGCGTGACGGTGCGTCCGGTGGACGAGATGCCCGTGGTTCATGACGCGGATTTGCGGGCGCGGGTGACCGGCCGCACCGCGACCGTCAACATCGCCCAGGGCATCGCCGACACGCCGGGCGGGCGCAAGATCACGCTGTCGGACTTCTCCTTCGAAGTCCCGGACCTGGTGCCAAAACCCTCGCCGGCCAAGATCAAATTCCGCGTCGATTGTCCGGTGCCGGCCTGCGCCGAAATCCTTGCTTCCGACCGCCTCAGCGATGTGTCGGGGACGACATTCGTCGATCCCAATGCGAGCAAGGGGACGGTCTCGGCCACGATCAATCTCGGCCTGCCGGTCAAGGGCGTGCTGACCAAGGAGGATACGACTTACGCCGTCACCGCCGATCTCGGCAGCGTCGCGATCGACAAATTGGTGATGAACCAGAAGCTCGAGGCCAACGCGCTGAAGGTCGTCGCCAACAATGCGGGCTATCAGGTCAAGGGTGACGTCAAGATCGGCGGGCAGCCGGCTTCGCTGGATTACCGCAAGCCGAGCGAGGGCGACGCCGACATCAAGCTGCAGTCAACGCTCGACGATGCCGGCCGCCAGCGGCTCGGGCTCGACCTCGGATCCGCGGTGAGCGGCGCGATCCCGGTCAAGGTCGTGGGCAAGATCGCGAGCAGCAGCGATCACGACAGCAAGCTCGGCGTCGAGGCTGATCTCACCCAGGTCAGGCTCGACAATATCCTGCCCGGTTGGGTCAAGACGCCCGGCAAGTCTGGCAAGGCCACCTTCAACGTGGTGCAGAAGCCGCAATCGACGCGCTTTGAGGACATCGTGGTCGAAGGCGCCGGCACGTCGATCAAGGGATCGGTGGAAGTTGACCAGAATGGCGATCTCATGAACGCCAACTTCCCGACCTATTCGCCGTCGGAAGGCGACAAGACCACGCTGCGCGCCGACCGCGGGCCCGACGGCGTCTTGAAGGTCTCCATGCGCGGCGACGTGTTCGATGGCCGCGGCTTCCTGCGCACGGCGATTTCGGGCCGCGACGACCCCAAGAACAAGACCAAGAACATCGATTACGACATCGACCTCAAGCTCGGGGCGGTTGCCGGCTTCAATGGCGAAGCGTTGCGCAGCGTCGATGCGAAGGCCTCCAAGCGCAACGGCGCCATCAAGAGTTTTGCACTGAACGGCAAGATCGGGCGCGATACGCCCGTGACCGCCGATCTGCGCGGTCGCCAGCAGGGGCGCGAGGTGGTCTACCTGCAGACCAACGACGCCGGCGCATTCTTCCGCTTCACCGATTTCTATTCCAAGATCGTGGGCGGTCAGCTCACGCTCGCGATGGAGCCGCCGGCGGCGGAGCCGAGCCCCAAGGAAGGGCTGATCAACATCCGCGACTTCTCCGTCAAAGGTCAACCCGAGCTCGACCGGATCGCAGCCGGCGGTTCGCCTGGCACGACGAGCGGCGTCGCGTTCAGCGCCTTGCGCGCCGAGTTCACGCGCCAGAGCGGACTGCTCACGATCCGCGACGGCGTCGTGAAGGGGCCGGCGATCGGCGCGACCATCGAAGGAAGCATCGACAACATCGGCAACCAGGTGCGCATGAGCGGCACCTTCGTGCCGATGTACGGCCTGAACAACATGTTCGGCCAGTTGCCGGTGATCGGCCTAGTGCTCGGCGGCGGAAGTAATGAGGGCCTGATCGGCGTGACCTACGAGGTTGTGGGCACACCGGCGCAGCCGGTGCTGCGCGTCAATCCGATCTCGGCGATCTTTCCCGGCGTGACGCGGAAGATCATGGAATTCAACACCGGCAAGCAGAACAACCAGGTGGAATTCCCGCCGAACAATTGAGCGATCTATGGCGTGCCGTTCTTGGCCGCCGATCCCAAGCCGCACGTGTCGTCGCTTGAACCAAAGTGTCCGGTCACCTCCGGGCCGACAGGCGGCGGCCAGGATTGGCCAGAGTGACCCTCAGCGGGACTTGCGTTGATCTGGATCAATGAAGACCGTGCCGCGCGGTTTTCCCTGTAGCTGCCGTCTCTGCTGTGATGCAGGCGATTAACGGCGCTCGGTTTCCGCCGAGCCCTGCAACGGCGCGCTCGATGAGACGGAGTGAGGAGGAAACAATGGCAAACGCGTTGTCTGATCAAGAGCGGGCAATGATGGATGCGTATTGGCGGGCGTCCAACTACCTCTCGGTGGGCCAGATCTATCTCTACGACAACCCGCTGCTTAAGCAGCCGCTCACGAAGGAGCACATCAAGCCGCGGCTCCTCGGTCACTGGGGGACTTCACCCGGTTTGAACTTCATCTACGTTCACTTGAACCGGATCATTAAGAAGCACGACCTCGATATGATCTATATCACGGGCCCTGGTCATGGCGGCCCGAGCCTGGTCGCGCATGCCTATCTCGAGGGAACCTACAGCGAGGTTTACCCGAACATCTCGCCCGATGAAGAGGGCATGAAACGGCTGTTCACCCAATTCTCGTTCCCTGGCGGTATTCCCAGTCACGTAGCGCCGGAGACTCCGGGTTCAATTCACGAGGGGGGCGAACTTGGGTACTCTCTGTCGCATGCTTATGGGGCAGCCTTCGACAATCCAGATCTGATCGTTGCCTGCGTCGTCGGCGACGGTGAAGCGGAGACGGGACCGCTGGCAACGAGCTGGCATTCCAACAAGTTCTTGAATCCCGCGACTGACGGGGTGGTTTTGCCGATCCTCCATTTGAACGGCTACAAGATTGCCAATCCCTGCATTCTCGCCCGCATCAGCCATGAAGAGCTGGATCAGTTGTTTCGCGGCTACGGCTATACGCCTCACTTTGTTGAGGGGGATGAGCCGGAAAAAATGCACGAACTTATGGCCGCTACGCTGGATAAGATTATCGGCGAAATTCAGCGGATAAAGGTGGATTCACGACGCAACGGCTTTAACGAACGGCCACGCTGGCCGATGATTGTCCTACGAACCCCCAAGGGCTGGACTTGTCCGAAGGAAATCGATGGCAAGCGGACCGAGGATTACTGGCGCTCTCATCAAGTGCCCATGGGCGAGATGCACGAAAACAACGCCCATGTCCGCATTCTGGAAGAATGGATGAAAAGCTACCGACCTGCCGAACTTTTCGACGACAGCGGCCGGCTTCGTCCTGAGTTGGCCGACCTCGCTCCTCGAGGAACCCGCCGTATGAGCGCCAACCCGCACACCAATGGCGGGTTACTTCTGCGCGAACTGCGAATGCCGAATTTCCGCGACTACGCAGTCGAAATGAGCGAGCCCGGCGCCGTTATGGCGGAGTCGACGCGGATCATGGGGCGGTTTCTACGTGACGTGATGAAGCTCAACATGGACCAACGGAACTTCCGACTCTTCAGTCCGGACGAGAACAACTCCAACCGTTGGCAGGACGTGCTGGAGGTAACCAATCGCGCCTGGGTAGCGGAAACTTATCCGTGGGACGATCATCTCGCGCCCGACGGGCGAGTAATGGAGATGCTCAGCGAGCACCAGTGCCAGGGCTGGCTTGAGGGCTATCTCCTGACGGGCCGGCACGGTTTCTTCTCTTGCTATGAGGCTTTCATCCACATCATCGATTCCATGTTCAACCAGCACGCCAAGTGGTTGAAGATATGCAATCACATTCCCTGGCGACGACCTATCGGCTCGCTGAATTATCTTTTGTCCAGCCATGTCTGGCGTCAGGACCACAACGGCTTCAGCCATCAAGACCCTGGGTTCATCGATCATGTCGTGAACAAGAAAGCTGAGGTCATCCGGGTCTATCTGCCGCCCGACGCGAACTGCCTACTCTCGGTCACCAACCATTGCCTGCGCAGCCGGAACTACGTCAATGTCGTCGTCGCGGGCAAGCAGCCTGCTCCTCAGTGGCTGACAATGAACGAGGCGATCAAGCACTGCGAGGCCGGACTGGGCATCTGGCAGTGGGCCAGCAACGACCGGGGTGGCGAGCCAGATGTTGTGATGGCCTGTTGTGGAGACGTACCGACACTGGAGACTCTTGCGGCGGTCGACCTGCTTAGACGACATGCGCCCGATCTCAAAGTGCGCGTCATCAACGTTGTCAATCTGATGAAGCTGCAGCCACCGAGCGAACACCCGCACGGCCTCTCGGATCAGGATTTTGATGCGTTGTTCACCACCGACAAGCCGATCATCTTTGCCTTCCATGGTTATCCGTGGCTGATCCACCGATTGACCTACCGGCGCACCGGCCACGACAACCTGCATGTCCGGGGTTACAGGGAGGAAGGTACCACCACAACCCCGTTTGATATGTGCGTACTGAACGATATGGATCGCTTCCATCTCGTATCCGACGTGATTGATCGCGTGCCGAAGCTCGGGTCACGGGCTGCTTATGCCAAGCAGGCGATTCGGGACAAGCTCATCGATCACAAGACACACATTGCTCGGTATGGGGACGATATGCCCGAGATCACAGGCTGGAGATGGGGGAAAGAGGCCGCCTCCGTCGCGGTTCGCTCCACAGAGGCAGATAACGTCTAACCCGGTCGGCGGGACGCCAACGTTCCGGCGGTTAGGGTCCTTGGGGCAAGAGGAGAGTGATCCATGCCGCAACCCAAGAGCAAGCGCATCAGCCGCGATCAGTACGACGCCGTCCTTTTTGACTTGGATGGTGTATTGACGGATACAGCCAAACTCCACGCGACGTGTTGGAAACAGATGTTCGATGAGTATCTGCTGGAGCGTGCGAGGCAGACGGGGGCAGCATTTCGTCCCTTCGATATCGACACCGATTACCGGCTCCATGTGGATGGCAAACCCCGTTTCGACGGCGTGCGTGATTTCTTGAGATCGCGCGGCATCGAACTTCCAGAAGGAGATCCAGAGGACTCTGCAAAAGTCGAAACAGTGTGCGGGCTCGGAAACCGCAAGGACGACCTAGTCGATCGTGCGATCGTGGAGGATGGCGTAGAGTCTTATGACGGGAGTGTGCAATTCATCCATCAGCTCCGCCACGATGGATTCAAAATTGCCGTAGTCACCTCGAGTCAGAACTGTGCGTCCGTCCTGCGGGTGGCGGGGCTGGACGAGTTTTTTGAGGTGCGGGTCGATGGCAACGTGATCCAGGCGCAACGTCTTTCCGGCAAGCCGGCCCCGGACACGTTCCTGCTGGCGGCACGGCTCCTTGGGGTTCTGCCGATAAGGACAATTGTGATCGAGGATGCCATTTCCGGAGTCCAAGCGGGATCTAACGGAAACTTTGGGCTGGTGATCGGCGTCGCTCGCAAGGGAAATGCGGATGAGCTGAAGCACCATGGGGCTCATCTGGTAGTCCACGATTTGGCCGAACTAACTGACTGATTAACGCCAAGTGCTGCCTTGGGAGAAACAGCCCGATGCTACACCATGAACGGCTCCGCCCGCCATCTCGCGATTATCCGGCCGATGAGTGGAATGTTATCGAAAGGTCGTTTCGACCCGATTTTCTGGCCCAGGTCGAAACGATGCTGGCACTCGGCAATGGATATATCGGCATGCGCGGCTGCCCGGAGGAGGGCGGTCCCAACGTCGAGAACGGCACATTCATCAACGGGTTTTATGAAACCTGGCCTATCGTCTACGGAGAAGAAGCTTTTGGTTTCGCCAAGACCGGCCAGACGATCTGCAACGTGACGGACAGCAAGATCATCAAGCTCTTCGTGGACGACGAACCGTTCTGGTTGCCCAATGCGCACCTCCTAGCGTACGACCGGCGGCTCAACATGAGGGCCGGCACACTCGATCGGACCGTGACTTGGGAGACCCCGTCCGGCAAGCAGGTATCGATCACGTCCCGGCGTCTGGTCTCCTTCGTGAACAGGCACGTGGTCGCTATCTCATACTGTGTGACACTCGTAGATGCTCAGGCATTTGTCGTAATCTCTTCGGAGACGACCACCCGTAAACCAAGCGGCCGCGGCGATCGCGATGATCCGCGCCTGGCAAGAGCGTTCTCCGGCCAGGTACTTCATCCGCAAACCAACTACGCCAAAGACCAGCGCATCGTGCTGTGCCATACGACGGAAAGGAGCCGCTATATGTTGGCATGCGCGACGGACCACTCGCTGGAGAGTTCTTGCTCACACTCGCACAAGGTCGCCTGCACCCCTGACTTCGGCCAGGTTGCCTACGCTGTCGATGCCAAGCCCGGCTGTCCGATCCAGCTCACCAAATACATGGTTTATCACACCTCCCACACGGCATCCGCAGAAGAACTCTGCGGCCGCGCTGAATGGACAATGGATCGCGTCGTGACTCAGGGTTTCCAGCGGCTGCTCGCCTCTCAAGAGCAGTACATGGACGATTTTTGGCGCCGGAGCGATGTTCGCATCAAAGATATTAGTGAGCAGCGAGTACAGCGGAGCACCGTAGAAATCCAGCAAGCGATCCGCTTCAACCTTTTTCATATCCTTCAAGCCTCTGCGCGCGCGGAGGGAGCAGGCGTGCCCGCGAAAGGACTCACAGGACAGGCTTATGAAGGACACTACTTTTGGGATACGGAAATCTACGTGTTGCCGTTTCTGATCTATACGTCCCCGTGGATCGCAAGGAACCTTCTGGCCTTTCGTTACAAGATGCTTCCTCAGGCACGGGCTCGCGCGAGAGAACTGGGCCATCGAGGAGCGATGTATCCTTGGCGCACAATCAGCGGAGAGGAGGCATCCGCATACTACGCGGCGGGCACCGCGCAGTATCATATCAACGCTGACATTATGTACGCACTGCGCAAGTACGTGCAGGCGACGGGTGACGAAGAGTTCTTGCGAAAGTACGGAGCCGAAATGCTCGTTGAAACAGCCCGAATGTGGCTGGACCTTGGCTTCTATTCGGACGCAAAGGGGGGAAGGTTTTGCATAAACGGTGTTACTGGGCCCGATGAATACAACGCCGTCGTGAACAACAACGCTTATACGAACTTGATGGCCCGCGAAAACCTTCGCTACGCTGCTGAGGTTGTCGAGTCTTTACGGACAGCAGAAGCGGGGATGTACGACGCACTTGCGCAAAAAACGGGGCTCGATCCCTCCGAGGTCAATGCATGGATTCAAGCCGCGGGAAGCATGTATGTGCCGAGTGATGAAACGCTGAATGTTATCCTTCAGGATGACAACTTTCTGGACAGAGAGCCATGGGATTTCCGAAATACGCCACGTGACCGCTATCCGCTGCTGCTGTTCTATCATCCGCTGAACATCTACCGAACGCAAGTGATCAAGCAGGCGGACGTGATCTTGGCGATGTTCTTGTTGGGCGACACTTTCTCGTCAGAAGTGAAGAAGCGCAACTTCGATTTCTACGACCCACTGACAACAGGCGACTCATCACTATCCTCCTGCGTCGAGGCGATCATCGCCGCACAAGTCGGCGACATGGATAAAGCATTTCGTTACGGCATGGCGGCCCTGCTGATGGACTTGGCCGATGTGGGAGGTAACGTGAAGGACGGTTGCCATATCGCCTCTATGGGTGGCACCTGGATGATGCTGACCTATGGTTTTGGTGGGATGCGGGACGATGACGGAACATTGTCGTTCTGGCCACGTCGTGCACCCGAGGAAAACGCCATCCTTCGATTTCCCATAACCTACCGCGGCCGGTTGTTGTGTGTCGAAATTGGCCTGGACAAGGTGGAGTACACGTTGCGGGAAGGTGAGCGCCTCGTGATCCGCCACGAAAAGCAGGAAGTGGAACTGACACGGGAGCATCCAGTGGCCGTTCGGCCGGTTTCGAGAAGGTGAGCGAGCCTGGATGACGGAGACAGTCGATCAGTTGTATGGCCTGCGTCCTTCCGAGCGCGAGAACCAAATCACGCCTCTGCTGCCCTCGACCACGGTGCTTTTGTTTTCCTGAAATCCAGCCACGTGTTTCGCAGGCGCGCCTCAACGCCGATCGATGCGTGTGCCTGCCAGCCGGTGATGGCGGCTGCAGCCGTGCCGCTCTGCGAGAACTCGTCACCGAGTTCTGCGAAAAGCGCGTTTGTGATCGCCATGTCGTTAAAGGAACCAAGTTCCTCCTGCAGGTCGGCCAGCCCGCGAGAGAATCGCCTGACGGACTTTCGGTCTCCGTACAGCGGCAACAGGAAGTCGGCGACGTAGCGCAGTCTCTTCGCGGCGAGCCTCAACCGGTGCAGCTTTTCCGCCGGAAGCGACTTGAAGCGGCGGCCGCGCTTGAGCACTCTCGCATGCTGTTCCGACAGGATGCGTCCGGCGAAGTTAACGGCGGGCTCGGTCAGTCGTCCGAGATCTTCGGGAGCGACGTCGCTCCGCCATCCCCGGGCCTCAATCCAGCCGCCGAGGCCGATCAGGAAACATGAGCATCGGCGGTCAGCCAACGCGAGACGTACCTTCTGGTAGGCGGCTGACCGGCGTTCCTCTGCGGCCTGCTCCAGGGCATCAAAGCCCGCGACCGAGGGACAGGCCTGCGCGATGGTCGGCAGCGTCCCCCGTTGAAACATGTCCCAATCGCGTGCGGCAGAAAGGTTTCGTGCCAGCCATCTTGCTTCCGACCGGAATGAGTCGAGATTGCCCAATGGCCCAACGGATCGCATCAAATCCAGGGCCGCGCGAAGGCGGCGCAGCGACACGCGAAGCTGATGGACTCCCTCAGGATCACGGCCGTCCTCGGCCGCTGCCAGAGACCCAAGAAGATGGTGAAGACAGGAGCGCAGGATCTTTGCGAAGGCCTCATCGAGGGATATTGTCGGGTCGAGGCGAAGCTTTCGCGGCTTCCGCAGGGCTGGCGACGCCTCGGCCGCAAGGTCAAAGCCGCGCGCCGACTTGCTGCGGATTGACGGTCGCACTGACCCATGGTCCGCGAGCCGAAGCGCGAGGTCGTAGATTGCGCTGGCGCTTCCACCCTTGAGCTCCAACTCGATCTCGCTCACGGGCATCGATTGATCGCCTGACTTCAGCACTCCCTGGTCGAAAGCGACCTCGATCGTTCCGGATGGCAGCTCGACGATGCGCGCGTGCCGGTGGATATCGGCGGTGAAGACCGCCTCAAGCTGATGACGTCGAAGATCCGAGCGCAGTTTGGCCGGGACGAAAGGCATCGCCAGTTCGACATCGGGAGCAATCGATGGGACGTTCGCCTCCCACTCGCCACGCCGGAGCGGATCGTCTCCGAATTCGGCTTTCACGGTCTGCACGAATCGTGCGCCGTTCTGGCGAACCCGCAGGCTTAATCCGTTTCGTCTCAGCGTCCGCTCGGGCGTATCGTAGTAGACGGACTTGAGGTGCTTTCGTGTGCCCTTGTTGCGCGCATTCGTCGCGATGATTGGAGCGGCGTTGAAATCCGCCATGCGATCAGCATCGACAAGGAGCTTGAGTTCGATCTCACTGCCGGCAGGCGTCGCACCGTTTTGCACAGGGATTTCTGGCGTGACCTCATCACCTTGATGCTGCGCCTCATGAAGGAGGGTCTTCGGCGGTTCCTGCGAATGAGGCTCCGCGACGCCGTGTTGCCTGGAGGCAACAGAGTCGTCCGGTCTTTTGTTGTCCTGTGCGGCAATGGCGCTATTGATCCCGTGCGCGGCGCGTGCACTTTCCCGGGCGGGCTCAGGCGTATCGTCTTCTGACATGTGCGATTGTGTGACAGTTGGATGACGATTCGATAACACAACGCAGCGCGATCCAAAAGGAAGAACGACATTAATCAATCTCTCCGGAGAGCTCATCCGTTTGGGTGAGCCAGATCAAGCCGGTTTCTCAGTTCCCGAAGCTTTCAGTCTGGTCCTCTCGATGGAACCGACGCATCATCGCGGCATCGCGGCCCAAGAAGGCGATGTTACGGGTCGGGACTGCACAACTCCCGATACTGCCGGACCCGAGCGTTCATCGCTCGGCGGAACGCAGCCTGGACTGCAAAACGAGGAAAACCGCCAATAGCCGAATTCTGCCGCGCGAATCCATTTGCCGCCATCCGATGCGAGTGGTTGAATCGGTTGCAATTCGACTCGTTGAAATCCGGAAAATGCAAAGGTCAGCGAGGTTTACGCTATGCTTGCCGAAAAGTTCTTTCTGGTATTGGAGACGCTAAGAAGCCACGCATCCGATGGTGAACCCCAGATCGTGATCAGCACCACGCCGCATGTTCCAATCATTGTGCTGCGCAGGAAGCCCGCCAAGGCTGAGTGACATCGCTATCTGGAGAGTCGAGGCGAGAACGAGACCTGCCACCCCGCAGCGGCTCATTGATGCGGCCATTATATTGAAGCCCGTTGGTCCGTCTCGTTTGTTTATGCCGCTTCACCTATGTTGAGGACGCTGCGTCCACGTCTGTTTCCCGAGTGAGATAGCGTCACGTCATCCCGTTCCAATGCGATGGCTGTTCGACCGCATGGAGCGCTGGTTCGGCGTGCGAAGATCGTCACATCAGACATTGATCCATAGCTCCCGGGATTGTCTTGAACCCAGCACCAGCAGACAGGATTCGCGATAGCGACCCGTCCGCGTGCAACGCACAGGCGCGACTTCCGCGAGATGCCAGGCGATCGGTCGTCTGCTGAGCGCCTCACGCACAGGATAAAGCCAATGGCAAAGACTGGAGAAAGCCGCGTGGCAGAGGAACGCATCCCGAGCGCGATCCTGGTCGGCATCCAGCTCCCGGGCATCGACGACCACGCGCATGCCGCGAGCCTTGCGGAGTTGGGCCGTCTGGTGAAGACGCTCGGTTACGAAGTTGTCGGCACGCTATCGCAGAAGCGCGACGAGCTCGACGGCGCGACGGTGCTCGGCAAGGGGAAACTTGAGGAGCTCGCAGCGATGACTGGCGGGACAGGCGTTGTCGGATCGATGGCACACGTCCGGAAGCCAAGGGCCCGCGAGCGCTTTGAAGACGCCGACGGGAAGGAGTCGGCCGCCGGGCCGACTGAGCCTGATTTGGCGGCGCCATTGATGCCGGAATACGTGATCGTCGATCATGACATCTCGCCGAACCAGGCGCGCAATATTGAACAAGCAACCGGCGCGGAGGTACTGGATCGGACCGGGGTGATTGTGGAGATTTTCCATCGTCATGCACATAGCCGGGAGGCGAAGTTGCAGGTCGAGATGGCGCGCTTGAAGTATATCGCGCCACGCCTGCGGGAATCGGCGGCCGGTGGCGAGCGGCGGCAGGGCTACGGTGCGGGCGAATCCGATCTCGAGGTCGAACGACGTAAGATCCGCGACCGTCTCGCCGAGCTGAAGGAGCAACTGTCGGCTATTCAGCGGGATAGCGACCAGCGTCGCGCCGCACGTCGCGATCAGCTTCGGGTCGCGCTGGTCGGATATACGAACGCAGGGAAGTCGTCGCTCATGCAAGCCCTCACGGGTAGCGAGGTCCTGATCGCGGACAAGCTGTTCGCGACGCTTGATACGACGGTGCGCGCTCTGCGGCCGGAAACGACGCCGCGTATACTCGTCTCGGATACTGTGGGCTTCATCAAGAAGTTGCCGCATGACCTCGTGGCGTCGTTCCGATCCACGTTTGCCGAAGCGCTGGAAGCATCGCTATTGCTGTTCGTCCTTGATGCGTCCGATCCGACCTACGAGTCGCAACTCGATGTGAGCCGCAACGTGCTGCGCGAGATCGGCGCGGAGGTCGTTCCGTCGCGCCTGCTCCTCAACAAGATCGATCGCGTGAACGAGGCGGATCGCGCCGCGCTCCGCACGAAGCACCCGGACGCGATTTTCCTCTCTGCAAGGTCGCCGGCAGACGTGGCGGCACTGCGCGAGACGATCATCGCTTTCTTCGAGGCTGCGATGGTGGAAGAAGAATTCGTGGTGCCGTATGCGAAACAGCGGCTGCTCAGCGACGTGTATGGGCACGTGCACGTGCTGTCGGAGAACTACGACGCCATGGGCCGGATCATTAAGGTGCGTGGTGTCCCCGGTGCAATCGCGCGCCTGCGAAGAACCCTTGCCGCGTCCTGAGGCTTACTTGAGACGTGTAACGGTGCGGCGGCCGCGCGCCACCAGCAGGAGATGGGTGGCGCGATCCATGAACTCCGCACTCGCGGCATACGCCGTCTCAAGCCGCTTGAGTTCGTCGGCGAGATGACTGTCGTCCGCCTGCAAGACCGGATTCCACCGGCTATCCGGCGTGAACCGGCTGTGGAACAGGTCGAGACCTCGCAGATCTTCAATCTCGAAATTCCCCGCGAAATGGCTTCGCAATTCGACCGCGGTAAACAGGTGAAAGCCGAATGCCATATGCCGGCCGTCGCAGAGGTCGATTTCACACCGGTCCTTGATGTGATCATGTTTCAAGCTGCGGACGTTCTCCACCGAGTCCACGAAGGCCGTTGGCGTGCTGCCAATCGGGCGCACGGTCGTTATGAAATGTCCTGACGTCACACGCGCGATCTCAGTCGCGATATCCGTCAGCCTTTCAGTGGGCAGATGACTGAGTGCGCTGTACAGGCACAGCGTGATATCGACCGAGCAATCGGGTTCCGGCAACCGGTCCGAAAGGTCTGCGACGTCGAATGTGAGACTTACCCCGGGGAGGCCGGAAAGATTTCGAGCCGCCAAGCGGGCCCGCTGGATCTGTGCCTGCGCAATGTCAAATCCGCGCGCGGTGATGCTGCTGAACCCGAGCGCCTGTGCGCGCATGACCAGTCGTCGCAGCCATGTGCCGGGCCCGCAACCCGCATCGAGAAACCTGACCGATCTTGCCCCGGAAGCCCGCAGGTCAGCCAGTCTTGTTTCCAATACGTCCCAGACGCACCGATCCGCATAGGCATGCATCCCGTCAAAGGCAAATGGTTGCGAAGGATCGCCATCGGCATAGGCGCCGTAATCGTCGCCAGCCTGATTGTAGATGTCGGCAACGTCATCCGCCGCATCATTATCGATGGCCAGGGCGGAACGCCCGGATCGGGGCGAACCGGTCATAGCCGATAGCCATTTCCGTGAAAGGATCGAATCCTGATCAACCATATGAAGTGGCCTTTTCGGTCACACGCCCTTGCCCGCGTCATGGCGATGCGGTGGCCGCCGGGCGCTGAGTAGCAGCCGATGCCTGGATCATGTGCCCGGGTTGATAGGAAATCGAGACGAATTGCCGTCGCGCTTCATAAGCGCGACATAGGTGGACGATCGCACTTCAAGGTCTTCGACGGGCCGGGAGTGGCGACACCGAACGCCGCTCCCGGTCAATGATTGTCAGGTTCATTCGGCCGCAATTGGGTGCACCGTTCCACCCTGGCCTTCGCTCGTGAACATGAAGCCCTCGTAGCCTTTCTCGGCGATCTCGGCGCACTTCCTGCGGTAGCCGCCGACGCCTTCTGGGCCGAGATAGGGCAGGAAGCGATGAGCCTTGCCGGCGATGTTGGCTCCCATGTACCACGAATTGGCCGTGGTCATCAGCGTCGAGTTGACCACCTCCGCGACGTGAGTGCCCCACGCTTCCTGCGCCTGCGGGCTAGCCTCGATGGTCGCAAGCTTGCTTCGTCGCATGTGGGCGATGCATTCGGTGATCCACTCGACATGCTGTTCGATCGACACCGGCATGTTCGAAAGCACCGAGGGGCTCTGGGGGCCGGTGATCATGAACAGGTTCGGGTAGCCGGCGATCGCGACGCCAAGGTAGGTCACCGGGCCGTCCTCCCATTCCTGCGCCAGCGCCCTGCCGCCACGCCCCTTGATGCCGAGGCATTTCAGCGGGCCGGTCAGGGCATCGAAACCAGTGGCGACGACGATGATGTCGAGCGGGTATTCTTTGCCGCCGGCGCGAATCCCATTCGGCGTGATCTCCTCGATCGAGCCGTCGGTGCTCGCATCCACCAAAGTTACGTTCTTCTTGTTGAAAGTCTCGAAGTAGTTGGTGTCGAGCGGCTGCCGCTTGGTGCCGTAAGGATAGGTCTTGGGTGTCAGTTTCTCGGCCGTGACCGGATCGTTGACGGTGGAGCGGATCTTGCTCTTGAGGTAGTCGGCAATGATATTGTTCGCCTCCTTGGAGAAGAACATGTCCTGATAGTTGGCCAGCCAGAAGGCAAAGCCTCCTGCATCCCACATCCTGTCGAATTCTCGCTCGCGCTCCTCAGGCGTCGCTTCGAGCACCGACCTCGGGATGAAATCCAACTCGAAGCCGAAGAACGAGTCCTTGATGCGCCGGCGGATCCCGTCGTAATCGGCCTTGCGGGCCCTGGTGACCTCGGGATCGACACTGCCGTTGCGCGCCGGCACGCAGAAGGCCGGTGTACGCTGGAACACCGTCAGGTGCTTGGCCTGCTGCGCGATCTCCGGGACCGCCTGCACTGCGGTGGCGCCGGTGCCGATGACCCCGACACGCTTTGCGGTAAAGTCGACGCCGTCGTGTGGCCACTGGCTGGTGTGGTAGCACTTGCCCTGGAAGGAGCCGAGCCCTTTGAACGGCGGCATGTTGGCTGCCGACAGGGCGCCGACCGCGGTGATAACGAAACGCGCTTTGGCGACGTCGCCGTTGTCGGTGCGCACCGTCCAGAGCCCGGTGTCCTCATCGAGGACGACCTCGGTGACGCGCTTGCCGAACTGGATGTCGGGCTTGAGGTCGAAGCGCTCCGCGCAGTGCTCGAGGTAGCGCAGGATCTCGTCCTGCTCCGGATAGCGCTCGGACCAGTTCCATTCCTGCAGCAGGTTCTTGTCGAACGTGTAGCAGTAAATGTAGCTGTCCGAGTCACAGCGTGCGCCTGGATAGCGATTCCAGTACCAGGTGCCGCCGACGCCGTCGCCGGCCTCAAACACGGTGACATTCATGTCGAGCTTGTCGCGCAACGAATGCAACATGTACATGCCGGAGAACCCGGCGCCGATGATGATCGCATCGTAGTCTGCTTTGGCGCCTGCGCTGCGCGAGTCACCTTGCACGTTCGTCATAACACTTCTCCTCCTGTGAGCAATGCCCCTGAAGTTCGGACCAGTTTTCTTGTCGTTATCGCAATACCCTCTCGATGCCGCTCGGCCGATGGATCGCGCGCACCATTTCGAATTCGGGGATGACAGAGGCCAGCCTGCCGAAGGACAGACTGGCCGACTGCATGCGGTTCCGGCCACGAATGCCGCAAACCACGCAGATTCAAGAGCCGCGAAGCGTGGCGGCGCGAGGTAGGCCGCTTCGCTTCATCGGCACTATGCCGCTGCGCGCACCTCTCCACTTGCATAGGCGGCTGTCTCGAAATCGAGGTAGCCGCCGAACGATGTCGGATCTCCGAACGGCAGGATCTGCGTCGCCCAATATCCTCCGAACCCGTTCTTTCGATCGATCCAATAGAACAGGTTGGCGAGCCCGGCCCAGCCGATCGAACCTGCCGGGCGGCCGGTCGGAGCGTCCTCGTCGTTGACCATGAAGGTGTAGGACCAGGACTTCTTCAGTCCGGGGAAGAACTCCGCATCGTTCGACAGGGTCGGAATCACGCCGGGCAGCATTACCACGGTCTGGTGCGCCTCAAGGCCATTACGTACGGCGGCCTCGACCGTCTCTTGCTTCAGCACGCGGCCCTGTGGCCCCGCTCCATCGTTCAGCCACATGCGGATGAATTTCATGTATTCGCCGATCGAGGCGTAAAGTCCGTGGCCGCCCATGTCGACCTCCGGCTCGGGTGGCAATTGCAGATCGGGAAGGGGGGTCAGCGCGCCATCGGCTTCGCGCTGGTGGATGACGGCAAGGCGCTCACGCATCGAAGGCGTCAGCGAAAAGGCGATATCATCCATGCCGAGCGGCGCAAAAACCCGGTCCTTCAACACCTCTCCGAGGCGCTTGCCGCGAATGCGCTCGACGACCTGGCCGCACCAGTCGAGGTTGCTGCCATATTCCCACTTGTCGCCGGGATCGAACAGGAGCGGCGTCATCAGTGATGCCCTTGAGCAGGTGATCACGCTCGGCTGGCCGTGTTCTTGCGCGAGGCGAAAGTAATTGGCGTTGAAGAAGTCGTAGCCGAAGCCGGCCGTGTGCAGCATCAGCATGCGGGTGGTGATGTCGCGTTTCGGCGCCCGCAGCGTTGGCCTGCCCTGCGCGTCAAAGCCTTCGAGCACCTCGACCTTGCCGATCTCGGGAACGTAGGTCTTGGCCGGGGCGTCCAGGTCGAGCTTGCCTTCCTCGACACATTGCAGGACCGCCGTCCCGGTGATTGCTTTTGTGGTCGAAAAGATTGCGAAGACCGTGTCGGTCGTCATTGCCTGACTGCCGCCAATGCTACGCTCACCGGCTGCGCCTTCGTAGGTGTTGGCCGAGCGGTCGGTGATCATCGCCACCACGCCCGGAACGCGGTCTTTGCCGGTCACTACTTTCTGCAGAACGCCGTCACACGCGGTTCTCAAGTCGTTACCCATTGCCGTTCCTCCCGTTTGGAATTGACCAAGCTCGATCCTGTCTCTTCTCGACAGGCCGCCGTCAGTCTCCGCGGAACGATGTCAACCGTTGTAACGTATCAAGATCGGGCTGCAGTCCGATTGCCCCAGCGCCGGTTGCGCGAACGAAGTCCGACGGTGGCCGTGGCAGCAATAGCGATTGGCGTCTATTCTTGCGCCGGGTTTCCACCCACGCGTCAGGAAGACTAGACCGGTTTCTTTTTGTCGGCCACGCATTTCACCTGGCATCTCAAGGCGCCAAGAATTTTTTCGCTGAGACATGTCAGCGAAGCTGACACGTGCGACTTTCTTTGGGCTGCATCAGACGGCAAGGCGCCGGCTCACGCGGCGCGGACGCCGGCGAGGAAGGTCGAGACTTCGCCGGAGAGCTGCTCGGCCTGCTTGGACAGGTTGCTCGCTGCGGTCAGAACGAGGCCGGCGGCGTTGCCGGTCTCGTTGGCCGCGGCGCTCACTCCGCCGATATTGGTCGTGACTTCCTTGGTCGCTTCCGCCGTCTGCGACACGCTGCGTGCGATTTCGGCCGTTGCTGCGCCCTGCTGCTCGATTGCGGAGCCGATCGAGGTGGCGATGGTGCTGACTTCCTCGATCGTGGCGGTGATGCCGTCGATCGCCTCGACCGCTTCCTTGGTCGCGCCCTGGATCTGCGCGATGCGCGTGGCGATCTCTTTGGTGGCTTCCGCGGTCTGGCTTGCGAGAGTCTTGACCTCGGAGGCGACCACGGCAAAACCACGGCCGGCTTCACCGGCACGTGCGGCTTCGATCGTCGCGTTGAGCGCGAGGAGGTTGGTCTGCTCGGCAATGCTGGAGATCAGCTCGGCGACGTGCTCGATCTGCTGGGCGCCGTCGGCGAGCGCCCGCACGATGGTATCGGTGCGGCGCGCGCTCTCGACGGCGCGGCCGGTGACATTGGCCGACTGCGCGACCTGGCGGCTGATCTCGGAGATCGAGGAGGACAATTCCTCGGCGGCCGAAGCTACCGTCTGGACCCGAGAGCTTGCCTCCGTTGCGGCCGAACCGACCACCGCGGCACGGTGATTGGTGCCCTCGGCGGTCGAGGACATCGACTTTGCGGTGGCTTCCAGCTCGCTGGATCCCGACGCCATCAGTCCGACGAGCTGGCCAACCGATGCATCAAAGCGATCGGCGAGGGCGATCAAGGCGTCGCGCTTTTCCTTCTCGCTCCGCTGCTTGGTTGCAACCTGTTCGGCTTCCAGCGCCCGTGCGGTGATCGCGGTCTGCCGCAGGACCTCCAGCGTTTCCGCCATGCGGCCGATCTCGTCACGGCGGCTCGTCTCCTCGACCGCTTCGTCGAGCGAGCCTTCGGCAATGCGCTGCATCCGGTTCTTCTGACGCTCCAATGCGCCCACGACGTCGCGGGCAATCAGCCACGACAACAACCCCATCAGCAACATCAGACCGCCGCCGATCGCGCCAAGCTCCAGCAGGACGGCATTCATGTCGGCGTCGATATCATCGACATAGAGACCGTAGCTCATGACGATGTTCCACGGCTCGAAGCTGCGAACATAGGTCATTTTCCGCGCCGGCACGGTCTGCCCGGGACGCGGATAAAGGTAGGATGTGGTGCCGCCTTCCGGGCTTTGCCGGCCGGCAGCGATCTGGGCATCCGCGATCAGGACGCCATTGGCATCCTTGGTGCCGTTGATCTTGCCTTCGAGCTTGGGATTGGCGCTGTTCAACAGCAGCGACGTATCGGCGATATTGTAGGCGTTCGGATATCCCTGGCCGTTGTTGAAAGTCATTTTCCGGCCGCGCTGGCGAAACTGCTCCTTCGCCTCGGCGACCGTCATCTTTCCGGCAGCGACATCCTCCTGCAGCGACTGCGCCACGCCGTAGAGCAGGTCGGCCGCCGTCCGCATCTGTGCGACGCGGTCGTCCAGCATGCGGTTTCGGTTGATCCAGGCCGCACCCGCGACGATTGCGAAAACGGTCAGTGCCGCGAGAGCCACTATGCAGGCGAGTTTGGTGCGGATCGTCAGTCGGCTGAGAAGGTTCATTGCGGCCTCTGCGGGTATCGTGTCCCGAGGCATAGCAGGAAGTGTCTTACCAATCGTGAATCGGGTATGCCATCAAGGGGATACCTCCGAGGCGCCCTTGATCAGCGGCGCAGTGCCGGCACGACCAGGAACGGAATCATTCCCAGGATCACGCTGACCAGCGCGAATGCGATCACCGGATTGTAGCTGTGGGCGAAGTCGTGGATCAGGCCGCCGGCCCAGGATCCGAACGCGGAGCCGAGCCCGCTGCCGATCGAGATGGTGCCATAGATCGTGCCGACCCGCTTGCCGCGGAAGATCTTCATCGCGGTGGCCGTGATCAGCGGGCCGCGCGAGCCGATCATGCTGCCGAAACAGACGACGAAGCCGGTCAAGAGCCAGAAGTTCGGATACCACTGCAGCAGCCAGAGCAGGATGATGCCAAGGATCGAGATCGCATAGCTGAGCAGGACTGACGGCCGGCGTCCGATGATGCTGTCGAGTTCGGAAACGCCGAGCATGCCGAACAGCAGCACGACGCCGCTGAACCCCCAGGCGGTCGCGGCCTGTAGCGGCGGAAAGCCGGCGTCGATCAGATAGGCGACGATCTGTGCCGAGATCGCGTACATGCCGATCGCGGTGAAGAAGAACGTGGCAAACAGCGCCCAGAAGGCGTGGTGGCGTATCGCGCCGAGCAGCGTCCAGCCTTCGTCTACGATGTCAAGATCGGCTTTCTTCACCACATGCGGCGAGCCGCGCGAGAACCGCTGCCATGGCAACAGCAATAGCGGCACCAGCAGGCACAGCGCCGTGATGCCGAAGATCTGGTAGGCGCCGCGCCAGCCGACGCGATCGATCAAGAGTTGCGAGGCCGGCAGCAGCACGAGCACCCCGGCGCCGGTTGCGGAATAGACCACCGCCATCGCGGTCGGCAGGCGAGGGCCGAACCAGCGGCCGAGCAGGATCGAGTTCGGCACATTGCCGATGAAGGCGATCCCGACTCCGACGCAGAGGCCGATGCTGAATTGCAACTGCCACAGATATTGCGCATGCGCCGCGACCAGGAATGAGCCGCCGAGCAGGAACAGGCCGAGCGAATAGACGACTCGCGGCCCCGAATGGTCGAACAGGCGGCCGATCAGTGGCGCCGTCAGGCCGCCGACAAGCCAGGTCAGCGAATAGACCGAGACGATCTGCGCGCGATCCCAGCCGAAGCTCTCCGAGATCGGTTTCAGGAAGACGGTGAAACTTTCGCCGAGGCCGCGGCCGATCAACGCGAGCGCAAAGCACAGCGCGAGCACGTTGAGCGCGACGCGCGTCGGCGGCTTCGCAGCGATTTCCTCCCCGGGCGTGTTCTTGTCCATGGGAGGAGGGAGCGCGTTTCCGCAGCTCCCCACAAGCCGCAAAAAGCGAATGCGCCTATGCAGCCTTCAACAGGACGTGCCGCTTCTTGCCGAGCGACAGCTTGATCACACCTTCCGCGGTGAGGTCGGACGGCGTCAGCACCATCTTCTCGTCGGTGACGGCGACGTCGTTGACGCGCAAGCCGCCGCCCTTGATCTGGCGCCGCGCCTCGCCATTGGAGGCGACGAGGCCGGCCTTCACATAGGCGGCCAGCACGCCGATGCCGGCATCCAGTTCGCCGCGCGGAATTTCGATCGTGGGCAGCGTCTCCGCGAGCGCGCCTTCCTCGAAGGTGCGGCGCGCGGTCTCGGCAGCCTCAACGGCGGCATCGCGGCCGTGGAGCAGGGCGGTCGCCTCGGTCGCCAACACCTTCTTGGCCTCGTTGGTCTCGGAGCCCTGCAGCGCCTCCAGCTTCCCGATCTCGCTCATCGAAAGCGTCGTGAACAGTTTCAGGAATCGTCCGACATCGGCATCTTCCGTGTTGCGCCAGTATTGCCAGTAATCGTAGGGGCTGAACTGGTCGGCGTTCAGCCAGACCGCGCCGGCTGCAGTCTTGCCCATCTTGGCGCCGGAAGCGGTGGTCAGCAGCGGCGTCGTCAATGCGTAGAGCTGATGGGTACCCATGCGGCGGCCGAGGTCCACACCCGTGACGATGTTCCCCCATTGATCGGAGCCGCCCATCTGCAAATTGCAGCCGTACCGACGTGCCAGTTCGACAAAGTCGTAGGACTGCAGGATCATGTAGTTGAATTCGATGAAGCTCATCTCCTGGTCGCGTTCGAGGCGGAGCTTGACCGAGTCCATGGAAAGCATGCGGTTCACGGAGAAGTGGCGGCCGATATCCCGCAGCATTTCGATGTAATTGAGCTTGGTCAGCCACTCCGCATTGTCGGCCATCACGGCATCGGTCTTGCCGTCGCCGAACGTCAGGAAGCGCTTGAAGACGTGCTTGATGGATTCCTTGTTCGCGTCAATTTGCTCGATGGAGAGAATTTGACGCGTCTCGTCCTTGCCGGAGGGGTCACCGACGCGCGTGGTGCCGCCGCCCATCAAGGTGATCGGTTTGCCGCCGGCGCTCTCCTGCAGCCAGTGCAGCATCATGGCGGACAACAAATGGCCGACATGCAGGGACGGGGCCGTGCAGTCGTAGCCGACATAGGCCACGACCTCCCCCTTGGCGGCGAGCGCGTCGATGCCCGCCGCGTCCGACACCTGATGAACGAAGCCGCGCCACTGCAGCTCATTCATAAAATCCGATTTAAATGTAGTCATTTGTCGGCGACTCTGATCATTCTTGTTTTACGGTAATTGCAGCCGGTTGCGGAACCATGACCGAACGGGCTGCCGCCGCGAGGCGCGCTGTGGCATTATAAGATGTGCTTGTTTGATACAAGCCGGGCATCAGGGCAGGGCAAAAGGGGCGTCGAAGGCACAGGGATGATGTTGACCGCACTCGGTCTGATGAGCGGGACCTCACTCGACGGGGTCGACGTGGCACTGATCGAAACCGATGGAAAGCAGGTCAAGTCGTTCGGGCCGTCCGGCTACCGGCCCTACACCAATGCCGAGCGCAGCCTGCTGCGCCAGGCGCTTACCGAGGCCGTCCATCTATCGCACCGCGACGCCCGGCCCGGGATCCTTGCCGAGGCCGAACGAGCCGTGACGCTGGCGCATGCCGAGGCGGTCGCCGCCTTCACCGCGCAGAATCGCATCACGCCGGAGGAGATCGACATTGTCGGCTTCCACGGCCAGACCGTGCTGCACCGGCCTGAGCGCCAATTGACGGTGCAGATCGGCGACGCCGCGGCGCTGGCGAAGGCGATCCACATTCCCGTGATGTATGATTTCCGCGCCGCCGATGTGGCGTCTGGCGGTCAGGGCGCGCCGTTCGTGCCGGTCTATCACCGGGCGCTGGTGCAATCCGTGCAGCGCGAGGGGCCGACCGCGGTGGTCAATGTCGGCGGCGTCTCCAACATCACCTATATCGACGGCACCGACACGCTGATCGCCTGCGACACCGGTCCCGGCAACGCGCTGCTCGACGACTACATGTTCCGCATGATGAGCCAGCCGTTCGACACCGACGGCCGGTTCGCCGCCCAGGGCAGGGCCAATGAGGCCTGGATTGCCCGCGCGCTGGAATTGCCGTTCTTCGCGCTGCCGCCGCCGAAATCGCTGGATCGCAATGATTTCGCCGCATTGAAGCTCGGGGACGTCGCACCCGCCGACGGCGCGGCGACGCTGACCGCCTTCACCGCGGCCGCGATTGCCCGCGTGGTGCCTCTATTGCCGAAGGTGCCGAAGAGCTGGATTGTCGCCGGCGGCGGTGCGCGCAATCTGACCATGCTGCGGATGCTGCGCGAGCGGGTTGCGCCCGCGACCGTCGAAGCGGCCGATGCGCTCGGCTGGTCGCCGGACGCGATCGAGGCACAGGCGTTCGGATTCCTCGCCGTGCGCGGCATGAAGGGCCTGCCGCTCAGTTATCCCGCCACGACCGGCGTGCCGATTCCCATGACCGGGGGTGTCATCGCGCGGCCTTAAAGGGTAGATGCAATTGCATCCTTCTTGACTGTTTTATGCAAATGCATTTAGATGCATGCGAGTGCATGAAACTAGCGAGGAGTGCGCCATGGCCGCTGCGTTGAAACTGATCAGCCACAAGCTCTGTCCCTATGTGCAGCGCGCGGTGATCGCTCTCGCAGAGAAGGGCGTCGCCTTCGAACGGATCGATATCGATCTCGCTAACAAGCCGGACTGGTTTCTGAAGATATCGCCGCTTGGTAAGGTGCCGGTACTGACGGTTGCGACCGAAAAGGGCGAGGTGGCGCTGTTCGAGAGCAACGTGATCTGCGAATACATCGAGGAGACGCAACCTGGCGCCAAGCTGCACCCGCAGAACCCGCTTGCGCGCGCCGAACATCGCGCCTGGATGGAATTCGGCTCGGCGATTTTGAGCGATCTCTGGGGCCTCGAGACTGCCAAGGATGCCGCGACCTTCGAGGCCAAGCGGGAGGCGGTCACCACCAAATTCGCCCGCATCGAGGCGGCGCTCGGCGCGGGTCCGTACTTTGCAGGCGAGGAATTCAGCCTGGTGGATGCGGTGTTCGCGCCGATCTTCCGCTATTTCGACGTGTTCGACGAATTCATCGACCTTGCGGTGTTCAAGGACATGCCGAAGGCTCGGAAGTGGCGCGCGGAGTTGGCGAAACGCCCGAGCGTGAAGGCCGCGGTTGGCGCCGACTATCCGCAATTGCTGCGCGCCTTCCTCAAGCAGCATGACGCGCATTTGTTGAAGCTTGCGGCGTAACGCGGCCGTCTTCGTAGCTAGGATGGAGCGGAGCGCAATCCGGGGCCGCTCGTGACGCGGATGCAGTTGTCCCGGGTTGCGCTTCGCTCCACCCGGGCTACGGGATCGCGGCGTCAGCGCACGTTGGCGAGACGCATGTCGAGATAGCCGGTGACCGTTTCCATCAATGGCTCAAGCTTGCCGTCGAAGAAATGGTTGGCGCCGGGGATGATCTGCTGATCGATCACGATGCCCTTCTGCGTCTTCAATTTCTCGACCAGCGTGTTGACGTCCTTGGGCGGCACCACGGCGTCCTTGTCGCCATGCACGATCAGTCCGGAGGAAGGGCAGGGCGCCAGGAACGAGAAGTCATAGAGATTGGCCGGCGGCGCGATCGAGATGAATCCCTCGACCTCGGGCCGGCGCATCAGAAGCTGCATGCCGATCCAGGCGCCGAACGAAAAGCCCGCGACCCAGCAGGCGCGCGCCTCGGGATTGATGCTCTGCGCCCAGTCGAGCGCGGAGGCTGCATCCGACAATTCGCCGGTGCCGTGGTCGAACGAGCCCTGGCTGCGGCCGACCCCGCGGAAGTTGAAGCGCAGCACCGAGAAGCCGCGATGCGCGAAGGCATAGTAGCACTGGTAGACGATCTGGTGATTCATCGTGCCGTGAAACTGCGGGTGCGGATGCAGGATCATGGCGATCGGCGCGTTCTTCTGCTTGGCCGGGTGGTAGCGGCCTTCGAGACGGCCCGCCGGGCCGTTGAAAATAACTTCAGGCATCAGTGATCCCTTGAGTGATCCTACGCTTGACCCTTGGTTGGCGCTGAGCAATCAACCGAGTTGTGCTGACTTCATCGGCCCCCGGCAGATAAAGTGGCTGGATTTACCGTGAACGGCGTCGTCAGGCGGCTTCCCGCGAACGAACGACGCCTCGGTTGGTTTTTGAGGCCCGCGCGTTCTAGCATGAGGCGAGGGGCAAAAAGCAAGCATCTTGAACAACGCCAAGCGTGTTCAATGCGTTAGCTGGTGATTGCGGGCGGTGCTGCGATCACCAACTGGCATAACGCCGGCAGGATTCGAGCGAAGATTGCCGGCTAGAACCCGCAAGAAGTGCTAAGGTATTATATTACTCCATGGCGGACCGCGTCTATCTCGACTGGAATGCGACCACGCCGATTCGCCCCGAGGCGAAGGCGGCGATGGCTGCCGCGTGGGAGCTGTGCGGCAATCCGTCCTCGGTGCATGCCGAGGGGCGGCAGGCGCGGCGGCTGATCGAGGAGGCGAGAAGCGCGATTGCCGCGGCGGTCGGCGGCAGGGCGCAGGATGTGGTGTTTGCCTCTGGCGGCACGGAAGCGAATGCGCTGGCGTTGACGCCGGGGGTGCGACGCGGCGGTGGTGCTGCTGTCCAGCGGCTCCTGGTGTCGGCGATCGAGCATGCCTCGGTGCTGTCAGGGGGACGCTTTGCGGCCGAGGCGATCGAAACGGTCGCGGTGACGCCGTCAGGCGTGCTGGACCTCGATGATCTCCGCGGCAAGCTTGCTGACGGTCCGCCGGCATTGGTGTCGGTCATGCTGGCCAATAACGAGACCGGCGCACTGCAGCCGGTCAGGGAGGCGGCCGAGATCGTTCATGCCGCCAGCGGCTTGCTTCACGTCGATGCGATCCAGGCCTTCGGGAAAATTCCCTTCGATCTCGGCTCATTGCAGGCGGATATGGTGACGCTCTCCGCGCACAAGATCGGCGGCCCCAAGGGCGTCGGGGCCATGGTTCTGGTGGAGGGCGTGGAGAGGCTCGAACCGCTTCTGCGCGGCGGCGGCCAGGAGCTCGGGCGCCGCGCCGGTACGGAGAACGTTGCCGGCATCGCGGCCTTTGGCGCGGCTACCAAGGCCGCGATGGCAGGCCTCGCGACCGACGCAGTCCGGCTGCAGGCCCTAAGGGACCGACTTGAGGTTGGCCTGAGGGAAGTTGATGGTATTATTGTATTCTCGGATGGCGTGCCTCGGCTGCCCAATACGACGCTGTTCACCGCGCCCGGGCTGAAGGCCGAGACAGCCGTGATCGGCTTCGACCTCGCCGGAATCGCGGTATCCTCGGGTTCCGCGTGTTCCTCCGGAAAGGTCCAGCCGTCACATGTGCTGGCCGCGATGGGGTTCCGGCCGGACCTCGCCCAGGGAGCAGTGCGGCTTAGTCTTGGCTGGTCTACATCCACCACAGACATAGATTTGGCCGTAAAGGCTTGGCTAAAGCTCGCCAATACCTTACTTAGAGTGGGACGAAACACAGCTTGAACGGTTCTAAGCGGGTTTTCGTCCACTAACCGTACCACTCTTTAGAACTGATCCACCGCGGTCCTTGAAACCGCGAGCGGAGGATTAAATGCCTGCTGTACAGGAGACGGTCGACCGTGTCCGACGGATCGACGTCGATCAGTATCGATATGGGTTCGAGACGCTCATCGAGTCCGAAAAGGCCCCCAAGGGGCTGTCGGAAGATATCGTCCGCTTCATCTCAGAGAAAAAGAACGAACCGGCCTGGATGCTGGAATGGCGCCTGGAGGCGTACCGCCGCTGGCTGACCATGACCGAGCCGACCTGGGCGCGCGTCAACTATCCCAAGATCGACTACCAGGACCTCTATTATTACGCGGCGCCGAAGCCGAAGAAGACGCTGTCGTCGATCGACGAGATCGATCCGGAGATTCTCAAGACCTACGAGAAGCTCGGCATTCCCTTGCGGGAAGTCGCGATCCTCGAGGGTGTCGAGCCGCCTCCGGGCGGGGAGCCGTCGGAACAGCGCAAGATCGCGGTCGACGCCGTCTTCGACTCGGTGTCGGTTGCGACCACCTTCCAGAAGGAATTGAAGAAGGCCGGCGTGATCTTCATGCCGATCTCGGAAGCGATCCGCGAGCATCCTGAACTCGTGAGGAAGTATCTCGGCAGCGTGGTGCCGACGACGGACAACTTCTTCGCCACGCTGAACTCGGCGGTGTTCTCCGACGGCTCGTTCGTCTACGTGCCGCCGGGCGTCCGCTGCCCGATGGAACTGTCGACCTATTTCCGCATCAACGAGCGCAACACCGGCCAGTTCGAGCGCACGCTGATCATCGCCGACAAGGGCTCGTATGTCTCTTACCTTGAAGGCTGCACTGCGCCGCAGCGCGACGAGAATCAGCTCCACGCCGCCGTGGTCGAGCTCGTTGCGCTCGATGACGCCGAGATCAAATATTCGACGGTGCAGAACTGGTATCCCGGCAACTCGGAAGGCAAGGGCGGCATCTACAATTTCGTCACCAAGCGTGGCGATTGCCGCGGCGACCACTCGAAGATCTCCTGGACCCAGGTCGAGACCGGCTCCGCCATCACCTGGAAATATCCGAGCTGCATCCTGCGCGGCGACAATTCGCGCGGCGAGTTCTACTCGATCGCGATCTCGAACGGTTACCAGCAGGTCGATAGCGGCACCAAGATGATCCATCTCGGCAAGAACACCTCGAGCCGGATCATCTCCAAGGGCATCGCCGCCGGCAAGTCGCAGAACACCTATCGCGGCCTCGTCACCGCGCACCGCAAGGCCATCGGCGCGCGCAACTACACCGCCTGCGACTCGCTCCTGATCGGCGACAAATGCGGCGCGCACACCGTGCCTTACGTCGAGGCGAAGAACTCGTCGGCGACGTTCGAGCACGAGGCGACGACCTCGAAGATCTCCGAGGACGTGCTGTTCTACTGCGTGCAGCGCGGGCTGAGCCAGGAGGAAGCGGTCGGCCTCGTGGTCAACGGCTTCGTCAAGGACGTGCTGCAACAGCTCCCGATGGAGTTCGCGGTTGAGGCGCAGAAGCTGATCTCGATCTCTCTCGAAGGTTCGGTTGGATAATCCTCATCCCTGGCGGGCCTGCCGTACCGGCGCCTCGGGGTGACATCTAGGAAAACTGTAATGGCATTGCTTGAAGTGAAAGACCTGCAGGTCCGTGTCGAGGATCGCGAGATCCTCCATGGCCTGTCGCTGACCGTGAATCCGGGCGAGGTGCACGCGATCATGGGGCCGAACGGCTCCGGCAAATCGACGCTCTCGCACGTCATCGCCGGCAAGCCGGGCTATGAGGTCACCGGCGGACAGATCCTGTTCCGCGGCGAGGATCTCTTGGAGATGGCGCCCGACGAGCGCGCCGCCAAGGGCGTGTTCCTGGCGTTCCAGTACCCGGTCGAAATCCCCGGCGTCGCCACCATGAATTTCCTGCGCACTGCGCTGAACGCGCAGCGCAAGGCGCGCGGCGAGAGCGAATATTCGACACCGGACTTCCTGAAGAAAGTCCGCGAGGTCTCCAAGTCGCTCAGCATTCCGCAGGACATGCTCAAGCGCGGCGTCAATGTCGGCTTCTCCGGCGGCGAGAAGAAGCGCAACGAGATCCTGCAGATGGCGCTGTTCGAGCCGAGCCTCTGCATCCTCGATGAAATGGACTCAGGTCTCGACATCGACGCGCTCAGGATCGCGGCCGACGGTGTCAACGCGCTGCGTTCGCCCGAGCGTGCCATGGTCGTGATCACCCACTACCAGCGGCTGCTCAACTACATCGTGCCGGACTATGTGCACGTGATGGCCAAGGGCTCGGTGGTGAAGACTGGCGGCAAGGAACTGGCGCTGCAGCTGGAAGAATCCGGCTATGCGCAGTTCGAAGACGCCTAAGCCTGAACGGAATTCGTGATGAACGTCGTGTTGGCAAAAACCGATACCGGGCGCGCGGTGAGCACCAGTTTTGCGCTCGCGCGCGAGCGGTTGCCTGGCTCCGGCAAGGTCGCTGAGCAAAGGCGGCAGGCCTTTGAGGCCTTTGAGGGCGCGGGCCTTCCGCACCGCCGGATCGAGGACTGGAAATATACCGACCTGCGCGCGTTGATGCGCGAGGTGTTGCCGCTGGCGGCTGCACCCGATGCGGCGGCTCTGTCGCGCGCGGAAGCCGCGCTCAAGCTGCATACGATCGAAGGCACGCGGCGGCTCGTGCTGGTCGATGGCGTGTTCGCGCCAAAGCTTTCCGATCTCGGCAAGGGCGAGAAGGGCCTTTCGGTCCGCACGCTGCGCGAGGTGCTGGAGGCGGGGGACGGCCCGCTACAGGGCGAGTTGCTGGCATCAGATAACTCCAATCCCATGATCGCGCTGAACACGGCGATGGCGACCGACGGCGTCGTGATCGAAATTGCCAACGGCACCGTGTTGGAGCAGCCGCTGCACGTGGTCCATGTCGCAAGCGTGGGCGCACCGGCTGCGATGTTCACGCGTTCGCTGCTCCGGCTCGGCCGCGACGTGAGCGCGACGCTGGTGGAAAGCTTCGTCGCCACCGAAGGTGCAAAGGCGTATCAGACCTACGACTCCCTGATCGTTTCGCTCGGCGACAATGCGCGGCTCGATCATCTCCGCCTGATCGAAGACGGGTTAGAGGCCTTCAACATTGCTTCCGCCGCGGTGACGCTCGGCGCGCATGCGCAGCTCAACACCTTTGGCATGGTCTCGGGCGCTGGTGTCAGCCGCTATCAGCCGACCATCGTCTTTGCGGGCGAGGGCGCGCGGGTCGACACCAACGGCGTCAATCTGATCAAGGGTCGGCAGCATGCCGACACCACGATGTTCATGGATCACGCGGTGCCGCACTGCGCCAGCCGCGAGGTGTTCCGCGCCGTGATCGACGACCGCGCCCACTCGGTGTTCCAGGGCCGCATCGTCGTCCGTCCGGACGCGCAGAAGACCGACGCCAAGATGATGACGCGGGCGCTCCTGCTCTCCGACGAGGCCGAGGCCGACAACAAGCCGGAACTCGAGATTTTTGCCGACGACGTCACCTGCGGCCATGGCGCGACCACCGGCGCGCTGGACGAAAGCCTGTTGTTCTATCTGCGTGCGCGCGGTCTTCCCGAGAAGGAAGCGCAGGCGCTCCTGATCCAGGCCTTTGTCGGCGAGGCCATCGAATCGATCGCGAACGATTCGCTGCGAGAGCATGTGATCGCGGCGGCACAGCGCTGGCTGGAGGCACGGGGATGAGTACGCATCCGGCGGTCGCCAATGGCGCTTACGACATCGCGCGGGTGCGCGCGGATTTTCCGGCGCTGGCGCTTAAGGTCTACGGCAAGCCACTGGTCTATCTCGACAACGCGGCCTCCGCGCAGAAACCGAACGCGGTGCTCGACCGTATGGCCGAGGCCTACAAGACCGAATACGCCAATGTGCATCGCGGCCTGCACTACCTCGCCAATGCCGCGACCGAGGCTTACGAAGGCGCCCGCACCAAAGTGGCGAAGTTCGTCAACGCGCGGCGCAGCGAAGAGATCATCTTCACCCGCAACGTCACCGAGGCGATCAACCTGGTCGCCTCGTCATGGGGCGAGCCCAATATCGGGCAGGGCGACGAGATCGTGCTCTCGATCATGGAGCACCATTCCAACATCGTGCCCTGGCATTTCCTGCGGGAGCGGTATGGCGCTGTCATCAAATGGGCGCCGGTCGACGACGACGGCAATTTCCTGATCGAGGAATTCGAGAAGCTGCTCTCGCCGCGCACCAAGCTGGTCGCGATCACGCAGATGTCGAACGCGCTCGGCACGCTGGTCCCGGTCAAGGAAGTCGTCAGGATCGCGCATGACCGCGGCATTCCCGTGCTGGTCGACGGCGCGCAGGGTGCCGTGCATTTGCCGATCGACGTCCAGGACCTCGACTGCGATTTCTACGCCTTCACCGGCCACAAGGTTTACGGCCCGACTGGCATCGGCGCGCTCTATGCCAAGCACGAGCACCTGGTCGCGATGCGTCCGTATAACGGCGGCGGCGAGATGATCCGCGAGGTCGCAAAGGACTGGGTCACCTATGGCGACCCGCCGCACAAATTCGAGGCCGGAACCCCGCCGATCGTCCAGGCGATCGGGCTGGGCGCTGCGATCGACTACGTCAATTCGATCGGCAAGGAGCGCATCGCCGCCCATGAGCACGACCTGCTCACCTACGCCCAGGAGCGCCTGCGCGAGATCAATTCGCTGCGGCTGATCGGCACCGCCCGGGAGAAGGGGCCGGTGATCTCCTTCGAGATGAAGGGCGCCCACCCCCATGATGTCGCGACCGTGATCGATCGCCAGGGCATTGCGGTGCGCGCCGGCACCCATTGCGTGATGCCGCTCTTAGAGCGGTTCAATGTCACAGCCACGTGCCGGGCCTCGTTCGGCATGTATAATACGAGGGAAGAGGTCGACCATCTGGCGCAAGCCTTGATCAAGGCCGGGGAATTGTTCGCATGACCGAGACAGCCGACGACGTCAAAACCGCCCATGTGGAGACGAGCTCCGCCTTGCCGCCGGAAGAGACCGAGCGTCTCAGCCAGGAGATCGTGGCCGCGTTGAAGACGGTGTTCGACCCGGAAATCCCGGCCGACATCTATGAGCTCGGATTGATCTACAAGGTCGATCTCAAGGACGACCGCAGCGTCGACGTCTTGATGACGCTGACCACGCCGAACTGCCCGGCGGCCGGCGAATTGCCGACCATGGTGGAGAATGCGCTGGCCAGTGTTCCCGGCATCGGCGTCGTCAACGTCAACCTGGTCTGGGAGCCGGCGTGGACGCCGGATCGGATGAGCGACGAGGCCCGTCTCGTGCTCAACATGTGGTGAGGGTCATTGCCGAAGCTATCCGGTGTCATCGAGACCGCACTCTATGTCGATGACCTCGACCGCGCCCGCGCGTTCTACACCGATGTGCTTGGCCTTGAGCCGCTGACGAGCGATTCGCGGTTTATGGCCTTCGACATAGGAGGCCGCAATGTGCTGCTGCTGTTTCGTCGCGGCGCCACGCTCGAGACGGTTCATCTGCCGGGCGGCACCATTCCGCCGCACAACGGCAACGGCCCGATCCATGCGGCCTTTGCCATCGGCGCGGACGAACTGCCGGCCTGGGAAAAGCGGCTCGGCGAGCACGATGTCGCGATCGAAGGCAGGACCGATTGGCCGCGCGGCGGCAAGAGCATCTACTTCCGCGATCCGGACAATCACCTGCTGGAACTGGTCACACCGGGAGTATGGGCGATCTACTAGGCGAGGCGTTCGGAGAAGTTCTAGCCAATTGCGAACATGAGACCTTCACAGCCGGAATTTCGTTGTTATTTTTGAGACGACAGACTTTGCCGCTCTGCGTCGTAGGGAGAGAGCCGCCGCAATGGACACCATCGCACCAGTTGCTAAGCCGAAGCCGCGGCCGCGCCCGCAGGTGATGAGGCTGACAGACGCCGCGGCAGCGCGGATCACGGAACTGACCAAGCGCGCCGATTCTGAGATCGTCGGCCTTCGCGTCGGCATCAAGAATGGCGGCTGCGCCGGACAGTCCTATACGGTCGAATACGCCCACGAAATCCGGCCGACCGACGAAGTGGTCGAGGACAAGGGCGTGAAGATCCTGGTCGATCCCAAGGCGGTCCTGTTCCTGCTCGGCACCGAGATGGACTACAAGGCCGATAAGATGCAGGCGCAGTTCATCTTCAACAACCCGAACCAGGTCTCCGCCTGCGGCTGCGGCGAGTCGGTGCAGCTCACGCCGGCGAAGGTGTAACGAGCTGCCGCAGCTTGCGCTGACCTCATCCTGAGGAGGCCGCGCTGCGGCCGTCTCGCAGGATGGCCGCGGGCACAGTGGGGCCTCATGGTTCTCAAGGCGATGCGGAGCATCGTCCGGAGACGCCGCTGCGCGGCTCCTCACCATGAGGGGTGAGAGTGGGGCTGGCGCATGATGGACCGCGAATTCCTGATCGACCTGTTTGCGGATTTCGGCCCAGTCACCATCCGCCGCATGTTTTCCGGCTACGGTATTTCCGCTGATGGCACCAATTTCGCATTATCGCTGCGGGCCGGGCTCTATTTTCGTGCCGATGAAGAGACCATTCCGCGGTTTGAAGCGGAAGGCTCGAAGCCGTTCCAATATCAGACGAGCACCCGGACCGTTACGGTGAACTCCTACTGGCAGTTGCCGGCGCGGTTGTTCGACGATTCGGAGGAGCTGGCGCAATGGGCAAGGGCCGCACTCGCCGCCGCGCAGCGCGCCGCGTTGCGCAAGCGGCCGAAGGGGAGGAAGGCGGCGAAGAAGGCCTCGGCAAAGAAAGCCAAGAAGACGCCAAGTCGTAGGGTGGGCAAAGCGAAGCGTGCCCACCGTTCCAGATAGCGCGTGCGATGGTGGGCACGGCGCAAGTGCGCCTTTGCCCACCCTACGCAGCTCCAGCCCGTCATTGCGAGGAGCGCAGCGACGAAGCAATCCATGTCTCCACAAGCGGTGAGATGGATTGCTTCGCTTCGCTCGCAATGACGGGGAAAGAGCGTGCTGGAAAACGCGAAAACCGCCGCGAAGCCGTCAAGCAACGCGGCTGCGGATCTCGGCGGTGTATTCGGGGTCGACTTCGCAGACCACGCGATTGCGGCCGGCGCGCTTAGCGGCATAGAGGCAGGCGTCGGCACGTTCGATCAGCGCATCCGTGTCGTCGCCCGGCTTCAGCAGGGAGACGCCGACCGAGATGGTGACGCGGCCGAGAATCTCGCCGGTGGATTTCTTCTTCAATTCCTTCGCCATCACGGCGCGGCGGATGTGGTCGGCCACCGTCAGCGCCTGGCGTAGGCTGGTGTTGGGCAGCACGACCGCGAATTCCTCGCCGCCGTAGCGCGCGGTGATGTCCTGGCCCTTGATGGTCTGCTTCAAGGACATGCCGACCAGCCGCAGCACCTGGTCGCCGGTGAGATGGCCGTAGGAATCGTTGAACGATTTGAAATGGTCGATGTCGAACATCAGGAGCGACAGCGGCTGGTCATTGGCGATCGCGGTCTGCACTGCCATCTCGATCGAGCGGTCGAAATATTTGCGGTTACCGAGTCCAGTCAGCGGATCGGTCAGGCTCTCGGCGCGGATCGCCTCCAGGCTGTGCTGGAGATTGCTGATTTCGGTCTTTGACAGCGCCAGGCGATTCTCGAGCGCCTTGTTGGTTTCGCGCATCTCGTGCGTGGACTTCACAAGCTGCTCGATGATCGGCTTGAGCTGGTCGCGATTCTTCACGCCCGCGAGCCTTTCGCTGGCGCCGCTCAGGCTTGCGTCGTAGCTCGCGGACATGCCGAGCGCGTCCGAGATCAGCGTCACGACATCGTCGATCTCGCCGATGACACGCGCGCCGACTTTGTCGATACGATCGGAGGTCTTGATGTGAGAGAGATAGGTCTCGTAGATCTGCTCGAGATCGGCTTCGCTCAGCTTGCCGTTGCGCGCCAGAGTCTCGTTGATGATCTTATTGAGCGGAGCGTTGTATCCGGTCGCATAGACGTACCAGATCTCGTAATTGCGGGGGACGGCGGTCTGACGAAGCGACCTGATCTGGCCAAGCGCAACCTCGGCAAAAGCCATCGTGCGTTCGTGTTCGTCCAGCAGCTTGACCACTGATCAAGTCCCCAATGCCGAGCCGCGCCGCTCAGCCGCAATAACTAAAAGTATCGTTGCCACGCTAATGGAGGATAATGAACGCCCCGTAAATAGGGGAATCCCACGCCGCGCGCCGACGATTCTGATGGAAGAATCGGCGGCACGAAAAAAACGAACCAAGCCAAGAGATTAGGGCGTCGGCCTGATCCGGGCCGACGCTGTGCAAAGCGCTAGACGCGGGCCCGCACGGGGCGCAGCAGAAACGCAGGGAGATGCGAATGATCGGCCGGCTCTGAGTCGACGTCGCGCTGCGTGCGTCGCGGCTCCGGACGGCCGATCGAAGGCACGCGCGGGCTAGTGGCGGCCGGCGGCTGCGAATTGGCATTGCGGCTATCGCGGCCGTGACCAACTCGCGGCTCACGTTCGCGCCGCGAGTTGCGGCCGCTGCGCTCGCGCGATCCGTCGCGCCGCCGCGCCTCGCGCGGCTGCTCGTCGGTCTCGTTCTCATCCGATTGAATTGTGAAGTCGCCTTCAGCACGCGGGATCGGCTGGCCGATCAGCTTCTCGATCGCAGCGACCGACTTGGTGTCGAGCGGCGTGACGATCGAGATTGCGGTACCGGTGCGGCCCGCGCGGCCGGTGCGGCCGATGCGGTGAACGTAGTCGTCGGGATGATGGGGGACGTCGAAATTGAAGACGTGGCTGACGGCGGGGATGTCGAGGCCGCGGGCGGCGACGTCGGAAGCGACCAGCAGCGGCAGCTCGCCCTTGCGGAACTGATCGAGCGCGGCCGTACGGGCGGACTGGTCCATGTCGCCGTGCAGCGCGCCGACGCTGAAGCCGTGCTTCTGCAGCGACTTGTGAAGAACGGCGACTTCGCGCTTGCGATTGCAGAAGATAATCGCGTTGTTGAGATCTTTGGCCCCGCGCAGCAGGCGGCGGAGGATTTCGCGCTTCTGGTGCGGCTCGCGCCCCGCGGGCACCTGCGATTGCGTGACGGTGACGGCGGCGGTGGCAGGCTTGGAGACTTCGACCTTCACGGGGTTGTGGAGGAAGGCCTCGGTGATGCGCCGGATTTCCGGCGGCATGGTGGCGGTGAAGAACAGCGTCTGTCGGGTGAAGGGCACTAGTTTGCAGATGCGCTCGATATCGGGGATGAAGCCCATGTCCAGCATGCGGTCCGCTTCATCGATCACGAGCAGCTCGACGCCGGTGAGCAATAGTCCGCCGCGCTCGGTATGGTCGAGCAGCCGGCCGGGGGTTGCGATCAGGACGTCGACGCCGCGGGTCAATTTGCTGTCCTGGTCGCCGAACGAGACGCCGCCGATCAGGAGCGCCACGTTGAGTTTCTGGCCGGCGCCATAGCGGTCGAAGTTTTCCTTCACCTGGGCGGCGAGCTCGCGCGTCGGCTCGAGGATCAGGGTCCGTGGCATCCTTGCCCGGGCCCGGCCTTTCTCGAGGATGGTGAGCATCGGAAGCACGAAGGCCGCGGTCTTGCCGGTGCCGGTCTGGGCGATGCCGAGGACATCGCGGCGGGCGAGAACGTGGGGAATCGCCTGTTCCTGGATGGGCGTGGGATTGGTGTATCCGGTGGCCGCTACGGCGGCCAAGACCTTGTCGGAAAGGCCGAGATTGGAAAAAGACATTGAGCCTCTTGTCGACACCGCCGTTCGGAATCGAGGGTAAAAAGGCTGCCGCGTTTCGCCCCGAAACGGCGCGCTTCTGAAAAAAGCTCGGGGGCTCTGACTGACGCTGACGGGCGGCAAACTCAGGGAATCGCGTTTCGATCCAAGGCCGCGTTGACAGGAACATAGGTTCGAAATCGCCAAAGTCAATCTGGGAACCGCCTAAATGGCCGAAAAAGCTTAATGTTTTCGCACAAATAACGGGCGAGCTGTCATTTGGCCGTCAAATGGCGGGGCGGTACTGACGGAGCGCGAAACCTCGTACACTGAACCGGTTGGGGCGGTGTACCGACTATGGCATCGACGGTCGCGCGTTACGGGGCGCCCAGAGCATGATCCGGAAAAGTGGAAACCGTTTTTCCCTCGCGACAAACGCGAAGCGTTTGCGCGGAGATCATGCTCAAACAAAGAGATGAGATCATGATCCGATTCCGTCTAATCGGATCATGATCTAGTGAGACGGGGCAGAGAATGGCTGGCTTTCTTTCGAGAGTTCTGATGGTCGCGGGCATTGCCCTGGCATCGGCAACTCTCGCCGCGCCGGCGCGTGCGGAAAAGCGCGTGGCGCTGGTCGTCGGCAACAATGATTACAAAAACGTCCCGAAACTGCAAAAGGCGGTCAACGACGCCCGCACCATGGGGGACACGCTGAAGCAGCTCGGCTTCTCCGTGATGATCGCCGAGAACCAGAACCGGCAGCAATTCTCCGAGACGCTGCTCGCCTTCGACAAGGCGATCGAGCCCGGCGACACCGCGTTCTTCTTCTATGCCGGCCATGGCTTCGAGATCGCCGGCCAGAATTTCCTTTTGCCGACCGACGTGCCGGCGGCGACCGAGGGCCAGGAGGAACTGGTGCGCGACGCATCTGTTCTCGCCGATCGCATCGTCGAGCGCCTGCAGAACAAGAAGGCGCGCACCTCGATCCTGGTGTTCGACGCCTGCCGCAATAATCCGTTCGAGCGGCCGGGAACGCGCGCAGTCGCCGGCGGCGACGGACTGGCGCCGATGACGCAGTTGCCGGAGGGCGTGTTCTCGGTGTTCTCGGCAGGCCCGCGCCAGACCGCCCTCGATCGGCTGTCGAACGACGATACCAATCCCAATTCGGTGTTCACCCGTACCTTCGCCAAGGAGTTGCTGCAGCCCGGCAAGAATCTCGTCCAGGTCGCCCAGCACACGCGGCGTCTGGTCAGCGAGGCGGCCGAGACCATCAGGCACAAGCAGATCCCGGTCTATTTCGACCAGATGGTGGACGACGTGTTCCTGAACGGCATGGCGAAAGGGCCGGATATGGCGGGAGCTGCCGAGGCACCGCAGAAGCTTGCAGCATTGCCGCCGGTTTCGGTGCCGCGCATTCCGAAGGACGATTCCGTCAACGCGCCGATCGCAAGTTTCTCCCGCCATAATGGCGGCTGGACGGTGGTGTTCTCGCTCGCGGACCCTGCGCTCGGAATCTCCTGGCGGATGGGCGACAGCGGCGATTTCCGCGAGACCGGGTTCATCGATACACTCGATCCGCGCACCCGCAAGCGGATGCCCAATCCGTCGATCGAGTTGGCCGCCGATGCGCCGGCCGGCACCATCCAGGTCCGCTATGTCGATGCGGCAGGCGAGATGCAAGGGCCGTTTCCGATCCGGTTCGACCCCGAAGCGGCATTGATCCGCGACCAGCGCAAGATCCTCGACATGACTGCGACGAGCTGGCTGTCGTTCCGCGAGTTCAACGGGCTCCTGGTCTATTACACCCATCTGATGTCCTATCGCTGCGCGATCCGCGAGGCGCGCGTCGGTATCGACAGCGCGGTGCCGGACAAGGTGCTGAAGATGCCGCCCTGCGATGCCCGCGACCCCAGCGTGATCCCGCACGAGGCGCAGCCCTATCTGAAGCTTGCGCCGCAGACCAAGTCGGTCTCGGTGGAGCTCACCTATCGCGACGGCAGCGTGTCGGAGATCAAGACGTTCCGCCGCTAAGCTCGTCTCTCTCGTCATCGTCCGGCTTGACCGGACGATCCAGTATTGCAGAGGCGCCTGAGCTTAGTGGAGAGGCTGCCGCATACTGGATGCTCCGCCTTCGCGGGGCATGACGGCTGACAGTGATTTCATCAAATTGAGCGTGTCTCGGACGCTATGCTTACACTACAATCGACGTGAAGATCGATGCGGCGTGGAGACAGATCATGGTCGACAACGTGACGCAGCACCCGTCAGCGCGCCGGATAAAGGTGCGCTGCTGCATCGTCGGTGGCGGCCCGGCGGGCATGATGCTTGGCTATCTCCTGGGCCGCGCCGGTATCGATGTGGTGGTGCTGGAGAAGCACGCCGATTTCTTCCGCGACTTTCGCGGCGACACCGTGCATCCCTCGACCCTGCAGGTGATGGATGAACTCGGGCTGATCGACGGCTTCCTCAAGCTGCCGCACCAGGAATTGCAGAAGCTCGAAGGGATGTTCGGCGGCACCAAGGTCCGGATCGCCGATCTCTCCCGCGTCGACGCAAAATACCCATTCATCGCTTTCATGCCGCAATGGGACTTTCTCAACTTCCTGCGTGAGAACGGCAGGCGTTTCGCCTCGCTGCAGGTGCTGATGAGCACGGAGGCGACCGATCTGATCCGCAATGGCGAAGCGGTCGCCGGCGTGAGGGCGACGACGCCCGAGGGCACGCTCGACATCGAGGCCGATCTGACGATTGCCTGCGACGGCCGTCATTCAACGGTGCGCGAGCGCGCCGGACTTGCGGTCGAGGAGATCGGCGCGCCGATGGACGTGTTGTGGTTTCGCGTCGGGCGGCGGCCGGACGAAAACGAGAACCTGTTCGCGCGTGTCGAGCCCGGCAAAATGATGGTCACGTTCAACCGCGGCGATTACTGGCAATGCGCCTATGTGATCGCCAAGGGACAGTACGACGCGGTGAAGGCGAGGGGACTTGCGGCGCTGCTGCATGACGTGGTGCGGCTGGCGCCGATCCTGAAGTCCGGCATTTCCGATGTCAAAGGCTGGGACGACGTGAAGCTTCTGACGGTTGCGATCAATCGCCTGAAGCGCTGGACGCTGCCGGGGCTGCTCTGCATCGGCGACGCCGCGCATGCGATGTCGCCGGTCGGCGGCGTCGGCGTCAACCTGGCGGTGCAGGACGCGGTCGCGACCGCCAATCTGCTGGCCGCAAAGCTTGCGGGCGGCTGTCCGACCGAGGATGAACTCGACGCGGTGCGTCAGCGGCGCGAATTTCCGATGAAGATGACTCAGACGATGCAGACCATCGTGCAGAACAAGATCATCAGCGCTGCGCTGGGGCCAGCCGGCCAGCCGGTCAAGGTTCCGCTAGCGGTGCGGCTGGTCACCGCCATACCCTGGCTGCAGGGCATCACCGCGCGCTTCGTCGGGATCGGCGTGCGCCCCGAACATGTGCAGTCGCCCGCGCTCTCGTGAATCAGCCCATGATCGAATAGCCGCCATCGACGGGGATGGCCGTGCCGGTGATGAAATCGGAAGCCGGGGACGCGAGGAACACCGCTATCCCTGAGAGATCGCCGATATCGCCCCAGCGCGCCGCCGGCGTGCGCGCCAGCACCCGCTCATGCAGCCCGGTGATCTCGCTGCGGCCGCGCCGGGTCAGGTCGGTGTCGATCCAGCCGGGCAGGATCGCGTTGATCTGGATGTTGTCGGCCGCCCAGGCGCAGGCACAGGAGCGCGTGAACTGCACGATGCCGCCTTTGCTGGCGGCATAGGCCGGCGCGAAGCTGGCGCCGAAGATCGACATCATCGAGCCGATATTGATGATCTTGCCGCCGCCGGCCTCTTTCATCGCCGGATAGACCGCCTGCGAGCACAGGAAGGCGCTGGTGAGGTTGGTGGCGATCACGCTATCCCATTCGCCGATATCAAGCGCATGCGGCGGCTTGCGGATATTGATGCCGGCGTTGTTGACGAGGATATCGATCCGCCCGAGCTCGGCTTCGACGCGCTCCACCATGTCGGCGACGGCTTTGCCGTCGGTCACATCGGCGGCGACCGCAATGGCCTTGCCGCCCCGCTGCTGGAGTTCGGCGACTGCGGCCGCCAACTTCTCTTCGTTGCGGCCGACGACGGCGATCGCAGCGCCGGCATCGGCCAGCCCACGCGCCATCCCAAGTCCGATTCCACCATTGCCGCCGGTGACGATCGCAACCTTGCCAGTAAGGTCGAAGAGGGGCGTTCCCATCGTTATTTTCCGTTTCTGTTGAGATCGGGGGAAGATGCCGAATCGGGCGCGCCTTTGCCAGCCCCGGCTGTCGCAGGCGTGCCAGCCTTGCAACGAGCGCCAGCAGCAGACGCAAAAAAGCCCCGGACAATGCCGGGGCTTCTGCCTGCTAGTTCAGCAGAGATCAGTACTTGGCGACGAACGGGGTGCCCCAGTTGAAGCGGTAGACGATCGAGGTGCTGATGGTCTGCACCCAGGGCTTGAAGGTCGTCGAAATTCCCGTCGGCACACCAACGAACGACTCCGGTAGGGAGATGCGGTCGTAGAACGCGGAGCGGTATTCGGTCTTCATGAACCAGCCGGGTGCGCTGATGCCGAAGATGTCGAGGTTGTTCTCAACGCCGCCACCGACGAACCAGCCATCACGACGGAAGGAAGGAGTGGTGACTCCAGTCGGGTTCCCGGCCAGGTCGTTCATGGCCGTGCTCGACCATTCCGAGCCCGAATAGCCGCCGTTGACGTAGGAGTAGACATTCGGTGCAACGAGATAGCCGAGGCGCACACCAGCCGCATAGCTGGTCCGAAGCTTCTGGCGTCCCTCAATATTGCCGATTGGATCGGTCAGCGAACCGCGAAGGCTGCCGAACTGGCCGTCGGCAAACACGCCGGCAACCCACCGGCCGTTGAACTGCCAGTCGTAACCGATACCAACGGTACCGAACCAGCCGTCGCCACCGAGCCGCGTGTCGCGCGACAGCGGAATCCCACCAGCGGTGGTTTCAATGTTGCTGTCGGCGTTCCACAGACCGCCGCCGCCACCGCCAAAGACGTAGAAGCCCGTCCAGTTATAGGCCGGTGCAACGGGCGGCGGCGCCTTCGTATACGGCCGAGCGCCAAGATCAGCCGCCGAGGCCGACCCCGTCAGTGCTGCAACCGCGGCCACAGCGAGCGCCAATTTCTTCATGTCTAAATCCCCAACTTGCATGACGAGCGCCTGACGGCTGCGTCGATTCCATTCCGTAGCTGCACAAACTATAGCTATTTCAACCAGGAATGCTGTTGCGGGACAGGCACACTCGCCTGAAAACGCTCCGGTACTCTTCGGCCCGGAGCGGCCTGCGTACCGCGGCAGGATCAAAAATCTGCCGCGTGTACATAGGGTTAGACTGGAAGGCGATGACTAGACGTCGAGCAGGTCGTCGCTGGCAAATTCAGCCTTGTCGGAAATGAAGGCGAACCGCGCCTCGGCCTTGGTGCCCATCAATCGCTCAACCGAATCGGCGGTGCCCTCGCGGTCGTCGGCAAGCAGAACGACCCGCAGCATGGTGCGCTTGGCCGGGTCCATCGTGGTTTCCTTGAGCTGCGCCGGCATCATCTCGCCGAGGCCTTTGAAGCGGTTGACCTCGACCTTGGCGTTGGCATTGAACTCGCTCTTGATCAGCGCGTCCTTGTGCGCGTCGTCGCGGGCATAGACCGATTTGGAGCCGTGGGTGAGCTTGTAGAGCGGCGGCACCGCCAGATAGAGGTGCCCTTCGTCGATCAGCCGTGGCATCTGGCGGTAAAAGAAGGTGATCAGCAGCGACGCGATATGGGCGCCGTCGACGTCGGCGTCGGTCATGATGACGATGCGCTGATACCGCAGATCCTCTTCGCGGTAATGCGCGCCGGTGCCGCAGCCGATCGCCTGCACGAGGTCGCTGAGCTGGACATTGCCCATCAGCTTGTCCTTGCCGGCAGAGGCGACGTTGAGGATTTTGCCGCGCAGGGGCAGCACGGCCTGCAGCTTGCGATCGCGCGCCTGCTTGGCGCTGCCGCCGGCCGAGTCGCCTTCGACGATGAAGAGCTCGGAACCTGCAAGTCCGGCGTCGGTACAATCGGCGAGCTTGCCGGGCAGGCGGGCCTTCTTGCCTGCGGTCTTGCGCGCGACCTCTTTCTCCTGGCGGCGGCGCAGCCGCTCCTCGGCGCGGTCGATCACGAAATCGAGCAGCCGGTTGGCCTGCACCGGATTGCCCGACAGCCAGTGATCGAACGGATCCTTGATCGCCTGCTCGACGATGCGCTGGGCCTCCGCCGTGGCCAGCCGGTCCTTGGTCTGGCCCTGGAATTCCGGCTCGCGCACGAACACGCTGAGCATCACCGCAGCGCCGACCATGACGTCTTCCGAGGTCACGGATGCAGCCCGCTTGCCCTGGCCGACGCGCTCGGCGTGGTCCTTCAGGCCGCGCAGCAGCGCGCTCCGCATGCCGGATTCATGGGTGCCGCCATCAGGAGTCGGAACCGTGTTGCAGTAGGAGGAGAGGAAGCCGTCGGCGTCCGCCGTCCAGGCCACCGCCCATTCGCAGGCGCCATGGGCGCCGTTGCGGCCCGACTTGCCGGAGAAGATATCCGGATGCACCAGCGTGTCGGCATGGATCGCGGCGGCAAGGTAATCTTTCAATCCGCCGGGGAAGTGGAAGGTTGCCTCCGCCGGCACATCCTCAACGCCCTTCAAGAGCTCCTGGTCGCAATGCCAACGGATCTCGACACCGCCGAACAGATACGCTTTTGAGCGCGTCATCTTGAACAGGCGCTGCGGCTTGAACGTGGCCTTGGCGCCGAAGATGTCGGTATCGGGCTTGAAGCGGATGCGCGTGCCGCGGCGGTTGCTGACCTTGCCAAGGTCTTCGAGCTTGCCCTTGGGATGGCCGCGCTCGAACGTCATGCGGTGGAGCTTCTGGCCGCGCGCCACCTCGACCTCGAGCCGCGAGGAGAGGGCGTTGACCACGGAAATGCCGACGCCGTGCAGACCGCCCGAGGTCTCATAGACCTTGGAGTCGAACTTGCCGCCCGAATGCAGCGTGCACATGATGACTTCAAGCGCGGACTTTTTCGGGAATTTCGGGTGCGGATCGATCGGGATGCCGCGGCCGTTGTCGGTGACCGTCAGGAAACCGTCCGCGGTCAACTCCACTTCGATGAAGGTGGCGTGCCCCGCCAGCGCCTCGTCCATGGAGTTGTCGATGACTTCGGCGAACAGATGGTGGAGCGCCTTTTCGTCGGTGCCGCCGATATACATGCCGGGCCGCCGGCGGACCGGCTCCAGCCCTTCGAGCACCTCGATATCAGCAGCGGTATAGTCAGCCTCAGCGGAACCCGAGCGCGCAGCGACCTTCAGCGGCGCCCGGCCTTTAGGCTCGGCACCGGCGAACATGTCGTCAGTGGATTTGGTTTTTGCAGCGGATTTCAGTGATTTGGACATGGCTCTTCATAGATTGCGCAAACAGCGCGCAGCGAATCAGTCACTCTGACTATGACACGGATAGGCTTAAAAAGTGACCGCCGGGCAGCGGCAATCGATGCCTCGCCCGGCGGTCACAGAAATAGGTAGGAACTCTCGATCAGGCGCGCGAGGTGCGGAACACGATCAGGGCAAACAGGGCCATGGAGCCGACCACCAGCAAGGAGCCCACGACCGGGGCGATCTCGAACGAGGACCCCTTCAGGAGCACGACGGCCACGCCCGCGGGGAACAGGATCGCGCCCAGAATGTGCATCCAGCCTTGGATCCGGGCCAGCATCGTCGCCCCGGCGGCCGGAATCAGGCGGTAATAGAGCCCAAACAGGAACAAAAGCACGCCGCCGACGAGATTCAGATGGGCATGCGCCGGCGCCAGGGTGAAATTTTGCTGGATGCCCATGGCAATGCCGCCCAGCATCCCGAGCAGTAGAACGACGGCACTCACGCACATCATCAACGATCCAATCATCAAAAAACCTCATCCTGTGGGAAAACGCTGCGGCCTTGGGGCCGGGACCTGAAATCACGCCCCTTCCTTCGGCTTTGTGACTTGATTGTCACGCAAGGGGCTGGCTTACCTGTCCTTAGGCTATGAGCCCGCAGAAAGGTTCAAGCCACCAGAGCGGGGCGGGGAAGGCGTTCATTATATGGAAGAATTTGCGCGTGCCGTGGCCGATTTCGTGCGCCACCACCAGGTTTGGGCCGCGCCAATCGTGCTCGTGCTGGCGTTCGGCGAGTCGCTCGCGTTCGTTTCGCTGCTGATCCCGGCCTGGGGCGCGCTGGTCGCGATCGGTGCGCTGATCGGGGTGAGTGGTATCAGCTTCTGGCCGGTCTGGATCGCCGGCGGCATCGGCGCGGCACTCGGCGACTGGGTCTCCTATTGGTTCGGCTACCGCTACAAGGAAAAGGTCGCGCAGATGTGGCCGCTATCGCGCTATCCGGAGATCCTGCCGCGCGGCGAAGCCTTCGTGCGCAAATGGGGCGTGCCCAGCATCTTCATTGGCCGCTTCTTTGGACCCTTGCGCGCCTCGGTTCCGCTCGCGGCCGGTATCTTCGAGATGTCATATTGGCCATTCCAGATCGCCAATTTCATCTCCGCGCTGGTGTGGTCGGCGGTGCTGCTGCTGTTCGGGGACGTGATGGCGCACATCGCCGAGTGGTTGTGGCGAACGGTGTGAGACGTGGAATAAGCGCCCGAGGCGGGGGTTAGCCCCGTCGATACCGGGCGCTCCATTTCCGGTGGATTGGGTCCTTGCAGGAAGCCAACGCGGAATTACCGCGGTCATCGTTTCACTGGGAGAGCATCATGGAAATCACACGTCGTCACGCCCTCGCGGGCGCAGCCGCTATTGCTGCTGCGCCGCTGTTGCCGAACATTCCCGCACAGGCCGCGGCGCCGCTCGCGGACAAGCAGGCGCCGAGCTTCTACCGCTACAAGGTCGGTGACATCCAGGTCACCGTGGTGTCCGACGGCAAGAACGTTTTCAAGCTGGAAGACTCCTTCATCACCAATGCGAAGAAGGAGGAAGTGAACGCGGCACTGGAAAAGGCGTTCCTGCCGCGTGATGTCTTCACGATCCATTTCGCCCCGCTCGTGATCAACAGCAGCGGCAAGCTCATCGTGCTCGACACCGGCAACGGCCCCACGGGCAAGGTCAGCAGCAGAGGCGCTAACGGATTGTTCATCGACCATATGACGGCGGCGGGATTCGATCCCAAGGCGGTCGACATGGTCGTGATCTCCCACTTCCACGGCGACCATGTGAATGGTCTCTTGACGGCGGACGGCACGCCGGCGTTTCCGAACGCCGAGGTGCTGGTGCCTGCCGTGGAGTGGAAGTTCTGGATGGACGATGGCGAGATGAGTCGCGCTCCGGCCGGTCGCATGCAGAATCTTTTCAAGAACAACCGCAGCATCTTCGAGGCGAGCCTTCAGAAGAAGGTGACGCCCTACGAATGGGGCAAGGAGGTCGCGCCGGGACTGCTCGCGGTCGAGACCGCCGGCCACACCCCGGGTCACACCTCCTACGTGTTGTCGTCGGGTTCAGGGAAGGTATTCATCCAGTCCGACGTCACCAACAATCCGAATCCGTTCGCGACCAATCCGGGCTGGCACGCCTTCTTCGATCAGGACGCCGACATGGCCGAGAAGACCCGTCGCCGGGTCTACGACATGGTGGCCGCCGAGAAGCTGCAATTGCAGGGCTTCCACTATCCATTCCCCGGCCTCGCCAATGTCGAGAAGGACGGCAATGGCTATCGGGTGATCCCGGTGCCGTGGAATCCCGTGATCTGAATGGCCCCACGCTCGTTATTCCGGGGCGTGCGCCTTTAGCGCGCGAACCCGGAAGTTGCGGCGGGAGATTCCGGGTTCGACGCTACCGCGTCGCCCCGGATTGACGGCGTTGCGCCTTGACGATCAGGCCCCGCACCCCTATAGCCTCACGCATGATCCATGCTGCGACCAATTTCATCGCCCGCCGCCGCCGCGCTTGCGCGGTATGGGCGGTCGTCTGCGTTTAAGATCATCGCCTCTGCCGCCGGATCACCTCCCGCGGCATCTTTCCCAAGAAAAGAAACGCGGTCGGTCTGGCGGCTCCTAGCCACCTCCGGAGTTCGACATGTATACGCCACCGCCGTTCAAGCCCGACCGCGCCGCAAGTCTCGCCTTTGCGGAAGCGCGCGGGTTCGGCCTTGTCTGCGCCTGGGACGGCGCCAAGCCGATCGCTTCGCCGCTGCCGTTCTACCTGTCCTATGGCGCGGACGGGACGCCGCGCGCGGTGTTTCATCTCGCCCGTCACAATCCGCTGATAAAGCTTGCAGGGACTTCGTCCTGGCTGCTGGCCGTCACCGGATCGGATGCCTATGTGTCGGCGGATTGGTATATCTCACGCGATCAGGTGCCGACTTGGCTTTATCAGGCTGTGCATCTGAGCGGTCCGGTACGGCCGCTGTCGGATGACGAGCTTGCGGTGCAGATCGATACGCTCAGCGCCAAGTTCGAGAACAGGCTGCTGCCGAAGAAGCCGTGGACGTCATCGAAGATGACCGCCGCACGGCTCGAGGCGATGAAGAAGGCAATCGTGGGTCTTGAGATGACGGTTGAAGAGGTCGAGGGTAGCTTCAAGCTCAACCAGCACAAATCCGAAACCGACTACGCAGCGGTGGCGAGCGCGCTCGCTTCGCAGACCGATGCAGGCGCGCAACAGATTGCGCATCTGATGCGCCAAGCGCGGCCGCAGGCCTTTGCAAGTGAACCGAACAAGCTCGAAAGGAGCGAGCCATGAGCCTCTCTGACGTCAAGCCATCCCCGACCGTCGGCAGCGCCGCCAAGCCCGCCGTGTTTGTCGACGGTGCCAGTGGAACAACGGGCCTCGGCATCAACGAGCGGCTTCGGCTGCAGAATGACGTGGTGGTGAAGAGCATTGCCGAAGAAAAGCGCAAGGACGCAGGCGCCAAGCGCGCGCTGATGGAGGAGGTGGATCTGGTGATCCTCTGCCTGCCGGACGATGCCGCGAAGGAGACCGTTGCGTTGATCGATGGCATGGGCGCCGCGGTACCCCGGGTGCTCGACGCATCGACGGCATTCCGCGTCGCCAGCGACTGGACCTACGGCTTTCCGGAGCTCGCGGCGGATCAGGCGGACAAGATCCGCACCGCTCGGAAGGTTTCCAACCCCGGCTGCTATCCGACCGGCGCGATCGCGCTGCTCCGCCCGCTGGTCGACGCCGGCCTGCTGCCTGCGGACTACCCGGTCACCGTCAACGCCGTCAGCGGCTATTCCGGCGGCGGAAAGTCGATGATCGCGAGCTTCGAGGACGGCACCGCGCCAGCCTTCGAACTTTACGGTCTCGGTTTCGAGCACAAGCATGTGCCGGAGATGCAGCTTTACTCGCGGCTGACGCGCCGGCCGATCTTTGTGCCGTCGGTGGGCAACTACCGGCAGGGCATGCTGGTGTCAGTGCCATTGCAGCTTGAGACACTGCCGGGCAAGCCCGGTGCGGCCGACCTCCACGCTGCGCTGGCGAAACGCTACGCCGGAAGCCGCTACGTCTCGGTCATGCCGCTTGAGAACGAGGCCGCCAAGAGCGGGCGGATCGAGCCCGAGGCGCTGAACGAGACCAACAGGCTCGAACTTTATGTCTTTGCCAGCGACAAGCACCATCAGGCGGTGCTGGTCGCGCGCCTGGACAACCTGGGCAAAGGTGCCTCGGGCGCGGCGGTGCAAAACATGCGGCTGATGCTGGGGCTCGCTGAGGCCTAAGCCTGAAGCGGGCGGCACTGTTCTGTCATGCTGAGCGCTTCGCGCAGCGATGCGCTCAGCATGCTGCCGGAGCGACGTTGGACCATCGGCGCTGAGCGGCGCAATCGGGGCGCGCTCCAGGCTTACCAGGAAACTGGATGAAGTCAGTCGCCGCACATGAGGGCGCTCGTCCGCGATCCGATGGCTGGCGCGCACAGGGCGTATCCTGTCTGCGTACGCTTTTTGCGAACACAATGCGCAAAAAATGATGCTCGTACGCAACGCTTTGCGGTGCAAGACTTCCTGTTGCCTTGCAATCCAGTGGTCGCCGAGCGCTCCGCAAACACGGAGATGAAGCTGGCTCGCAGGCTCAGCTTGCCGTTGTGGTGACGACGATGGCGCCCCGACGGTCGGCTGAATCACTTCCAGTCCAAAGGGGCAGGCATGCGGACCGCTACACTCATGAAACAGTGTCTTACTATCTGTGCGATGGCCTTGTCGGTCATGGGTTCGCCAGCCCAGGCGCTCGATAAGGTTGTTTACGGCCTAAACTGGGTGCCACAAGGGGAGCACTGTGGCTTCTTCCAGGCCCAGGCGAAGGGCTACTACAAGGACACTGGCCTCGACGTCGAACTTCGTCCCGGCAATCCAAACGTCAATATGCCCCTCATGGTCGCTGCCGGCGAAATCGACATGGGCATGGGGTCGAGTTTCACAACGCTCAATCTGGTCAATCGGGGCGTGAAGGCCCGTACGGTCGCGGCATTTTTCCAGAAGGACCCGCAGACGCTGGTGGCTCATGCAGGCCAGGGCGTTTCCACCCTGCAGGACCTGAAGGACCGGCGGATCATGATCGGCCAGTTCTCACGAAACGAATTCTGGCAATTCCTGAAAGCCAAGTTCGGCTTCTCGGATGATCAGCTGGCGGCCTACAGCTATTCGGCTGCGCCGTTTCTTGCCGATCCCAAGGCCGTGCAGCAAGGCTATATCACCGAAGACGCCTTGCTGCTCGGCAAGGCCTTGCCTGCACCGCCCGTATCGATCCTGCTTGCCGACTATGGCTACGACAATTACGCGACCACGATCTTCGCCACCGACGCCTATATTGAAGGTCATTCCAACACCGTTCAGGCCTTCGTCGACGCAACCCGAAAGGGGTTCGAAGAATGTATGACGGGTGACGCCACACCGGCCATGAAAGCTATCCTCGCCGTCAATCCAACCGGCGGAGAGGAACTGTTCCGCTTCAAGCTCGATCAGATGCGCAAGCGCGGGCTTGTCCTTGGGGGCGATGCCGACAGGCTGGGGATTGGCGCCATGACGGACGAACGCTGGACCCGCTTCTTCGACACGCTCGCCACGGCAGGAGTCTATCCGAGAACGCTCGACGTGAGATCCGCCTACACGCTGCGATTCAGCAACACCAAATGACCGCTCGACCCCCTGGTATGTTTGCCGAGAGATTTCGATGCCTCAGATGACTCTTCCCATCGTCGATATAGCTCCCTTCGTCCATGGTGACGCTGCGGCCCGCCAGAAGGTCGGACTGGCGTTTGGTCATGCGTTCGAAAGCATCGGTTTCGCCGTTGTGGTCGGGCACGGGGTGCCGGAACAGCTCGCGAGCGACACCTATGGCGCTGTGAAGGACTATTTCGCGCAGCCCATGGCGACGAAGCTGCAGAATGCCGCACCCGAGAAGACCAAGGGGCGCGGCTATCTGCCGATCGGAATCGAGAGTGTCGCCAAGACCCTGTCGGGCGAAACGCCGCCTGACCTGTGCGAGGCCCTGGTGTTTGCGGCTCCACACCGGGCAGCCCACAGCGGCCGGCCGAATATATGGCCCGCCAGTCCGGTCGGGCTTCGAGACTTGGTTGAAGCCTGGTCGGCCGAGATCATGACGCTCACCGCTCATCTCACGCGTCTTTCGGCGTTGGCCCTCGATCTGCCAGAAGACTATTTCGCGTCCTCGTATGCCGATCCATCGATCACGCTGCGCTTTGTACATTATCCCGATCAGCCGCAACCGCCTGCGCCGGGTCAATTGCGCTATGGCGCCCATCATGACTACGGTGGCCTGACCATCCTGCGGCAGGACGAGGCGCCGGGCGGCCTCGAGGTCTGTGATCGCGACGGGACATGGAGCGAGGTTGGCGTCGTCCCGAACTCCTTCGTGATCAATGTCGGCGATCTGATGTCGCGATGGACCAATGGCCGCTGGCGCTCGACGCTGCATCGGGTATCCAACCCCGATCGCAGCCTCACAGGCTCGACCGCGCGCCTGTCCATGGTGGCCTTCACGGGACCGAACGAGTCGGCCGAAGTCGCCTGCCTCCCGACTTGCGTCGATGCGAAGCATCCCGCGCTGTACGAGCCCGTGTTGGCTGGCGACTACATTCGCGCCAAGCTGACGGCATCCATGGATTTGAGCATGAAGCCCGAGGCCAGGCCACAGCCGTGAAGCACTGCAATCAGAGCACCCTGAATATCGCCAGCGCGAGCACGGCTTGCGCGAGGAAGCCGATGACGAAGGCGAGGGTGCGGAACACCGGCAGGCCGAGCGTGTAGACGATCAGGTGCGCCACGCGCGACCAGAAATAGACGGCGCAAGCGAGCACGGTCCATTTGGTGGAATAGTCGATTGCATTGAGGATCAGGACCAGCGGCGCGAAAACGATGAGGTTCTCGACCGCGTTGTCATGCGCGAACATCAGCCGGTTCGCCCAGTCGGCGAGAGGCTTGTCGCCGCGCGAGGGGTTGGCCATCGCGCCGGCGAGGCCGCGGACCTGGCAGCGGTTGATGATGTAGGGAATCCACAATATTCCGGTCAGAATCACCGTCAGCGTCAGCCAGAACAGTTCACGCGTCATTGGTTTCCCCTCGATTGATCCGCGTCCCGTCTGGAGCGTGATTTTTCTGCTCCAAGTGGACGCTTGATTATACCGAAGCGGCGCGCATCGCGCTATGCGCGCACCCGGACATAGCTGCCGGGGGCTTCTTCGATCGGCGGCAGCGCCTCAGACCCGACAGCGCGCGCGGGGACTGCCTCGGCATCGATGCTTTCCAGCCATTCGCGCCAATCGGGCCACCACGATCCCTTGTGCTCCTTGGCGCTCTTCAGCCAGTCGGAAAGCCTGGCGTCCTTGATGTTGTCGTTGGTCCAGTACTGGTACTTGTTGGCCGCAGGCGGGTTGACCACGCCGGCGATATGGCCGGAACCGGACAGCACATATTTCACGGGCCCGCCGAAGAACTGCGAGCCGTACAGCACCGACTCGGCCGGCGCGATGTGATCCTCGCGGGTCGCGAGGTTGTAGACCGGCACCTTCACCTTGGAGAGATCGAGCAGCGTGTTGTCCAGCACCATGCTGCCAGAGGAAAGCCGGTTCTCCAGGTAGCAGTTGCGCAGGTAATAGGAATGGTTCGCCGCCGGCATCCGCGTCGCGTCGGAGTTCCAGTGCAGGAGGTCGAACGAGGTGGGCGGCTGCCCCTTCAGATAGTTGCTGACGACATAGGACCAGATCAGGTCGTTAGAGCGCAGCATGTTGAAGGCCATCGCCATCTTGCTGCCCTCGAGCACGCCCCGCTGCTCCATGTCGCGCTCGAGCGCCGAGATCTGGTCCTCATCGACGAACACCAGGAGGTCGCCGGCATGGGTGAAGTCGACCTGCGCGGCGAAGAACGTGGCCGACGTGACGCGCACGCGGCGCTTCTCGGCGAGCCAGGCGAGCGTCGCGGCAAGCAGGGTGCCGCCGACGCAATAGCCGACGGTGTGCACCTTCATCTCGCCCGTCACCTTCTCGATGACGTCCATCGCGGTCAGCGGTCCCTCGGTCATGTAGTCGGCGAAGGTCTTCTTGCCGAGCTGGCGATCGGGATTGACCCAGGAGATCACGAACACGGTCAATCCCTGGTCCACGCACCATTTGATGAAGGACTTCTCCGGCCTGAGATCGAGGATGTAGTACTTGTTGATCCATGGCGGCACGATCAGGAGCGGCGTGCGCAGCACCGTCTCCGTGGTCGGCGAGTACTGGATCAACTGCATCAATTCGTTTTGATAGATCACCTTGCCCGGCGTGGTCGCCATGTTGACGCCGACCGCGAGGTTGGTCGGGTCGGACTGGCGGATTCGCAGCGTGCCGTGGCCGGCCTCGATGTCCTCAGCCAACATCTTCATGCCGCGAACGAGGTTGTCGCCGTTCGTCTCCATCGTGGTGCGCAGCACTTCCGGATTTGTCAAAACGAAATTCGACGGCGCCAGCGCGTTGGTGATCTGCTGGACGTAGAACTCGGCCTTCTTGCGGGTATGCGGATCGACGCCCTCAGCGTTGCGCACGAGTTCCTGCGCCCATTGCGCGGTGAGCAGATAGAGCTGCAGAATGAAGTCGAAGAACTGGTTCGACCGCCATTCCGGGTCGGCGAAGCGCTTGTCGCGCGGTGGCGGATCGATCGCGGCCTTGGCTTCCTGGCCGGCCATGCGGCGGGCGGCCGAGCCGAACAGGTCGAGATAGGCCTTGCCGAGCTTGGTCTGCAAGTCGGCGGCCCGATCCTGGTCCGAGAGCCAGTATTCGGCGACCGCGGTGAAGGTCTTGATCACCTCCGCAAACTCGCCTCCCGCCTTATCCTTGATGTCAGCGTTCTCACGCGGCTTCAGATAGGCTGCAAGCGCCTGGCCGGAGCTCTCCAGCGCACGCGCAATGTTCATTGCGAAGGCTTCGCCGTCGAACTTCTTTGTGGCCTGGGTTTCGAGGGTAACGTCGCTCATGCAATGGACATTATCGCTTCAATTGAGCCGCGTCATCGCGCGGTGCGGCAAGGAAGATGTAGGATTTCTCTAGGTTTTCGCATTGTTGCACTGCGACAAATTCCTCCCAGTTCCGACACATTGAAGCCGCATCAATCGGATTTGTTGTTCACGACTTAATCGTTTCGGGCGACAATGGTTTGAACGGTTAGGGCAGGGCCGAAGCGATCAGACGATTTGTCGCTGCAAGGCTCGTACCAGTGATTAGTTACCGGCAAGTGGGGACTTCCGGACGTATGCGTATCGATCGAATGAAAAGGCTGCTCGCGGTCGGCGCGCTGCTCGTGTCCGCGGTTGCGCTTGGCGGCTGCTCCACGTCGATCGCGGATCTTCCCGGCGTCGGGGTGCCAGCCGATGCCCCGGCGCGTCCGAAGGAGGCCGGCGGCTATCTCCCGGTGCACGACATGCCGCCGGATCGTGAGGAGGCGCCGATGAAGCCGGCAGAGCAGGCCAAGATCGAGGCCGAGCTGAAGGCGGCCCGCGACCGCCAGGCTGCAGCCGCGCAGAACGCCGGTAAGTGACGGGGCGGAATCGCTGGCGCTGCCACCGCTACATGCTAAAAGAACCTCGATTCAACCGCATATCCGGTCGCCGAGCCCAGATTTTGCGTCTGGAAACGCTCTAAGTCATTGATTGGGCGTAATTTCCGGGCCAAACCGGGCTTGGTCTCGGCAAACCGCGCAAACGCCCGCGATTCTGCCGTGCCGGTCGTCGGAGCAAAGGTCCATGGAAGAGTTCTATCGCATTCGCCGTCTGCCGCCTTACGTGTTCGAGAAGGTCAACCAGGCCAAGGCGGCCGCGCGCAATGCCGGGGCCGACATCATCGACATGGGCATGGGCAACCCGGACCTGCCGACGCCGCCCCATGTGATCGAGAAGCTGAAGGAAACCCTCGGCAAGCCGCGGACCGACCGCTATTCGGCCTCGCGCGGCATCAATGGTCTCCGCAAGGCGCAGGCTGCGTATTATGGGCGGCGGTTCGGCGTGAAGCTCAATCCGGACACCCAGGTGGTGGCGACGCTGGGCTCGAAGGAGGGTTTTGCCAATGTGGCGCAGGCGATCACCGCGCCCGGCGACGTCATCCTGTGCCCGAATCCGAGCTATCCGATCCATGCCTTCGGCTTCCTGATGGCGGGCGGGGTGATCCGCTCGGTGCCGTCGGAGCCGACGCCGCAATTCTTCGAGGCGGTGGAGCGTGCGATCATACATTCGATCCCGAAGCCGCTCGCGCTCGTGGTCTGCTACCCCTCCAACCCGACGGCCTATGTCGCCGACCTCGACTTCTACAAAGATCTCGTCGCCTTCGCGAAGAAGCACGAGATCTTCATCCTGTCGGATCTCGCTTACGCCGAAGTTTATTTCGACGACAACAATCCGCCGCCTTCGGTGCTGCAGGTGCCGGGCGCGATGGACGTCACCGTCGAGTTCACCTCGATGTCGAAGACCTATTCGATGGCCGGCTGGCGCATGGGCTTTGCGGTCGGCAACGAGCGCATCATCGCGGCGCTGGCGCGGGTGAAATCCTATCTGGATTACGGCGCCTTCACGCCGGTCCAGGTGGCCGCGACCGCGGCGCTGAACGGGCCGGACGACTGTATCCGCGAAATGCGCGAGACCTACCGCCGCCGGCGCGACACGCTGGTAGAGGCGTTCGGCCGCGCCGGCTGGGATATCCCGCCGCCGCAAGCTTCGATGTTCGCATGGGCTCCGCTGCCGAAAGCGTTCGAGGATGTCGGCAGCATGCAGTTCGCAACCCTCTTGGTCGAGAAGTCCGGCGTGGTGGTGTCTCCCGGCGTGGCCTTCGGCGAGCACGGCGAAGGCTTTGTCCGCATCGCGATGGTGGAAAACGAGCAGCGTATTCGCCAGGCCGCGCGCGGTGTGCGCCGCTTCCTTGAAAGCGGCATCGAAACGTTGCACAACGTGGTTCCTCTCGCCAACCGGCGCTAGGCATGATCCCGAAAAGTGGAATCCGGTTTTCGGATCAGATCATGCTTAGGTCATAAAGTCCTCCGGCAGGTTTCTTCTCGATGGTCGCACCGCTGAAAGTGGGCATAGCGGGGCTCGGCACCGTTGGCGCCGAAGTCGTCCGCCTGATTGAGCAGCAGGGAGCCGCCTTGGCGGCGCGCAGCGGTCGCGGCGTGCGCGTCGTCGCGGTCACCGCGCGGTCGAAGGCGAAGAAGCGCGGGCTCGATTTGCGCGGCATCGACTGGGTCGAAAGCCCGCAGGCGCTGGCCGAGGATTCCAACGTCGACTGTTTCGTCGAATTGATGGGCGGCGCCGATGATCCCGCGTTCTCGGCGATCGAGACCGCGCTCAAGGCCGGCAAGTCGGTGGTGACAGCCAACAAGGCGCTGATCGCCAAGCACGGGCTGAAGCTCGCCAAAGCCGCCGAGCAGAATGGTGGCGCGCTGAATTACGAGGCCGCGGTCGGCGCGGCCATTCCCGTGATCAAGACGCTGCGCGAGGGGCTCTCCGGCACCAGCGTCAACCGCGTCTACGGCATCCTCAACGGCACCTGCAATTACATCCTGACGCGGATGGAGCATGAGGGATTGTCGTTTGAGGAATGCTTGAAGGACGCACAGCGGCTCGGTTACGCCGAAGCCAATCCGTCCTTCGATGTCGACGGACACGACACCGCACAAAAGCTTGCGATCCTGGCGAGCCTCGCCTTCGGCACCAAGGTCGCGCAAACCGCTGTCTATGTCGAAGGCATTTCCTCGATCACGCCCGAAGACCTGCGTGCGGCGGAGGAACTCGGATATCGCGTCAAGCTGCTCGGCGTTGCGGTGCGAACCGCAAAGGGCATCGAGCAGCGCGTGCATCCGACCATGGTGCCGAAATCTTCGTCGATTGCCCAAGTGATGGGCGTCACCAATGCGGTGACGATCGACGGCGAGGGCATTCCGCCGATCACCCTGGTCGGGCCGGGGGCAGGCGGGGCTGCGACCGCGTCCGCCGTTGTTGCCGATATAGCCGACGTCGCGCGCGGCATCCGCGCAACGCCGTTCGGGCGGCCGGTCGACAGCCTACGCGCCACGACAAAGGCGCCGATGGAGCGCCATGAAGGCGGATATTACATCCGCCTTCTGGCCCGCGACCACGCCGGCACCGCCGCGACCATCGCAATGCGGCTCGCGGAACAGAAGATTTCGCTGGAATCGATCGTGCAGCGCCACCGCAATGGCGGTGATGTTAACGGTACGGCCAAAAAAGCTTCACCGGTTCCGGTCATTCTGATTACCTATGCGACCAGTGAAGACGCGGTTCACCGGGCGCTCAAGGCCGTGCAGCGCGACAGGGTCATCAGTGGTCGCCCGCAGGTGATCCGAATTGAGAAAAATTAGTGTGCGATAGCGAACGCCTTCTACGTTAGATGATTGAATGCGGGCGAGGGGCCCGAAGGCTGAAGGAGTGCAGAGATGTCGACCCATATTTCCGTCCCGCCGCAACTCTTGCTCGAGCGCATTCTCACGCTCGAAATCGTGCGGGTAACGGAGCGGGCGGCGGTGTCGGCCGCGCGGCTGCGCGGCCACGGCGAGGAGAAGGCGGCCGACCAGGCCGCCGTCGACGCGATGCGCCGCGAACTCAACAAATTGCCGATCGAGGGCACCATCGTGATCGGCGAAGGCGAGCGCGATGAGGCGCCGATGCTGTTCATCGGCGAGAAAGTCGGACTCAATGCCGGGCCGAAGGTCGATATCGCCGTCGACCCGCTGGAAGGCACCACGCTTTGCGCGAAGAGCATGCCGGGCGCGATCGCCACGATGGCGATGGCCGATGGCGGCACGCTGCTGCACGCGCCCGACGTCTACATGGAAAAGATCGCGATCGGTCCGGGCTACGGCAAGAACGTGATCGAACTCGACGCGTCGCCGGCCGACAACATCCAGCGGCTCGCCAAGGCCAAGGGCGTGCCGGCATCGGCGATCACAGCGCTGGTGCTCGACCGTCCGCGCCATGCCGACATCATCGCGAGCATCCGCTCGACCGGCGCCGCCGTGCGCCTGATCACCGACGGCGACGTGGCCGGCGTGATCCACACCACCAACCCGGACGAAACCGGCGTCGACATCTACATGGGCACCGGCGGTGCGCCCGAGGGCGTGCTGGCCGCGGCAGCGCTGCGCTGCATCGGCGGCCAGATGCAGTGCCGCCTCATCCTCGACAGCGAGGAGAAGCGCGAGCGCGCGCAGAAGATGGGCATCACCGATCCGAAGATGATCTACGGCATCGAGGACATGGCGCGCGGCGACTGCCTGTTCGCCGCCACCGGCGTCACCACGGGCTCGCTGCTGACAGGCGTCAAGTTCAAGAAGGACACGATCGAGACCGAGACGGTGGTGATGCGCTCGGTCACCGGCACCGTGCGCTACATCAAGGCGGAGCACCGCCAGCTCGAGAAGTTCCATCTCGACTGAAGTGAGCCGTCATTCCGGGGAGCGCTGATGCGCGCCCCGGAATGACAAGAAAAAACGGGAGGCGAGCATGGCCGATCTTTCGGCGGTGAAGGCGTTGGTGTTCGACGTGTTCGGCACCGTTGTCGACTGGCGCACCAGCCTGATCAACGACTTCACGAACTGGTCGAAGACGCGCGGCATCGAAGCCGACTGGACCGCCCTCGTTGACGGCTGGCGCGCGGTCTATGTCGCCTCGATGGACGAGGTGCGCAAACATCCCGAACACGGCTATGTCATCCTCGACGTGCTGCACCGCCGCTCGCTGGAGAAGCTGGTCGAGCAGCAGGGCATCAAGGGATTGACGGAAGCCGACCTGCAGTACCTGACGATGGGCTGGCACCGTCTGCATCCCTGGCCCGACAGCGTGGCGGGGCTGGCGCGGCTGAAGACGAAATACATCATCTCGCCGCTCTCGAACGGCAATGTCGCACTGCTGACCAACATGGCGAAGTTCGCAGGGCTCCCCTGGGACCTCATCATGTCGGCCGAACTGTTCGAGCACTACAAGCCCGATCCGGAAACCTATCTCGGCGCCGCGAAATTGTTGTGCCTGCCGCCGGAGCAGGTGATGATGGTGGCCGCGCATAACGGCGACCTCAAGCATGCGCAACAGAACGGCCTGAAGACTGCCTTTGTGGCGCGTCCGACCGAATACGGCCCGCTGCAGAAAGTCGACTTCGAAGCAACCGGCGACTGGGACATCGTCGCCAAGGACTTTGGCGCGATCGCCGATCGGATGGGCTGCTAGTTCGTTGCGAGAAGAACGCAGCGGAAAACCTAAGAGGAACCCGCCACACAAAAGCTCCTCATCCTGAGGAGCGCCCCTCAGGGCGCGTCTCGAAGGATGGCCGCGGGTGACAGTGGGGCCTCATGGTTCGAGATGCCGCTGTGCGGCTCCTCACCATGAGGGGCGCACAGCAACGCGCTGGGTTGCAGCACTCGTCTAGGAAGCCGCCCCGCAGAGAATGACGCCGTACCAGCCGAGACCCTTGTAGGTCTCGTAGCCCGGCGTGGCGTGGAAGGCGACCAATGCGCCGGAGCGGTCGTGGTAGAAGCCGCTGCGCTGGCCGCCCAGCGACAGTGAGACGTGCTCGGTCAGAAGGCCCTTGCTGTCGGACGCCGCGATCACCCGGAAATTGGAATCGATCAGCAGCACGCGCGCTTTGTCGGCGGCGCCGACGCGTACACCCTGGACGATGGTGCGCGCCTGCGGCTCCCAGTCGAAATGGATCGCGAGCACGCCTGTCGGTTTGCCATGGGCCTTGCCGCCTTCGCGGACGCTGGCGCAATAGGTCGCGACCTGGGCATTGCCGAGCAGCGGCTGGCACTCGACGTCGCCGGCGACATAATCGTCGCCCGAGCGCAGGTCGCGCGCCTGACGAAACCATTTTGTAGCCGCGACATTCTGGCCGATCACCTTGAAGCGATCGGCGCGCCCGTTGGCGAGCACATTGCCTTCGAGATCGCAAAGCCAGAGATCGAGATAGACGGTGTAGGCGGATAGGATCACGCCGAGCCGCTCGGAAGCGTGTGCGACCACTGCCGGTTGCGGTGAAGCGGCGCAGTCGACGACGGCGGAATCGGTCGCCCACCAGCGCACGTCGCAGGTGCGTTCATAGAGGTTGCGGTCGATCAGTTCGATCGCATTCAGCGACAGGTCCACCATGCGCTCGCCGCGCGAGCGGTCGGTCATGCGCTCGATCGAGCTCATGAGACTGCCGGTGCGCCGCGTCAACTGCGTCTCGAGCTCGCGCGCGATGGTCTCGACCTGCTGGCCGACGCCGCGCACTTCCTGCGCCACCACTGCAAAGCCGGCGCCTTGCGCGCCGGCGCGCGAGCTCTCGATCAGCGCATTCAGCGCCAGCATCTTCATCTGGTTGGTGATCTTCTGGATCGACCTGGTCTTCTCGCAGGCGATCTGGTTGACCTCCGCGGTCAGCCGCGCGATCAGGGCCGAAATGTCGGATTCATCGTCGACGTCAGGTGAGACCGCCGATTCGCTCGCGATTGATTTCGCGCGCGGGAGCGCGATGGACATAGGCGGACTTCCCCTGCATTAAGCCTTTGACCGCTTCCTGCGGACGGAACGGAACCAAAAAAATCGCACATCAAACGCGCGTCCTTTTTCGGGGATTTCGGCTAACGTCGGCTTAATTTTCCGAAATTGCCACCTATGTGGGACTGCACTTTATTTTAGCACTCCGCTGTTTCCTGTCGTGAATCCCTCTCCTGACACCGCCCGACAAAGGCGTCGACACCCCTGCAAGCCAATTCAGCAACGTCCGCCTCCTGCGAAAAGCGGGCAAAACCGCCTGGTAGCGCTTCGCGATCGCCCGCTCAGGGTCGAGGATGGCAGCACTGATTCGCTCTCATGCGAGCGCCACTCGTCGTCGGGATCGTTATGACGCTGCACACCGCCATCCTGCCTGTGGAGATGCCGCCGGCCTTTCTCGGCGTGGCGCGCTCGCTCACGGGCAAATTCTGGCGCGACCGTTTGGACGCGCGGGGAGCGGCGCGGGCGCTCGCGATCGCGCAGCGCCACCAACTGCCGGAAATGCTGGCGCGCGTGCTCGCGGGCCGCGACGTCGCGATCGATGACGTGCCGGATTTCCTCGATCCGACCATCCGCAAATTGATGCCGGATCCCTTCACCGTGACCGCGATGGAGGCGGCGGCAAGGCGGATCGCCGATGCGGCGGTGCGTAACGAAAAGGTCGCGATCTTCGGCGACTACGACGTCGACGGCGCAACCTCGGCGGCGCTGCTCACCTGGCACTTGCGGCATTGCGGGCTCGATCCGCTGATCCACATTCCCGACCGCCTGTTCGAGGGCTACGGCCCGAACACGGAGGCCGTGCGTGCGCTCGCCGCCAAGGGCGCGACGCTCCTCGTCACCGTCGATTGCGGCACCACGAGCCTGGAGCCGCTGGCGGAGGCGCGGCAGCTCGGCATGTCCGTGGTCGTCATCGATCACCATCAATGCGGCGAGGCGCTGCCCGAGGTCGACGCGCTGGTCAATCCGAACCGGCCCGACGATCTCTCCGGCCTTAGCCATCTCGCAGCCGTTGGTCTTGTGCTGGTGACGCTGGTTGCGGTGAACCGGGAATTGCGCCAGCGGGGCTTTTGGACGCCCGAATTGCCGGAGCCGGATCTGCTGGGCATGCTGCATCACGTCGCGCTCGGGACGGTGGCCGACGTCGCGCCGCTGATCGGGCTCAACCGCGCCCTCGTCGCCAAGGGGCTGATCGCGCTGCGCAGGCGCGACCATGTCGGGCATACCGCGCTGATGGATGTGGCCCGGCTCAACGGCCCGCCAGAGGCCTGGCATCTCGGCTTCATGCTGGGGCCGCGCATCAACGCGGGTGGGCGGATCGGGCGCGCCGATCTCGGCGTGCGGCTGCTCCTGGAAAGCGACCCCTCGGAGGCGGCGCGGATCGCGGCCGAGCTCGACCGCCTCAACAGCGAGCGGCGCGTCATCGAGCAGGCGGCTGAAGCGCAGGCCGAGGCGGAGGCGCTGGCCTCGCTCGGATTGGAGGACAAGGGCTCCGTCATCGTCACGGCCGCCGAGGGCTGGCATCCCGGCGTCGTCGGTCTCGTGGCCTCGCGCCTCAAAGAGAAATTCGGCAGGCCAGCCTTTGCCATTGCGCTTGAGCCTGGCGGCATCGGCACCGGCTCGGGCCGCTCGATCGGCGGCGTCGATCTCGGCAAGGCGGTGCGGCAGGCGGTGGCGGACGGCCTGCTGCTCAAGGGCGGCGGCCATGCGATGGCGGCGGGCATAACGCTGCGAAAGGAGAAGCTCGCCGAGTTCCGCGCCTATCTGGAAAGCGTGCTCGCGGCCGACGTCGCCAATTCGCGCCACGAGAACGAATTGTTCATCGACGGCGCGGTGAGCGCGCGCGCCGTAACGGTGGAATTTGCTGCGATGCTGAACCGCGCCGGCCCGTTCGGCGCCGGCAATCCGGAGCCGGTGATCGCGCTGCCGGCGCACCAGCTCGTCTATGCCGATGAAGTCGGGCAGGCGCATCTGCGGCTGCGCTTCAAATCCGGCGACGGCGCGATCGTGAACGGCATGGCTTTCCGTTCCGTCGGCCAAAAGCTCGGCAATGCGCTGATCCAGAATCGCGGCCAGCCGCTCCATGTCGCAGGCTCCCTTGCGATCGACCGTTGGCAAGGCACCGAACGTGTGCAATTGCGTGTGCTCGACGTCGCGGTCCCCGATCAGGGGCCTTCGGTGATCAGATAAGAAAACAGTCGGGGAGAGCACATGGCGGGACAGGTGGAAGGCAAGGTGGCGCTGGTCACCGGCGCGGCCTCGGGTATTGGCGCGGCGGTCGCGGAATTGCTGGCTCAGGAGGGGGCCACGGTCGTGGCGACCGATATCGACGAGCTCAGGGGACCGGAGCTCGTTGCCGGCATCAGCAAGGCCCGCGGCAAAGCGGTGTTTCTGCAACAGGACGTGACCAGCGAGGCACGCTGGGTGGAGATCATCTCGGAGATCGAGAAACGGTTCGGCCGGCTCGATGTGCTGGTCTCCAATGCCGGCATCGGCATCTCCGTGCCGTCGATCACCGACATGACGCTCGCCGACTGGCGCCGGCAGACCGCGATTAATCTCGACGGTGTTTTCCTCTCGGTGAAATATTCTCTGCCGCTGATGCGGAAGAGCGGCGGCGGATCCGTCATCATGATGTCCTCGCTTGCGGGCCTGCGCGGCGCGGCGGGCCTTGCCGGATACTCCGCGACCAAAGGCGGCGTGCGGCTGCTTGCGAAGTCTGTCGCGATGGAATGCGCCGCCATAGGTGACGGCATCCGCGTCAATTCGGTGCATCCCGGCATCATCGACACCCCGATCTGGGGCAAGATCCCGACGGAGGCGACGGGAAACCGCGCCAACGCGCCGATCGATCCGGAAGAGCGCGCGAAGCTCGCAACTCCGCTCGGCCGCGCCGGCCAGGCGGCGGAGATCGCCAGCGGCGTGCTGTATCTGGCCTCGGATGCGTCGCGCTACGTGACGGGAACTGAGCTCGTCATCGACGGCGGGATGAATGCAGGTGCCGTCGCACGCAGGGCGTGACAGCAGTCAATCCCTCTCGTCATTCCGGGATGCGCCGAAGGCGTAGGCCCGGAATCCATTGGGCAGCGGGAGAAATGGATTCCGGGCTCGATGCTTTGCATCGCCCCGACACACGCTACGGACCCTGCCGCAACCGCGCCAGTACCTTCAGTCCGCCGTAACCGTCGGCGGGCAACAGGGCCATCTTGGTCTGATATTCCCGGATCGCCTTCATGGTGTCGTTGCCGACGCGGCCGTCGGTGCCGCCGGTGTCGAAGCCGGCGTTGGTGAGCCGCGTCTGCATTTCCTGCACCTCGGCAAGCGTCAACGCGCGCTCGGAGCCGGGGAAGGGATGGATGAAGGGCGGCGCGCCGAGAATGCGGTCGCCTAGATGGCAGATCGCCAGCGCGTAGTTCATCGAGGGGTTGTAGCTCCGCACGGCATAGAAATTCGGACCCAGCAGGAAGGCGGGGCCGCCCGCGACCGGAATCCAGAGTTGCGCCGATGCATTCGGCTGCGGGAACGGCTGGCCGTCGGCGCGGGTCACGCCGGCGCTGGCCCACGCCGCGTAGGTGCGGCTGCCGCTCATGCTGCCATTGGCGCGTACTTCATAGCCCCAATGTTGGCCGCGGTGATATTTGCCGCGGTTGACGAGGTATTTCGCGGTTGATCCGAGTGCATCGTCCGGCCGGCCGAATGGCGAGACCTTGCCATCGCCGTCATAGTCGAAGCCGACATTGAGCCACACTTCCGGCATCCATTGCGAATGCCCCATGGCGCCGGCCCAGGAGCCGCGCATCTCCTCCGGTGTGCTCCAGCCGCGATCGACGATCCTGAGCGCGTTGATCAACTCGGTCTCCCAATAGGCCTTGCGACGCGGCTCGTTCCAGGCGAGCGCGGCAAGTGCAGGGAATACCGGCTTCATGTGGTTCTGCTGCACCAGCGGATCGCCGTAAGCGGATTCAACGCCCCACAACGCCAGCAGCGTGCCGCGCTCGACGCCAAAATCCTTCTCGATCCGCGCGAACAGCGCCTCGTTCTTCTTGAGCGCCTCGCGCCCATTGATGATGCGCCAGTCGGAGACGCGACGGTTGATGTACTGCCAGATCTGCTCGTTGAATTCCGGCTGCTTCTGCATCTGCCGGAACACGCTCATGTCGGGCTCGATGCGGCCCATCACGCGCGTCCAGGTGGCCGCCGAGATTCCCTTGGCGAGCGCGCGGGCGCGAAAATTGTCGCGCCATTGGTCGAAGCCGGGTGGTGCTGCGGCAAGCGCTGAGAACGGGCCAGCCAGCAGGGTGCCAGCCGCGATGCTGCCTTGCAGGAAAGCCCGGCGGGCAGGGGATTTCAAAGAATCAATCTGCTTCATGCTGCCAATCTAGCGACGCCATCAAAGTACACAAAAAGTCACATCGCCGCGGGAACCTAGCTATCCTGCAGCTCTGTGGCGATTTTGGACAGCCAGCGCCGCACGATCAGTTCCGCCTTGGGGGGCAGCCCTTTAGCCAGCCGCCGGTCCACGGCATGGGCGTGACGCCGGCATTTTTCCAGGAGTGCTGTTCCGCGCCTGGTCAGCGTCCACTGCAGGACGCGGCCGTGAACCGGGTGCGGTGTCTTCCGGATCGCGCCGTCGCGCTCGAGATTGCGAATGATGACGCCGACGGTCTGCGGCGTCAGCAGCGCCACCCGCGCCAGATCGGCGCCGGACAGCCCGGGATAGGCCCGCAGCATCGTCAGCACGACGAATTGCGGCGGGGTGACGCCGAGCTTTCCCAGCGCGCGTTCCATTGTCAGCCGGGTCGCGGCCTGGGCCTGCCGCAGGAGATAAGCGAGGTAGCCTTGCTCGCCGCGTTTGCCCTGGCCGGGCGGCGGCGGACGGGGCGTCGCGACCGTTAGATTTTCCGCCGCGTGCGTTTTCCTATTCCGAGCGGGATTTTTCGATTTTCCGCCTTTTGACGTCTTGCGAACCGTGACCGATTTCTTGCCGGTGAACCGAGCCTTGCGCGACATATCAGTGCTCTTATACTGTATCAGTATACTGATAACATGAGGCGAAACCGATGTCACACGCGAGAGCCGAATACGCTGACTTTCAGAAACTCGCACCCGAAGTCTACGAGGCCGTGCGGGCGCTGGGCCAGATGGCGGCCAAGGCCGGGCTCGACAAACAGTTGCTTGAACTGGTCAAGCTGCGCGCCTCGCAGATCAACGGCTGCGCCTTTTGTGTGCAGTTTCATGTCCTGCAGGCAGAGAGCCTCGGCATATCCGCCGACAAGCTCAATCTCGTCGTGGTCTGGCGCGAGGCTCCGCAATTCTCAAGCCGCGAGCGCGCCGCGCTGGCCTGGACCGAAGCGCTGACGACGCTGGGCGACGGCGTGAGCGACGAGGTTTATGCTGAGGCGCGCGCGGAATTCTCCGAGCAGGAACTGAACTATCTCACCTCGGCGATCGCAGCGATCAACGTCTGGAACAGGTATGGCATCGCCTATCGCTGGACGCCGCCGGCACGGAAGCCGCCCGCAGTCGGCGCAGCCGCGTCGTGAATCCGGAAGGCAAAGGGGGCGAATAACGTCTTTCTCCAAGGAGAACAACATGGCATCGATGCTGGCGACAACTCCTTTCGCACCGACGCGGCCGATCTCGCTCGCGGTCATTGCCGGTCTTGCCTGTGCCCTGGTCACCGCAAAGACATTGCCGGCGATGATGGACACGTTATCCGGCGCCATCGCGCCGCTTTGCGCGAATGCCGCCGAGGGATCGCCGCTCGACAAGGTCGAGCCGATCGGCTCGTACGCTCTGCCAAACGTGCCGGGCAAACGTGTAACCATCGTGCGCGTGTTCTACGGCCCCGGAGGTTTCACGCGCGCGCATCGGCATGCTGGCTCGGTGACGGCCTACATCACCAAGGGCGAAATCCGCTCGCAGCTCGGCGGCGGACCGCTTGAGACGTTCAAGGTCGGCCAGTCCTTCTTCGAGCCGCCGGGCTCGACGCACTTGGTCTCAGCCAATGCGAGCAATACGGAGCCCGCGGAATTGATTGCTGTGTTCGTGGCCGACGAGGGCGCGCAGCTCACGACGTTTCTCGAGTAGTGCGGTTCGGCGGGTCTGTAAACGCGTCGCGGCGGCCGCGCTAGATTCCGGCGCGCGCCAGTGGATCGCGGCCGAACCGATTGTCTCCGTATCCTCCGGGAAAGAAGCTCAGAAAGGCAACGATCAGCAGATATGGAATAGACACGCTGATGTTGATCGCGCTGGCAACAAGTGGAATGGCGAGAAGGGTCAGCAGCCACCATCCGGAGACATTCAGATCGTGCAACCGTTTCGCCAATATGGCGATGAGCGGCCACAGAACGATCAGCAGCGCCAGCCGGACCGAGCCGTCATACGGCGGATTGACGTCGGGTGAGACGTAATACCGGACCGGCGGAATGGTGAGGTTACGCCAGCTACGGACCAGCAGAATGTAGACCAAGACAATCCCGAGAAAGCCGAGTCGGAATTCCTGCCGGCTGATCCGGCCGTTCGGCGACAGAAAATACCAGGCGAAGGTCGAGAACATGCGCGATCGTGGTTTCACTTGAGTTTGCTGCCCACCATACATTGCAGGCACTTAACGATCGCGGAATCGACTTCGGAGATTTAGCTCCTTTCCGTCAATCGCCTGGTCGGCTATCAGTTGCCGCCACCTTCCTGCGGATCGAGACGTTGGATCACGTCTTCCGGCTGCGCGTGCGCCACCGCGGCTGCCGCGGGCGGTTCGGGGCCGATCTCGCGGCCGCGGCCGCGGATCAGGCGTTCGTAGGCTGAGACCAGCGTGGTGTAGGGATTGACCCAGAGCCAGCCGTCGCGCGTGAACACCTGCACGTCGAAATGCAGGTGGCGCGTGGTGCCGTTGGGATGATCGAGATAATTCGAGACCACGCCGATCTTTTCGCCCTCCGTGACGCGGCGTCCGTTGAGAAGGCTGTCCGCATCCATCGCCGACGGGTTCATATGCATATATCGGAAGCGAATATGCTCGGTCTGGGTGTTGACCTGCAGCGTCGCCCCCTGTTGGCCCCGTGAACGGATCACGACGCCATCGCGCACGGCAACGATCGCTTGCCGCTTGGGATCGCAGGGCTCCCCGCTTTCGTTGTTGGGCGGGCAGGCGCCCGGGCGGATATCCTGCCCCTGGTGGCCAAAGCCGTTGGCGCACTGGCTGACTTCGAAGCTGCGCGCCTCGCAAAAACTGTCCTGCCAGGGATATTGGTCGGCGCGCCTGCCGAACGATTGCGAATGGACGAAGGCCGGCGCCTTCGCCAAAGGAAAGCGGATCTGCGAATACGCGGTCAGATCGGTGCGGCCACCCTGCTTGTGGTAACCGCTGTTGGCGACGATGTCGCCGCTCGGCCGATAGGTGAACTCGGGTGAAACGGCTGCCGGCCGCTCGGCGCTCACGGAGGCGATGTCCCGCCGCAGCCGCGAGGGTTGGCCGCCGGCGACGCGTAGCGCCTTCAGGAAACGCTCGGCGACCGGATAGGCTTCGCGGCAGGCCAGTCGCCGCAGCCGCGGCGTGCTATCGAGGCAGTGGATCGAGACCACATAGGGCACGCCGAAGCGGGTGAAGGCGTAGCGCAGATAGCCTTCGCGGATGATGCGTCGGATATCAGGGTATTGCGCCGAAAGCGATTTGACCGGTTCGGCTCTGCCGCCGAGCCGATCGTTGAGATCATAGAGGAGCAGAGAGCCGGTGATATGCACCTCGACCGGTCTTGCGAAAGTCCGCTCCGGCATCCCGTTGCCTGCTCCCGGCTCGAGTGCGAACATCGCATCATAACCGGCGGCTCCTGCATGGAAGAGATCGGCCGGACGGAAGTCCGCCTGATAGCGCGACACCGACAAGCTCTCCGGCGTGCCGCTCTGCCGCGCTTCGAGATAGCTTGCGGTGTCGAACGGCAGGAGCACCGGGATCGGGCTGCGGCCGATGCCGGGGAATAGCTGCGAGGTGATCGCGTTCAATTGCACCAGCGCGGGCCGTGAGCGCGGATCGTACGAAGGCACGCGGCGCTGGCTCGCAAAGGTGAAGTTTGCGGCGATCGAAGGCTGGGTATTGATCTCGGCGCGGAGCTGATCGAGCACCGCGCGCCATTCGACGCGCACGGCCGAGATCGAAGGGGTACGGAATTCGTCGGCAGAAGCGGCGAAGGGGCTGGCGAGGAGCGACGCGAAAGCTGCCAGCCAAGGTGCGACGAAGCGGACAGCTTTCACTTTCAACGCGTCGTCCCCCGGCGCGGTACCCCCTTAGCTCGATCGGCTAATCCTTCGCGCGTTCGACATAGGAGCCGTCTTCGGTCATCACCACGATACGCGTGCCGGTCGAGATATGCGGCGGCACAGCCGTGCGGATTCCGTTCGAGAGCATTGCGGGCTTGTAGGAGGACGAGGCGGTCTGGCCCTTCGTCACCGGCTCGGTCTCGACGACCTCGAGGGTGGCGCGCTGCGGCAATTGGATCGCGACCGGATTGCCATCATGCATCGAGAGCTTCACGGTCATGTTTTCCTGCAGATACGGCGCGGACGACCCGACGATGTCCTTTGGAACCTGGACCTGGTCGTAGGTCTCGCCATTCATGAAGTGGAAGCCGTCGGCGTCCTCATAGAGGTAATTGAAGTTGCGATCCTCAACCGTTGCCTTCTCGACCTGGTCGGTGGTCTTGTAGCGTTCGGACACCTTCACGCCGTCGCCGATGCGACGCATTTCGATCTGGCTGACCGGGGTTCCCTTGCCGGGATGGATGTTTTCGGCGGAAAGGACAACGTAAAGCTTGCCATCCTGCTCGATGATGTTGCCCTTGCGGATGGAACTGGCGATGACTCTCAAAGTGGTTTTCCTGAATGGTTCGGCCGCCGGCTCGGCTGATGCGCTCGGCGGCCTGGCGGCAGTTTCGGGCTGCAACATACTGATTTGCCCCCGAGATGCCAGCCTTTTGCGGCCGGTTTCGGCAGGTTGCTGACAGGTGTGGCGTCCTCTGGCGGCTGTCAACCGCGCGAACGGCGGGCCGGAACGTGGTCCAGCCCCGCCATGTGGACAACGCATTCGCCGTCGGGCATCAAGGGGGCGCCGCTTGTCGATGGAAATCTAGTGATTTCAATGGTCTTTATCGATTTTCTCAACCTGTTGATGGATAACCCGACGCATCGCGTGAAGCGTCCTTTAGCGGGAGCGCAGCCATGAGTGGCGTCGACCGTCCGTCGCCCTGGTGGAATCCAGCTCGGCACGCCGACAGAAAGCCGTTTCTCGAGGCGCGCAGCGCCGTGACCAAGGCGGTGCGGGCCTGGTTCGAGGGGCGAGGATTTTCGGAGGTCGAGACCGGCATCCTGCAGGTTTCGCCCGGCAATGAGACCCATCTGCATGCGCCGCGCATGGAGTTGACCCGGGCCGATGGAAACCGGGTGCCGCGCTACTTGCGGACATCACCCGAGTTCGCCTGCAAGAAGCTGCTCGCCGCAGGCGAAACCAAGATCTTCGAGTTCGCGCGCGTGTTCCGCGACCGCGAACGCGGTGACCTCCATTTGCCCGAGTTCACCATGCTGGAATGGTACCGCGCCAATGATGACATCGACGCCGTGATAGCCGATACCCTCCTTGTTATCGCTGAGGCCGCACATGCGACCGGCATCGGGCGCTTCTCGTTCCGCGGCAAGACCGCAGAGGTCGGTGGGGTGCCTGAACTGCTGACGGTTGCGTCCGCCTTTGAGCGCTTTGCCGGCATCGATCTTCTGGCCACCATCGTTGACGGCGAGGGTGACCGTGGGGCGCTTGCGGATGCAGCCCAGGAACGGATACGGATCGCCGAGGATGACACCTGGTCGGATATTTTCAGCAAGGTTCTGGTCGAGCACGTCGAGCCGCATCTCGGGCGGGGGCGCCTGACTGTGCTGTCCGACTATCCGATCCCGGAAGCGGCGCTGGCGCGCGCGAAACCGTCCGACCCGCGCGTGGCCGAGCGCTTCGAGGTCTATGCCTGCGGCGTCGAGCTCGCCAACGGATTCGGCGAATTGACCGATGCCGCCGAGCAGCGCCGACGTTTCGCCGGGGCCATGGACGAGAAGGAGCGCCGCTATGGCGAGCGTTACCCGCTGGATGAGGATTTTCTCGCCGCCGTCGGCGAGATGCCCGAGGCGAGCGGCGTGGCGCTCGGCTTCGACCGGCTGGTGATGCTGGCAAGCGGCGCGCTGCGGATCGACCAGGTGGTGTGGACGCCGCCGGCAGGAGAGACATGAACCGGATCGACCGAAAGCTGACCGCAACGTTGCGCCAGCCCGCCGAACTGATCGAGCGCGGCCTTGCGCCAGAGGCAGCACTTGCCGATCTCGAACAGGTCGCCGCGCGCTATGCGATCGCGGTGACGCCTGATATTGCGGCGCTGATCGAGCCGGACGATCCCAACGATCCGATCGCGCGGCAGTTCATTCCCGCCGCGGACGAACTCGTGACGCAAGTGAGCGAGAACGCTGATCCGATCGGCGACGATGCGCATTCGCCTGTTCCCGGCATCGTGCACCGCTATCCGGACCGGGTGCTGTTCAAGCTCGTCCATGTCTGCGCGGTCTATTGCCGGTTCTGCTTCCGCCGCGAGATGGTCGGGCCGGGCAAGGCGAGCGCGTTGTCGGAGGATGCCTATCGCGACGCGCTTTCCTATATCCGCTCGCGCCCGGAGATATGGGAGGTGATCCTGACCGGCGGCGATCCATTGATGCTGTCGCCGCGGCGGCTCGCCGAGATCATGGCCGATATCGCTGCCATCGATCACGTCAAGATCATTCGCCTGCACACGCGCGTGCCGGTGGCCGATCCGGCCCGCGTCAGTCCGGAGATGGTCCGCGCGCTGCGTGTGGAGGGCGCCACGACCTGGGTTGCGATCCACGCCAATCATCCGCGCGAACTGACGCCCGAAGCGCGCGCCGCCTGCGCGCGGCTGGCGGATGCCGGCATTCCCCTGGTGAGCCAGACCGTGCTGCTCAAGGGCGTCAACGATGAGGCCGCCACATTGGAAGGCCTGATGCGGGCGTTCGTCGAATGCCGGATCAAGCCCTATTACCTGCATCACGGCGATCTCGCGCCCGGCACCGCGCATCTGCGCACGACCATCGAAGAGGGGCAGGAACTGATGCGATCGTTGCGGGGCCGCGTCTCGGGCCTGTGCCAGCCCGATTACGTGCTCGACATTCCCGGCGGCCATGGCAAGGCGCCGATCGGGCCGCGCTATTTGACGCAGGACAATCCCCCACAACGTGAAGGAGTTAATGAAACACGCTACCGTGTGGTGGATTATTGCGGTGACGTGCATCTCTATCCACCTAAGGTGTGATCGCAGGCGCACGAATGTCGACGTTCCCGAATGGGCGCGATAGAGTATGTCGAGAGGCAGGAGAATCAGGATGCGGAAAACAATCTTGTCGATGGCACTTGTGACCCTGATCGGTGCGCCTGCCTTTGCGCAGGGCGGAACCACGACAGTGCCGAAAAGCAGTCCCGACGTGAAGTCGATTCCGGAGGCGCCGATCGGCCACCGTCAGCCGCGCCGCGGCGAAGTGCCGACCGAAGGCAATATCAGCGACCCGAACAATCCGGTGAACAAGGAAGACGCCGCCCTTGATCGCAAGATCAAGAGCATCTGCAGGGGTTGCTGAGGCGACCGCCGGGCGCTGCGACGCCCAGCGGCTCGGAGCAGGCGTCTAGGCCAGCCGTTCCCGGACATCGCGGCGCTCTGCCTTGCGGCGTGCCTCGACCGCATCGGCGAGCACGTTGAGCGAGGAGACCGTCGTCTCCCAATCGATGCAGCCATCGGTGATGCTCTGCCCGTAGGTGAGCGCGACCCCCGGCACAACGTCCTGCCGCCCGGCGACCAGGTTGCTCTCGATCATCGCGCCCATGATGCGCATCTCGCCGCCGGAAACCTGGCCGGCGATGTCGGCGACGACCAGCGGCTGGTTCTCCGGCTTCTTGTTGCTGTTGGCGTGGCTGGCGTCGATCATCATACGGTGGTTGACGCCTGAGCGCGCCAGCTCTGCCGCGGCGGCATCGACGCTTGCCGCATCATAGTTCGGCGCGCGGCCGCCGCGCAGGATGATGTGGCAGTCCTCGTTGCCGCTGGTCGCCGCGATCGCCGAGCGCCCGCCCTTCGTGACCGCCATGAAATGGTGCGGGTAGGAGGCCGACTTCACGGCGTCGGCGGCGATACGCACATCGCCGTCGGTACCGTTCTTGAAGCCGACGGGGCAGGACAGCCCGGAGGCAAGCTCACGGTGGATCTGGCTCTCCGTGGTGCGCGCGCCGATCGCGGCCCAGCTCACGAGATCGGCGATGTATTGCGGCGTCGTCATATCAAGGAATTCGCTGCCGGCGGGCAGGCCGAGATTGTTGACGGCGGAGAGCACGCTGCGGGCAAGCCGCAGGCCCTTGTTGATGTCGAAACTGCCCTCGAGGTTGGGATCGTTGATCAGCCCCTTCCATCCGACGATGGTGCGCGGCTTCTCGAAATAGACCCGCATCACGATCTCGAGCCGGTCAGAGAGCTGCTCGCGCAAGGTGGCGAGGCGCTCGGCGTAATCGATGGCCGCTTCGGGATCGTGGACGGAGCAGGGGCCGACGACGACCAGGAGGCGGTCGTCCTTGCCGTTCAGGATGGCGTGGATGGCGTTGCGCGCCGCCATCACCACCCGCGTCGCCGTCAAGGTGCGCGGGACCTCGCGCATCACCTCTTCGGGCGTACTCAGCTCTTTCAGTTCTCTAATGCGAAGATCGTCAGTGGTACTCAACACGGCGGGCTCCTTTGATTTTTGAACCTGCCGGCCAACAAAAAAGCCGCCAGGTCTGGCGGCTGTTCGGACGTCTTGCTGCAATTTCACTAAATTGAGCGCGATCCTCCCGCCGCCAGCGAGCTGTCGTAGCTAAAGTACCAAGAATAGCTGGTGGCGGCGTTGATCATGGCTGGTCTATAGCGGATGGATCCTGCCTTGTCACCTCCAAAGATTCGGTTCTGATTCAATCAGAACCGAATCTTTAGTTTCTTGTTTTGACGCGTTTTCTTCACGCGAACCGGTATCCACTTCGCTCGAAAACGCTCTAAATCACGGGTCGATGCTGTGGGCGGCGAGCGCCATGCCGATCAGGCTGGCCCCGCCGAACAACAGATTGAGGCCAACCAGGAGCCCAAGCGCCCATTCCGCCGAGCCGGGCAGTCCGGCGACGATGATGAAGGCGATCAGGATGTCCATCAGTCCCGCGATCAAGAGCCACGACCAGCGCCCGGTCAATTCGCGCCGGTGCTCCAGCGCATACATGATGGTGGCGACGCCTTCGGCAACGAAATAGGCCCCGACCACGATGGTCAGCGTCAGCACGCCCTGCATCGGCCGCGCCAGCAGGATCAGGCCGGCGAGCACGGCGAGCGCCGCCGAGATCAGCGACCACCAGAAGCCCGGCATCTCGCGCGCCCAGTAAGTGACGATCAATCCGCCGATGCCTGAGATCAGGAACAACCAGCCGAGGAAGATGGTCACGGCGAGGCTCGCGAAGGCCGGGACGATCAACGCGGCGAGGCCAAGAACCGCGAGCAGGATGCCTTCGAACAGGAAGGCCTTCCAATGCGCCTTCACCGAGGCATTCACTTCGGACTGCAATTTGTCGAGGTTGTCTGGAAGGGTCATCGCGGCGCTCCCGGCAGATGCGTAATTGCACGAGCGATCCTAGAGCAGTTCCGGTTCCGATTATATCAGATTAGCCCGGCCCCGGCGCCGACGAAAAGCCCTCCGATGTCGTGCGAATTCGATTTCGCCCGAAGATGTAGATCGCAGTGGTCGCGATCAGCAGCGCTATGCCGATCACGATGGAGATCGCGGCGAGCGAGACCAGGATCGCTGCCGGATTGTGCTCGGGATTGATCAGCCAGCGACGGATCGACGCCAGCACGAAGGCCAGCCCCAGAAAGCCGGCACCGCTGCCGAGGACGAGCACGGCCCACATCCGCCGCAACTGGCTCAGCCGTTCACGCGCAAGCGCGGTGCGCGGGGCATGATGGCGGCCGACCCGGTAGATCAGGCGGATGGCGAAGCCGATCGAGCTGAACCCGATCAGGACGCTTGCCGAGCCAAGGATCATCCGGAGCGTGGAGCCGAGATCGCCGCCCCGCTGCAGGGTCAGGAGCGGGAAGTCGAACGCGGCATGCAGCAGGACCGGGGCGACCAGCACCATGGCCCAGCTCGAAAACCGTGCCCAGGCGCGGTTCTTGCGGTGTGCGCCGAGCGCGGTGCCGGAGCGCGCGATCGCGACATAGGCGCCCGCGATGATGCCGAGCGCGCCGTGAAACGGCACCGTGAGCACGCTGCGCAGCACGGCGAGCGCGCGCCACATCTCGGCGTGCTGGACCAGGTAGGCGAGGTTCTCGTAGGCGGCGAAACCGAGCCCTACGGCGGCGCCGTAGACCACCGGGTCCATCGGATCGGCGGAGGCGCGGCGCCGCGACGACACGGCGATGATCACTGCGATCTTGACGATCTCCTCAGGGAGAGCGACGCCGAACAGCGAGCGCACCACCAGCGTCATCCAGGGGTTTTCCGGTATCGCCAGCAATGCGTTGAACGGAGCCCGCACCAGCCCGAGGAGCGAGATGCTGGCCGCGCCGAGCACGAAAGCGAGCCAGACCTGCGCCGGCGGGCCCGGGCGCTCGTCGGCGGCGATGACGAGCCAGAGCATCAGAAGCGCCGGCGCAATGGCGGCGGCGCCGATGACGGTTGGGAGAGACTCGAGCAATAGCATCTGCGGGTAATCAAAACCGGGTACGACTAACGAAAATGGCCACAAAGCCGGCGCTTGGCAAGGCAACGTAACCGCTTTGCGATGGGTTCGGCGCGCCACATTCACGGCTTTTTGTCGCATTGCACGGTCGGTCATTCCCGGTGTCCCGGCCCCGAGCCGGGATCCTGCAGTCCGTAGCCCGTAGGATGGGCAAAGCGCAGCGTGCCCACCAATCAAGCACTCCGCTCGCGATGGTGGGCATGCTTCCGCTGGAGTCCGTTTAAGCGACCGTGCGTGAAGTCGCTTTGCCCACCCTACGAGTCCCTCGCGCCTTGCACCGCTGTCGTCGTCCGCGAAGGCGGACGATCCAGTATTCCAGAGGCGGCGGTGCTTGAGCCGAGAGGCTGCCGGATACTGGATGCCCCGCCTTCGCGGGGCATGACGGTGGAGTATGGTGAGGGGATGTGAGTCCGCATTCTCGCGGCGCGTTGCGCCCGAGGTTTGCGTCACTTTCCACCCTCCTCGAGATCAGAGGGCGCAGGGAAAGCCGGGTGCCGGTTGCACCCATGGGTCCCGT